>CAZETC010000001.1:0-1230 GCA_964515435.1 uncultured Candidatus Nitrosotenuis sp.
TGACTATGCCGCTTGCCACGAGTATGCCTTTTGAGCCAAGCTCCATTGCTTTTCTGACGTCATTGCCGGTGACAATTCCTGCACCACAGAGAAGTTTGGTGCTATTTTTTGCAGCCTTGACTGCTTGAACCGCTTTTGTTATCAGTTCAGGTTTTTCGGTGGATACTGCTCTTCCACTGCCAATTAGTTCTGGCGGCTCGATTGCAATGTAGTCTGGGTTTAGCTTTGCGTATTTGGCCGCCTCTGCTACGTCTTTGACACAGACAACTGACATCATCTTCAACGTTTTCATTCTTTTTACTAGTTCGGCAATGTCCTTGGCCGGAATTCGGTGTTCGCTGTGGTTGATTAGCGAGCCGCTTATCCTTGATTTTTTTAATAATTCTGGTATTATAAAGCCCGTAGTGCTGCCAACCTTGGCATTGTCTACGTGCTGTGCAAGTATCGGTCCAGGATAGTTCTTAATTGATAGCAGGAGGTGGTGTGGAGGCGATATTGCTATTTTTATGCCATGTCTTTTTGCCACAGAGCTTGCCACAGACGCGAGTTTTGCAGCATTCGTACCTGTTATTTCGTCATAATTTTTGTAATTAATTATAAACAAGATCCTTGTGGATTAATTTTCTGTATTATTTATTGTTTTTAGAATTAAAAGTTGACTGCGGTTGCGCTCTTCCAGATGAAGTTGCACAAGGTAAAGATGTTGGTTGTCATCTCTTCAGAATTGGTAAAGAGGGCGCACTCTAAATCGATATTTTCGTGCAGCATTCCTTTGACTGCCGAGTCTGCCATCAAAAGTTTGCCATTCGTTGGGCATTTCTTTGATACAACGATTCGTCCCTTTGAAGGTAGTCTCCCGATTCTGACCTCGCTTGCGCCGAACCTTTTGATGAATGGGAGCAGTTTCGGAGACGCATCATCAATTATTAGCCGCACTGTGCCTCTTGATTTTTGTGTTTGCTTGATCTTTGCTGGAATCGATGTGTGATAAAGCTTGGAGACATCCTCTGTGCTGGTGACAAGATAAAACACATCAGTGGTATTTTCCAAGATTCGCTCAATCTGCGAGGTAATGTTTTCGATTCCTTGGATGATCCGAAATGTCGGTATGGCCGTTTTGTTTTCCGTGTTGCTTAGCTGTTTTATTTTGTCTATGGTTTTCTTACCGTCTGTTTTAATCTTCGCTATCTCTTCTTCCTTTTTCTGTAATGCTAAGGAGAGGACTTCACC
>CAZETC010000001.1:1240-2111 GCA_964515435.1 uncultured Candidatus Nitrosotenuis sp.
GCATAGCTTTGGCGATGAAAATGTAATGGAAACAATTCCGTTACTTGATAGCTTGTCGATTACGCGATATGTCTTTGCACGGTCTATGTTGATCTCTTTTGCAAGTGCGCTTGCAGTTATGGGACCAGTTCGCAAAAGACTCAGGTAAATCTTTGCTTCTAGATCATCCATGCCTAGAATAGTGGAGAGCTCCAGTGTCAATTCCTCAACGTATGGCGACTGTACTCTAGTTAGCTCTAGGTCTACCGTTCCGTTTGCGGTGGTTTCTTCCACATTATTTAACCGGCTGTTGTGTATTAATGGTGGTCTCTGTTCTTTTTGAACAGATTCAATGTCATCTTTTAGATTCCCTTGCATCAACCTAGCGGAGGTTTTGCTTTAGCTTTAAAAACACTTGCGTAGGAATTCTACGCGCAAAATTATTTCGTTGATCGATAGGTTTTCATGCTTTTTTTCAGAATTGCCTGATCTTAGAAGGCCATAAACGCGACCACTGCGATTACTATCATGAGAATAACGTGTTTTATCCCAGCTACATATGATCCTGATCCTATTTTACCTGCTGCTATGCCGCCAAATATTGCTTCTATTATCGCCATGTTAAACAATATTGAATCAAGCTCGTTGATGTTGATTCCGGAAAGTGCTGAAAACATGGTGTTACCAGTGCCCGTCCCTTTTTCACTGGCAATGAGCTCCTTTACTGACTCGATCTGTGTGAAAAACTGCGTTGATAGGATGGCTGTAATTGCAATGAAAACTGCAAAAGATATGTAGATCGTATAGGTGTATGGTTGGAGGGCCGACTTGCGTTCCTTTTCCAAGTTTCGCAGCTCGCTTACGTGTTTTTGTATGGTTTCGAGGTTTTCTG
>CAZETC010000001.1:2121-3045 GCA_964515435.1 uncultured Candidatus Nitrosotenuis sp.
TTTTTGAATGCAATCCCCAGTAGCACTGTAACTCTCCTTGCCATCCTGGTGCCTGCTTTTTTTGCAAAGTTTTCAAATGCTTCGTCAATTGGCATACCCCAGCTGATATTTGATTTTAGGTTTTTCAACAATGGTCCCATGACCCCCATGTTTCTCTCAGGCGTTAGCTGAATTGCTTGAATTAGATTTGATCCGCTCTGAATCGAACTTACAAGTGAAAGCAGGAATAATGGGAGGTGTCTGTCTATTCCGTCTCTTCGCGTCACTTCTTTTAGCTGCAGCATTGCAAGTGGTATTATGCCAGCTAGGATTCCAAAGATAATTCCAACTTCTTTTGTGATGAGGTGAATTCTGTCCGTCATGTAAATGCTAAAAATTATGACTGCTATGCTAGCTACTGCGGAAATTACGGCCACTCTGAATTTTTCAGTGTTGACCAGAGGTATTGTGGGTACCTTGACCTCGGCTGCCTTTGCGAGTGTTTTTGTTGACATTATCTCTTTGGCACCATAGAGTTCATCATTATTAGTAAAACCGTCCCAAAAAGCGGGACTAGCATGTAAGTGAGTATGTTCATGAGAGTAACTAGGTCAAAACCTCCAAGATCTGGGCTCATTATTGCCATTATCGAGAGCATGATTATTGCCATAAGGGGAAAGACGATTAGCAAAATCGTGTACATTTCTGCCATTATCCCAAGAGACTCAGTAGACCTCTTGACACTGAGCTTCTTTTCTTCAAGGTGGACCTTTGCAGCAGCCAGAAAATACTCTCGCAGGCTGCCACCAGCCTTGAAGGTGACTATGACGCCGTCCAGCAGCTCAGAGTACGGCCCCTTTGGGGTGCGTCTTATCAGGTCATTTACCGCCGTAATTACATCCATTCCAAGAATTTCGATGTTTCGCGTCACAAATTTGGCATCCT
>CAZETC010000001.1:3055-3616 GCA_964515435.1 uncultured Candidatus Nitrosotenuis sp.
AAATTTTGCGTCTTTGACTATTTCCTCGTTAGTGTTCTCAGCTGAGACTGACTTGAAGACTCCCTCCAAAGAAAGCCCACTGGCGCAAAGCGTTGCCATGTATCCAATGTAGTGAGGCATCTCCTCGCCGAGTTTCTGTGCTCTGGTTTTTGCGTTAAGAATCGGGAGTGCTTGCATTGCAAAAAAAGTCATCACTGTAAGGCCGACTCCACCACAAACGCAAAGCACGACAGTTGACAGTGATCCTAGATTCAAAATTATCGAGGCTGCAATTGCCCCTACTAAGCCGCAAACTCCAGCTATGAAGCTTGAGGAAACCATACTTGCTACAAAAACCTCGAATGGAGCTGGCATCATAGCTTCCTTGATGTGCTCTCTTAGCTTTGGTAACCTAGGGTACAGAAAATGCAGGTATCGGTTTAGTAGTCTGTAGCTATAAACTTGGAACCTAGATGGTTCGTTTTTAGACCTTTTTTCATAGTTTTGTGGTTTTAGCAGGCCCATCATCACTTAATCACGAGTCGCTTTTTCTCATAGAATCTGTCCGAATCAGAGTAAAAC
>CAZETC010000001.1:3626-4691 GCA_964515435.1 uncultured Candidatus Nitrosotenuis sp.
TCATTACGTCTTTGTGCCCTCGGATGTTGTTTTCCGTTAGCCATTGTAGGGCTGTCTTTCTTTTCTCAATCTCGTATTTTATTTGATCGTCATCAATTCCAGTTCGGTCCTTGATTTTATTAGCAACCAAACTATTTCCGGTAAACTGATGTGTATCAGTAGCTGGGTCCCACCTGAAGACCTCATGCGTATTTAATTCGCCAGTCTTTTCATCAAGGCCTGCTATCTCTGATATCTGGATTATTCTTCTGACCGATTTGTCCCCAAATCGGAGCTTTAGCTGAAGCGTGATTATGTCCAATGTATTTGCGATCAGCGTTTTTGGGACATCCATCGGTGATGACACCAGCCTCGTCAGAGTCGCCTCTACAGAGTCCGCATGAATGGATGAAAAGCCGCCATGTCCCGTGGCCATTGCTTGGAATAGCGTGTATGCCTCCCTGCCTCTTGTTTCGCCAACTATGATTATGTCTGGGCGCTGTCTTAGCGCTGCTCTTAGGAGATCATATTGTGTGATCTCGCCCATCTGCCCGTCTGTAAAGCTCTGCCTTGATACTGCAGGAATCCAGTTTTCATGGAGCAAGTTTAACTCATGGGTGTCCTCAATGCTGACTATTTTTTGACCAGGCCTGATAAATGATGATAGCGAGTTGAGTAGCGTGGTCTTGCCACTCGCAGTTCCTCCACCTACTAGCATTGTGGAGTTGTTTTCTGCAGCATACCAAAGATACGCTGCTTCATGAATAGAAATGGTCTTGAATTTTATGAGATCAATGATAGTTATCGGGTCTGCCCTGAATCTACGGATGGTAAAAGTGCTACCTCGCTTTGTAATCTCTCCGCCCAGCGTCATGTTGATTCTGCTACCGTCTGGAAGTGAGGCGTCAACGATTGGGTTTGCAATCGAGGCATGCTTTCCACCAATGTATGACATTTTTTGGACAAAGTTGTTAAGCTCATCCTCGCTGTGAAACATGATGTTAGTCGGAATTGACTCAAATTCTCTGTGCCAAATGTAAAGCGGTATGTTTGTGCCGTCGCAACTAATTTCTTCGATCATGTGAT
>CAZETC010000001.1:4701-9182 GCA_964515435.1 uncultured Candidatus Nitrosotenuis sp.
TATGTTATCTTTGAGAGATTCCTTGTCGGAATGTAGACGTTGTATTTTTTAATCAGATAATGGATTTTGTTTTTAAGCTCTCTTGATGCTTCCTTTTTTGTTTTGATGTGGTCTAGGGAAATATCAAGCTCAGAAATGAGAAGTTTTCTTATCACCCTGAAATTAGTTTCGTCGTGTTTGCTCATCTGCGGCTCGATTATGACATACCGCATGCCGTTTTTTGAGGTGGGGTCTTTAATCAAGCCTGCATAAATCTCGGCATCTTCAAACTCGATTTTATCCAGAGTCTTGAACTTTTGGATAAGATTATTGTCCGTGCCTAGGGTGTCATCCTTATCTGTTCTCAGATTCATTAGTTTTGTAAGGTCTGAATCGGTGACTTGGAGCTGCGTTTTGGCATCTTCAGTTGGGGTCTTTTTTGCCGTAAACTTGGTAAATTTTAGCAAGTTGCTCTTTTTGATTCTTGCAAACGGGTTTTCCCTAGTAGCCTTATTTATAATCAATATTTTGTAGTGCCTATGAATCGCTCATAAGCGATTGTGAGTACAAATGCACAACATTCTCTTTACATCTCTGAATTTGACATCGAAATTGGATGGCCATGTATTGCGTAACTAGCGTGGGGTGGAATCAGTGTTTCAAATTAACAAAAACCTGTTAAGGATAAGGAAAAATTCCGCAGATGATCAGAACAAGAACAAGACTCTGTCGCAGGTATCTGGCAAGCAGTCCATAGTTAATGAAGTCCTCAGTGAGACTGCTAGATGGAATGAGAACAACAATGAAAAAATCGCAGAACTTATCGACAAAGCTAACGAGAAACACGGCGGTGTAGTTATCCCGGAGGTCATCTATTCAGAGGGCACATTCAGGTACAACGTGCTAAAAGAGATCGGCGAACCTGCAACCAACTATGAATTTTTGGAAAAGCTAACACGCGAAGGATCACATCGCCTTGAGAGGTTCGTCTTTAACCAATTTCTGGTTTGCCCAGATCATCAAAAATCGTTCTTAGTTAACGTTAGGTTGTATTGTACCAAATGTAATTCAATCCGAATTGAAAAGCTTCATCTCTTGGAGCACAAAAGCTGTGGGTATCTTGGAGAAAAACACACCTTCTCTATGGAAGGCCCAGACAAGCTAAAGTGTCCATCATGCGATAAATTCATAAAAAACTCGACAAAAGAACTCCGAGTCCCAGCAACATGGTATCACTGCCTTGACTGCAAAGACAAATTTGATGATGCATTAATCCGTTTACACTGCCAAGAATTCAATCATGACTTTAACGTGAATGAGGCACACGCAGTTACAATATATGGTTACAACGTAATCAATTCGACCAAACTTGAATTTGATCATGCGAAACTAAAAACCGAACTGGCAAAGCTTGTGACAAGGTTCGGGTTTTCTACGGACGAGGATCATATCATGAAAGGCAGGAGCGGACATGAGCACACCGTAGACATTTACGGGGTTGACAAGAAAAACCAGACGATTCTCATCCTGATAAATGACTTGGAGGGAAATGGGCTTGACTCCAGAATAATCCAGATTATTGATACTGCGCCAAAAATCGCTATACTTGTAGGGAATGCGTCGATTTCTGAGAAGATAAAATCCATTGCGTCAAAGTACAATGTATCAATAATCTCATCACAAAGCATAGATGAGATAGTTTCTGAGGCTGAAAAAACCATTGAATTCAGGCTAAAAAAACTGGAGGGGTCTTCTGATACATGAGATCTGTAGGTCTTGGCATAAAAAAACGGGGGCTAAGTCAGATAGTGGGGGCACTTTTCATGATGGCAATAGTTGTTCCGGTGGGGACGGTAATAGTGACAAAGGGGTTAAACGAGGTAGGTGAAATCGGAAACCGACTTTCAAGTGGAATCACCTACCAAAACGAAGGTGGCCGCGAGGACATTGTGTTTGAACACATCCGATTCAACCCGACTAGTGACGACATTACCATCTCGATTCGAAACGCAGGAAGCGTGGAAACCAACATTGCAAAATTGACGATGGTGAAAACCGACACCCAAGAGCTCTTGATCAACAACAAGACTCTTGGAGTAAATACCCAGCCCAGGGTTGGAACCGATATAGACACTTCTGGAAACCTACAGTTTTCCGGAAGATGGGACGATCCGGCATATGTGAATTCGGAGTACAAGATTTCAATTCTGACGGAGAAGGGAAATTTTTTCTCAACTGTGGCGAGGCCGTTTAACACTTGAGCAAATTACGCGCATCAAAAAGACGTGGAATCTCAGAAATTTTTGCTACGTTGTTACTTCTTGCTGTAACAACTGTCGGTTCTGTCTTTCTGGCAAATCTAGTTCAGGGCAGCGGAATTGCCAGTATTGGGCAAAACCCATCACAGTATTCGGTTCCTACGTATGCTGTCAAGTTTCTTGGTTACGATACTAGAGATGGTGCGGATCTCTCTGAAGTTCTTACTCTTGACAACAAGTTTGATCAAAAATTCTGTACCGTGTCGTGCACTGCTTTTGCCGATAACGTTCCGCTTGCCGCTAGTGGCGGGACAGAATTCATCGTGCTTGAGATTAAAAATGCGAGCCCAAACCCTGTTTTCATAAGAAACTTGCAGATAAACGGCGTCACCCATTCCTGGGATCCGCAGACTGGGGGGAAAACCCTTGACGCAAGTGCAAACGATGTTACTGGCAAGTACCCCTTGAGCGGCAAATTCAGCATCATTTCCATGTCGGCACTGGTGCAAAGGTCTGATAACAAGCTAAACGAAGACGAAGAGGTAAGGCTTGTCATAAAGCTTAGCAGGGATATAAGCTCAGATATCTCGCTGACAAGGCCACTGCAAATCTATGTTGATTTTGGGGGCCAGCGTTCTGCCGAGGCTGTTATTTTGACTGGTGAGACAAGATGAATTCCAAAAGAGCAATTTCTACCATAGTTGGTTCTGTGTTCTTTTTGGTCTTACTGACATCCGGACTTTCAGTATCGTACATGGTCATTGAAACCCAGTCAGATATGATAGAGGCGCAGCAAACCATAGCAGATAGTGAGATTAAGAAAATCCAAGAAAAATTTTATGCGTCAGCATCTACTAGTACAAGTAATAGACTTGCAGTTTACGTAGAAAACGAAGGCTCCAATCCTTTAGAAGTCGACACGCTCTGGATTGTAAACAAGACTGGTCCAACACAGGCCGCCAAAAAATACGATCTAAACTATACCGACTCTATTCTAGCACCTGGCTATGGGAGCGATGTTCTGCAAAATAATCCATTGTTCATGACTCCAGGCACATACGAGATCAAAGTTGTATCATCTCTTGGTACGGTCAAGCCCGTCGCACGGCAGCTAAATGTTGGGGGCGCAAATAACATCAAGGCAAAACTAATACTAAATCCACCAGATGTTAGCTCAGGGGAGAATACAACTGCGTTACTATATGTGACTAATGTGGGCAACACTAAGCTACTGAATGTTACTTCTGGAACAATCACAGTATCGCCCCCAGCTGCAGTACTTGCATCTTCGCCAATGATCCAAACTAAATCAGATTTGTTACCTGCAGAGTCTACTATCATTTCATGGAAGTACAAGCTGACTGGGGCAGCTGGAACAAATGTCACATTTTCTACATTTGCGCAAGGAATTGACGAGCCAACCAACACTGTGCTGCAAAGCAACAATGACCAAAGTCTTGTCACAATACGCGGTAGTCCGGGTACAATTCCGGACGTGCTCTCAGACGAGCTGTTCGCAAGGCCAGAAGTATTCATGACTATTCCGTCCCCGTTTGGAGACTCGTCACAAAAAGGGCTTTGGGGGGTTAATGTCGTCAACCCGACATCGCAACCAATCTATGTAAACAAGGTAGTGATAAACGCAGTTAGCCCAAGAAACCAGGCACAAGATCAAATCTTTGATACGAACGGCTGCAATCCTATCACGGTTGCGCCAACGCCAAGTTCGTGGTCGTGCCCTGCAACAAACCAACTAATGTGGAAAAACACTGCCACGCCACAAGTAATCCCGCCAAAATCAGTCTTTCCATTTTTGGCCAAAGTAACTCCTGGTACTCTAGGTGGCTCTCAAATTGATCTGGAAACCGTCCTTATTCAGACCAATGTCTTTACTACGTTAGGCCAGTTCGGAAAGGCAGGATATGGTTCTTCATTTCGAAACGGTGGCTCGTCAGTACCTAACGTCTATCTTTCCGCAATACCTGAAACAACAAGTGATAGCAACATTAGAGTAAATATGACTGGAATCAAGGCAGGAACTCCGATAACGCTCAACGCTACAATTGCCGACTTTGATACCGGCACAACAAATGTAATTAGCTCTGGCTCGAGATTGATAGTCAACATACCAAAAGACTGGACAAATGTGAGTGTCTTGTCAAGTAATGGATTTTCTGCGCCTACCTTCCAGTCATTTCCAGACGGGTCATCACAAATAGTCGGCGTTTTAAGTGGTGACATCAC
>CAZETC010000001.1:9192-11034 GCA_964515435.1 uncultured Candidatus Nitrosotenuis sp.
GAACAATCAAGTTCACAGCTACGGCTCCAGTTATTTCTGATACCAAAATGTACGTCATGTACGTTCTTGGAGAAGGAGACGTAAGTGGGGCGTTTCAGCTTGGGCCGCTTGCGGAAATAGTATTACAAGTCGTCCCATAACTTTGTAATTGTTTGCAAATTTCAAATAGCATTAATTTGTTTGTGCTAATGCACATCATCGTCTCTTTAAGTTCTAAAATATTTACAAAACTAATGAAGAAAATAACCATATTGTCAGTTATTGCGTTAGCAGCGCTAACACTGGGCATGATGACACCGAATTTCGGTCTTCTTGCCGATGCTACTAACAATAACGGCGGAAACAATGACGATGACGACGATGATGGTAACAACGGCGGAAATCATGACGATGATGACGATAATGGCAACAACAACAAAAAGCCTACAGTCAAAGTGTACAAAGTGGTCATAAACAATCAAGGCCATCCCCTTCCACCAATCACTAACTTCGGGGTAAAACTAAACGACGTTCCAGTTACCGTAAACGGAACATCGTTCACCATCACACCAAACAAGCCAGTCACACTTACAGAGTCTGGCTTGGTCGGATATGAATTCGTGGAAATACGCGGTGACGGACACTGCCCGGAGAATCTAGGCGGCACGATAACTCTCAACAAGGGACAAAACATTGTGTGCTATATAGTGAATCAACCTACAGGCACCGGCGGAGTTAGTGATCCCCCGACAGTAAAGGTGTTCAAGGTTGTCATAAACCATCAAGGAACATTTCCGTCAATTGCAAGCTTTGGAGTAACGCTGAACAACGCTCCGATAACACAGAATGGAACGACTGCAATTCAAATTCCAACAAATACACCGGTGACTCTAAGCGAGTCAGGTTTTGCTGGATATGAGTTCGCAGAGATACGCGGTGACGGACACTGCCCAGAGAATCTAGGCGGCATGATAACTCTGTCAAACGGACAGCATATTGAATGCTATATCGTGAACAGTCCAGAAGGACAAGACGCCCCAGTGGAACCAGGTGTAATCTTTCACCATAATACGCTAGTGCTAGATGCTGGAAACAAATTCCTTGACGATAGCTGTTCTGTTATCAGTATGGGACCACCTTGTGTTGAGCTTGCAAATGTAAATGAGACTAACAGTCTGTTAGTAGTAGATACAGAACTGCAAACAGATACGACCATTGTCTTGTTTAGCGTTGTAGAAGCCGATAAGGTTAACAACGGACTGCCGGCTGAAAGCCCAATGTGTGTACTATCAGGAATGAAGCAACACACAACTAGCTACGCAAATAACCAAATCGACTCTCCAGTAGACCAACCAACAGGCGAGTTAGGCTTTGAAGTCAACTGCTCGCTTATCGAACCAGTCAGGTACAAGTTCAGCTACGCACTGATCGAAACAAATCAAGGCCCATAATTCCCTCTTTTTTATTTTTTTCAGCAGGCTCTAAAATTATCATAATGAACAAATCTAGTTTAAGATGAAACAAGCTTCTTTACCAAATTTTCAAACTCGTCTTTTTGCATTGGCGGAATCTTCATTATTTCCAAGTTTTCTTGTACGTGGCTTGAATCTTTCTGGCCAATGAGTGGAGATACCACTCCGGGAGTGGACCGAACAAACTGGAGGCACTGCAGTGACGGCTTTAGGTTTCCAAAACTTGGTAAAACGCCTGGCGCCAACAGCCTTCCCTGCATCAGGGGGACACTGGTAAAGACCCCAATGCCGTAGGCTTGGGCAGCGTCAAGTATTGACACATCTGCTCCATTTACTTGTTGGTTTTTGAGCATGTAGGCCTGATCATAGTACATGTTGTACGGAATCTGGA
>CAZETC010000001.1:11044-22996 GCA_964515435.1 uncultured Candidatus Nitrosotenuis sp.
ATATTGCGGGTTGTCCTTTGGTGCCCTAAAACATTCCCATGTGGCCATTCCGTAGTATCGAATTTTTCCTTTCTTCCTACTCTCCTCATAAAATTTGAAGGCGTTCATGAGGTTTTTCATGAATTGTTCTTTTGATATGTCTTGTAGCTGCCCCTCCGCCGCATTGTGGAGATACATGAGATCAACACATTCTAGCCCCAAATTCTTGAGGCTTCGCTCCAGCTGGTCCTCAAGATATGGAATGGTCATGCAGTGGTATCCAGAGGAGATGTCATCTGGGCCGATGATTCCGCGTTTTGCATATTCCCGCTGGACATAGCTCCAAAACTCTTCTTTTATGTCGCCGTCATTTGTCACATAGCCGTTTTTCGTGCTGACAAATACCTGGTCACGCGTGATTTTGCCCTCGGAAATGAGCTCAGTTATTGCCTTTCCGACTGAGCGCTCTGCTTTTTGAGCCCTATAGTTTATCGCAGTATCTATGACGTTTATGCCCCCAAGAATCGATTTTTTTACGGCCTCAACAACGACAAGATCTGTCTGAGAATCAGGATTGCCAAGATATGTGCCCATTCCGACATTTGACAGGGTCAGATTTTGGATCGTTTTGTAGTTAGTTGCACCAAGATTCTGGGAGAATTTTCTTGTTCCTTCGGGTGTAGCAAAACCAAGAATCATAAAACCACTCTCATCCATTCCGATTTAATCATTTAGAAGGTGTATCATTTGAATCAGAAATCCAACAACAAAGAGTGCCCCCGTAATCCTGCTGAAAAGCAGTGTAGACCTCATTATGGATACAAATTTGGTATCATCATCGAGGTTATGTTTTATTCTGAGGCCTGTCCTGATTACCAGGGGTGTTGTGGCAAATGCAATTAGACAAAAAAGCGAGAACATTCCAAGAAAGGATCCGCCAAGAATTATCATGTATACGATTATTGGGAAAACCCAGAAAAGACTGGCAGCCCTCTTCTTCCCAAGAACTATGACTAGTGTCTTTCTGCCTTTTTCCTTATCCGCGTCATGATCAGGAAACGAGGTGATGTACAAAACAAACGCAGAAAGCGTTCCTACGATTATTCCAGCAGCCACGTTCTGCAAATGAATGGCTTGGGTCTGTATGTACATGGTTCCAAGGACGATCATTGTGCCCTTGATTCCGACAAATACCTCGCCAAGGCCAGAGTCAACAATTTTTGTGGAATAAAAGTAGATTGACAAAACCGCAAACACGAGAATCACTGCGATGACCCATCCGTATGACACCACAAAGTAGATGCCTGCTGCCGAGCCTAGAATCAGAAATATCACGCCTGCCCAATATACCTGTGAGGGCCTGAGAAGGCCTTCTGGAAGAACACCAGTCCCGCCACTGAACTTGGTCTTTTTTGTTAGGGCGTCGATTCCCCGCTTGTAATCCCAAAAATCATTGAGTAGGTCTACACTTGCATGTAACGCAATCACTCCACCCAAGGTCACTGCTGCATGGATTACATCTAGTTCTTGGCGTTGCCAATACGAGAGTGTTAGGCCCAAAGACACTGCGATTACGGAAGACAGAAGGAACTTGATTCGTATTACTCTAAACCAGACAGCTAAATTCATACAAGCGATTCGTCGGTTACACTGAGTGGCTTTCTTCCCATAAAGCCCACATCTTTTTCATGCCAAAATCTTATCTCTTTCTCGCCTTCTTTCCAGCAAAGCCATACGTCTTGTTCAAATCTTTTTGATGGAAAATCCAGCAACCCCTCATCTAGGCTTTTCAGCATCACCCCGGTGCTTTCAAGATCTTCTACTGCGGCATAGAATTTCACCACCGCGGAATTTAGCTGCTGTTTTACTGCCACATAGTCTACCAGCTTGTGCGAGTTCTGGCTGCTCAGGTGGGCCTCGAGTTTTTGCACCTCCTGTTTTATCTTTTGTAGGCGCGTATATTTTTCAATTATTTTAGGAAGAGCTTCGTTTGCTTCAGTTACGGTAAAATAAGAAAGCATTGCTTGACTAAGAAATGGTCATCATTAAAAGTATTGTTGTACGGTCTTCAAATTTATTACAGGAGTATACAAATGCCATACATGAGCCAGGACACCCAGCTAGAGGAAATGATAAATCAAACACTTGATGGGGTTCTTCAGACCATTCCGATGTATCTTCAGGAAATCGAAAATAACCAAGCGGAGCTCAAAGTCGAAAACCCAAAAGAGTTTGTGTATGGGATTGCGATGGGCATGGCTCTAGGCATGGCAAGCACGGCTGTTGCCACGCTAAGACAAGGCATGCCTACCGAAGAGGATCAGATCAAGGTAAGGGACATGGTCTACTCCAAGATTCCGCAGATACGGGAGAGAATTTTCAGTTGAAGTTCTCAGGTGCTGAAACAAAGTTCCTGTCCTCAATTGAAGAGGCGCGGCTTGCTACTTCGAATAATAACATGCCGCACGTAAAACCAGTCTCGTTTATTTTTGAGGACAACTCGTTTTACATTGCTACAGATTACAAGACAAGGGCCTACAAGAACATCAAGGAAAACAAAAACGCTGCAATCTCTGTCGATATTTATAAAATAGATGGACACAAGGCGGTGTTGGCGCAAGGCAAAGTCGACGTAATTGAAAGTGGTTCAGAGTTTAAGAAAATTTATGCCATGTTTTTTGAAAAATTCGAATGGGTGAGAAGGGATCCGTGGGCGGAAAATGAGGCGCCATTTTTGAAGCTTGTTCCTAAAACAAAAACATCGTGGGGCTTGACGTAAGATATTTCAAATCGACCTTCCGTTGATAGTATAATGTCGGACAAAATAAAATGCACACACATACTGGTTGAAAAGCAGAGCCATGCACTCGCAGTACTTGAGAGACTAAAAAAAGGCGAAAAGTTTGCCGAGCTTGCAAAAGAACTTTCACTTGATACTGGAAGTGGAAAAAGGGGTGGTGACCTTGGTTATTTCGGACGTGGAAGAATGGTAAAGCCGTTTGAGGTAGCTGCCTTCAAGTTGTCTGTAGGCCAGATTTCAGAACCCGTCAAGACAGAGTTTGGCTATCACATAATCAAAAGACTGGCATAAAACACGAGCAATCAATTTTAATATGAGAATTGCAATAAGGCTGGTAGGAGTGGGACTTGAACCCACGACATCCGAGCCTAGGATGAAACCATTTTTCAGATGGTCGGCATAACCAATCTTGCCGATCCTACCACTTTTAGAATACAACCAAATCTTGACTAGATAAGTGGCTGGTTATTATGTAATAATCAAGTGTTAAAAATAAGCATCTAAAACCGACTTTGAATCACCATTCTGTCTCTGCAATTCCTTTGTCATCTTGTCGCCCATGTTTTGCGCAGACTTGATCTTTCGTTGGCCGACCCAATAGTAGGCCTCATCAATCGTATCCTTGGCAATTAGTACTGTGAGCTTGCCGACAGACTTGCGTCCAGTTCGGCCCTTTCTTTGGATGAATCTAATCGAGCTTGGGACATTATCAAAAAATATCACATGATTTACCTCAGAAATGTCAAGACCTTCCTCACCAACGCGCGTTGCGACAAGAACACTGTACGTTCCGTCCCGGAATTTTTGTACCGTGTCAATCTGTTCTTTTTGCTTTAGCCCTGTTTCACCAGCCTTTCCAATCAGAAATGCAGCGGAGATCCCCATGTCAACGAGTTTTCCATGTATTATTTCGACGGAATCACGATAGCTAGTAAAGACTATTGCCTTTCCTGGTACTGATTTGATTAACTCTGCAAGCTTTGGTATTTTGCTGTGCTCTATTCCTTTTTTCTGCGCATCTTTTGCAAATCCAAGTGCCCTGAGAAAGTTCGAATCTTTTTCAAACAAGTCCTTGATGCCTGCTCCTTTTTTTTCACGAGTTCGTTCGCAGAATCTGAGAAAAGACGTGATCCCGTGTGATTCCATAATGTTTAGAGCGTAATGGAGTCTGATTGCGGTAAACAGCGGTTTTGCCGCTCTTCTGTTCTGCCGTAAAACAAAATCACGTGAGCGTAAAAGCTGAGAAAGTGACGGATTGCCAGAAAGCCTCAAGCCGCATCGTAATAATTCGTTGTGCTGTACCTCTAATGCCTTTCGCAGATAATACTGGACTTCTTTCATCTCGTGCGGGAGCTCGACTTTGACCCATTCTGTGTTTGTTTGTTGTATGTATGGCTTGACATCAGGGCTCTCTTCACTTCTTTGCGCGATGCTTGCGATTCGCAGCGTGGTGATTATCTCAGTTGCCTTTTCCTTCTCGCTTGGGAGGGTTGCAGTCATACCAACTATGCGCGTACTTGTGCCTACAAACTTTTGCGCAATCCATGAATAAGCATAATCGCCGACAGTCCTGTGCGCTTCATCAAATATTACAAGATTGAACTGATCCTGCGAAACAATCTGTCGTTCTAGATCATTTTTTGTTATTTCCGGGGTAGCACAAATGACACTGTTGCCCCAAAGCTTTTTTCTTTTTGCAAGAATGTCTTCACCAGTTAGTAGTGCGATGTCTTCAAGGTTCAGATTATTTTTTAGAAACCCATAGTGCTGATTTGCTAGAACGCGCGTCGGTGCCAAAAACAAGACGCCGCCAGTTCCCTTTGAAAGATATTCTGCTATTACCTGTAGCGCTACTGCCGTCTTGCCAAGGCCCGTAGGAAGCACAACAAGGCAGTTTTCATTTTTTGCCTGGTTAGCAAGTGATACTTGATATTCGCGGGTTTCAATCGTGTTCGGTTTTATGAACTTGTGCTGGAGATATTCTGACAATTAATTCATTAAATACGATCTTTACATTTGATAGTTTCGAGTTATCGATCATCACTTGTTAGTTAATTCCGGATAATGTGGCAGATTCCCAAACCCGGAGATCCATCTAAATATCAAAGGGTTCTAGTCATTTCATGAGCAAGAATTTCGAGAGGCCGAGCTGGGACGAATACTTTATGCTTCAGGCAGAACTTGCAAAGCTCCGATCAAACTGCATGACAAGGCAGGTTGGCGCCGTAATAGTGAGGAACAACAGGCAAATTGCAACCGGATACAACGGAACTCCCCCAGGCGTGAAAAACTGCTTTGAGGGAGGCTGCAAACGATGTCAGCTGCGAATGGAGGGGAAAATAGAGTCAGGCGCATCACTTGACCGCTGTCTGTGCAACCACGCAGAAGCAAACGCGATAATGCACTGCGCAATAATGGGAATCGAGGCAGGCACGAAAGACGCCATTCTGTACACGACATTTGTGCCCTGCCTGGAATGCACAAAAATGGCAATAACAATAGGAATCAAAAGAATAGTCTGCCTTGACACATATCCTGAAACAGACTATGATTTGTTAGGTGAGGCCGGAGTCGAGATAGTAAATCTTGATAGAAAAAAAATCCAGCGCTGGGCGGGCTCATTAATTGATGATCAAAAAAGGTAGTGAGAATGCAGGCCCAGCAACCACCGAAATCACTCTCTCCGTCATTATTGGTATCTGCCACCTATGACAATCAGAAAATGGCCGCAGTGCTCAAGTTTTATGATCCAGAATCACAAAAAATAATTCTCTGGGTAGACGATACGGGACACAAGCCGTATTGTTATTCCAAGCTAGTGCCAGAGGAGCTTGGGTTTCTTGCAGGCAGAAAAGACATAATCAAGATAGAATCGTTGAAAAGAAAAGATTTTCTAAAAGACAAGGAGATAACGGTATCAAAAATAATAGTGACTGATCCTCTGGCAATAGGTGGAACACAGACTGAAAAAAGTATTCGAAACATAACTGATACGTGGGAATCGGACATCAAATATTATGAAAACTACCTGTATGATAAAGGCCTGATAGTAGGCAAATACTATGAAATTAAAGACGGCAAAATCGTACCACATGATTTTGAACTGACAGAAGATGTGACGATGGCCATGAAAAGCCTGCTTTTGGATGTGAATACAACAAAAGGAATCGTAAACACAAAAGAATTCCAGGATCATATTATGCAGTGGGCAGAGCTGCTAAACCAGCCCATACCAAAGATGAGGCGTCTTAGCATCGACATCGAGGTAGAATCCGAGATAGGAAGAATCCCGGACCCCAAAATAGCGGAAAAACGAGTGACTGCGATTGGCTTTGATGGCTCTGATGGCTTCAAACAGGTCTTTGTGCTAAGAAAAGACGGCTCAAATGACGGCAAAAGTGAGCTTGCGCCTGACATCAAGGTGACGTATTACAAACAGGCAGACGAAAAAAAGATGATAGAAGACGCATTCAGAATAATATTTGACTATGCGTTTGTCATTACCTTTAACGGCGATGAATTTGACATGCCGTATTTGTACAACCGAGCAGAACTTCTTGGTATAAAAAATTCTGAAAATCCGTTATACATGATGAGAGATTCTGCGACGCTAAAGCATGGTGTACACATTGATCTGTACAGAACGATGTCAAACCGCTCATTCCAGATCTATGCGTTCAGCCACAAATACACGGATTTCTCACTAAATAGCGTCTGCAAGGCGTTACTGAACGAGTCAAAAATCGACTATGGAGTTGAGTTTGACAAGCTGACAAACTACCAGCTTGCTAATTATTGCTATAATGACGCAAGGCTGACATACAAACTTACGAGCTTCAACAATGATCTGCTGATGAACCTCCTAGTCGTAATATCAAGAATTGCAAGAATGCCAATGGATGACATTGCAAGGATGGGAGTCTCGCAGTGGATCCGCAGCCTTCTGTACTATGAGCACCGACAGCGCAACGCGCTCATACCAAGAAGGGAGGAAATCGATTCCAAGTCACAAGGGGTTACAAACGACGCGATAATCAAAGACAAAAAATATCGTGGTGGTTTGGTAATTGATCCAGTCGAGGGAATTCATTTCAGTGTGACCGTAATGGACTTCGCGTGTTTTGATACTGAAACTGAAATATTGACAGAAGATGGCTGGAAGAATTGTGATGGGTTGAGAGAAGGAGATATCGGCTTGTCAGTAAATTTGACCACTAATCAAGTAGAAAGAGACATTATTCAAAAAGTCTTCAAATATGATTACAATGGTGAAATATGCAGAGTAAAAACTCCAAAAAAATTAGATTTTGTTTTTACCCCGACACATAGAGTGGTATATAGACAAAAAATTGGAGGTGCTGAGTGGAAATGGAATGATAAATTATTAGTAGAGTCAATTGAAAACATAGGCAGATATCATATTTCTTTACCACATTTTGGTAACTGGCTAGGCACATCCCAAGAGACAATTCAAATGGGAGAATTTACATTTAAAACAAAATTATGGTTCGAATATTTTGGTAGATTTTTGGGAGATGGATATCTAAGTGAAAGATCTGCTAACATATATGAAAACACCAAACAAACTGAACGGATCAAGAATTTATGTAAAATTATAAAGAAATTAGGTTTCACTCCAAAGATTTACGAAGTGCCAGAAAAACATTCTTTAACAATATCAATTCATGATGCCAAATTCTGTGATTCACTAAGGGCATTACTAAACAATAAAACACATAGTAAAGATCGTAATATACCAAAAAATTATTTGAATTTTTCATCATCTGAATTAAAATATTTGTTGAAAGGTATGATGGAATCGGACGGCTCTGATTATAAAAGTGGAGAAAAAGTCTACTCTACTATCAACAAGAGCCTATCTGATAGTTTTCAGCTTTTGGCATTAAGATGTGGTTATAACTGCACCATAACAAATGGAATCAGCAAAGGGTTTGGAAAAAAGACACCATATTATCTCTGCGTACTATCAGGATTTAGACAGAAAAAATCATCATATGTTATTTCAAAACAATTCGATCATGTAGTAAAAGAACGATATGATGGAAAAGTTTGGTGTGCTTCAACACGAAATACAACACTGATCATAAGAAGACATGGAAGAGTCATCGTAACTGGAAATTCACTGTACCCAAGTATAATCAAAGTTCGTAATGTTTCGTATGAAACAATCCGATGCCCACATGATGAATGCAAGAAAAACACGATTCCAGACACAAAACATTGGGCCTGCACAAAATACAACGGATTGACATCAATGCTGATTGGTTCACTTCGTGATTTACGCGTAAACTATTACAAAAGCTTGGCAAAAAAGGCAAAAACACCGGAGCAAAAAGAACAGTACACCGTAGTAAGCCAAGCGCTCAAGGTCATCCTTAATGCCAGCTATGGTGTGATGGGGGCCGAGATCTTTCCCCTTTATTTTCTACCAGCAGCAGAAGCGACAACTGCAGTTGGCAGACACATAATTATGGAGGCAATCAAAAAATGTCGAGAAAACAAAATTGAAGTTCTATATGGTGACACCGACAGTATATTTGTCAAAAATACGACATATGAACAAATCAACAAAGTAATCGATGATATAAAGAAAGAACATGGAGTCGAGCTTGAAGTTGACAAAGAATACCGTTATGTGGTGTTGAGCAACAGGAAGAAGAACTACCTTGGCGTGACAAAGGACGGCAAAGTCGATGTCAAGGGTTTGACTGGGAAAAAATCCCACACACCACCGTTCATCAAAAACTTGTTTTACGAGCTTTTGGACATACTATCAAAGGTCCAGACGGCAAAAGACTTTGAAGATGCCAAAAAACAGATCAGCGAAAAAATTGCCACCTGCGCTACAAAGGTAAAAGAGAAGAAAATCCCCATTCCTGAGCTTGCCTTTAATGTGATGATAAGCAAGGCGCCATCAGAATATGACAAGACCGTTCCTCAGCATATCAGAGCAGCAAAGCTTCTAGAGCAGCATCGGGAGATAAAGCGAGGGGACATCATTTCATATGTCAAAATCATAAACAAACCAGGCGTCAAGCCAGTCGAGATGGCGCGTCCTGACGAAATCGATTCTGCAAAATACATGGAATTTATGGAGTCGACATTAGACCAGATAACGTCGTCCATGGACCTTGATTTTAATTCCATTATCGGCAAGCCAAAGCAGATGGGATTGGACCAGTTTTTCTGGAATTAAATATAGATTATTGTTGTAATTTGTGAACAGCATTCGGCTTAACATCCAGCCAGCCTATTCACTGGTAATGAATACAAAAATTAACAACTCACGACTTCGTTCACGAAAAGGTGTAGCACCAATCATCGCTACTCTGTTGCTAGTCGCAATAGCAGTGGTGGGTGGAGCAATCATCTTTGCATACTCGCAGAACTTCTTTAGCTCCTCACAGGTAAGCGGCAAGCCAACCATTGAGGCTGTCAAGATTCCAGGATACGATGCAAGACCAGTAACCATACTCAACAACCAGAACGGCATTGCATTTGGAGCAAACTCTGGTGGTGATGGCGACGTCAATATGGAGGTTGGTGAAAACATTGCAATCTATATCAAAAATGATAGCGTACAGGGGATCACAGTCAGTGAAGCAAGATTCGGTGGTGCCGTGTATAACTACACTAGTTCTGCAGCATCATTGAGTGTACTTCCGACAGGGCAATACACTGTGGCAGGTGTACCTGGAGGTGTAGGCGGTTCAGATCTGCTCTCAACAAGCCCGGTAGCAGAAATCCAACCAGGACAGTCAGCCAGCATTGTTCTGTCACTGTCTGAAGCAATGAAAGCAGGACGAGATGCACAGTTCAAGTTGACTACCAACAACGGCGCAGTCTTTGTTGGCACGGTTGTTGTTGGACAGCAGAGCGGTTAACCACCTCTTTTTTCTTTTTATGGAGGCAAAAACTATGAAAAAATTTTTGCCAAGAATTCTCTTCATATTTTTCTCAGTATTTATGTTGGTTTCAGGAAATGTAGCCCTTGTTTTTGCTCAAACCATTAACGTATCAAGTCTCATGTTGGAGGTCATAGTATCTCCTACACACATAGAGGCAACAAATGGTGCTCACAGTATTGGCTATGTCGGATTGATGAACAGTTATGGAAACCTGATGAAGTTATCAGAAGACGCAACCATAAGCTTAGAATCGTCTGATCCGACCGTTGCATCGGTTCCTCCAGAGATAACTATAGCTAAAAACACAGAGTTTGCTATTTTTGATATTGTCACCAGCAACAAAGCTGGGTCTGCAAGGATCTTTGCTTCATTTGAGGACAAAAACGACTCTGATGCTGTGATTGTTGGAGACACATACGCGGATTTACAAAATGATCTCAGCCTTGTGATTAACCTTCCAACAAACGAGATGAACGTTGATTCTGAAATGCCGTTCTCAATGTATCTGAGAGATTCTGATGGGCAGATAATACAGGCACCGTTTGATGTCCCAATCAGACTTGACTTTGAAGAGGAACTGATTCACGTCGATACAGCAGAACTGACAATAAACAAAGGAGACAGCTATGTCTGGAGCACAATAAAGTCAAAAGACAAGATAGGAAACGCCTTTGTCCGTGCAACAGCAGACAAGCTCAGCTTTGATGAGGCAAGGGAGATACGAATCTCCTCATCGCTTCCTTCTGCACTGGCAGTCAACATTTTCCCGGAAAAAATTCCAGCTACCCTGGAAAGAAACTTGGACATAATAGTTAGCCTGCTGGACTCTGACGGCCTGCCTACACTAGCCCAAGATGATGTTAAGCTACAGTTTTTCGCAGACAGCGAATCTATCGGTAGACAAATGGACAGATCGATCAAAGAGCTGCAGCTTAGCGGTATAATAAAGAAAGGAGAGTTTAGCTACCGACTGCCGCAAAAACTAGACCTGCTCACAGCAAACATGACATATACTATTGGTGCTGCAACGACAGGGCTGGGAGTTGCATCAGACACGTTTGAAACAGTAATGCCAATCACAACAAACAACCCGCTAGCTGAAAACAAAACAATGCAGATACTTACTTTGGACAAAATACCGACTAAATCAAAGGCAATAGCGGTATTCCAGATAGGTACACTCATTGGTGATAACGCCGATGAGGAGTCAAGCACCGGTGAAACCGCCAACGAAGAAGAAGTACTTGGCTCAGAAGAATTCAAGAGCCAATTCTTTCCGCTTATAGTAAACGAGAATTACGTAACAGAGGGAACAGAGAAGAAAATCAATCTGATCTCAAGCAATGATTTACTTTTAAAAATAGGCAAGCTTGAAGCCATCAGCGCGACATCGTCAAACGGCGCGGCCACGATTGAAACAGGCCAGGAGACAGGGCCCGTGGTTCTATCATCTACAATAAAGGGAATCGGATCCGCATCCATTGTCACCGAAGTGATAAACACGCTAAAGCAGGAACAGACAATAATATTCTCGCCCACCGGAGACAGTTCTGTCTTGTTTGACAAGACAGGCCATTTTGATCTGTTTGTGATTTCACTTGATACAAAGAACAGGCCTACGGTGGTGGAAAACCCAATACGATATCTGATAACTCCGATAAATGAAATTCTCACCATAGAAAAGAACAGAACGTTCTCACACGTGATATTCCAAGGAAACACAGTTCAAGCAGAAAACCAAGAATCAATCACGATTAATGCGATTCCGATAGGTGAATCCGCAGATGCAAGACTCGAGTCCGAGCACATTTATGAAAAAAGGCCCACGGCAAAACTAGACTTGAACATCCCATTTTCCACTCTGAATACAGATGGCAACGAGTATATTGCTACTGTACAGATGACTGACTTTCATGGCAATCCAATACATGCATTTGAGGATCAAAAGGTAAAGTTCACTGCTTCTGAGCTAGGTCTAATCGATGTCCAAGATTATGTAATCATTCCTAAAGGAATGTCATCTGCAGACTTTGTGGTAATGACAAAAGAAAATGATGGCATTCTTACACTAACTGCAACTGCAAACGGGATTGTAAGCGACACTGCAGAATTTGAAACGAAATCCGTTATCACTAAACTAAAAATCAGCATAGGGAGTGTCATAGAACCACTTCCCGTTGATCAGCCCACCGAACTCAAAATCTATGTAGACGATGAGCATGCAAATGCCATGAGTGGCGTTAC
>CAZETC010000001.1:23006-32010 GCA_964515435.1 uncultured Candidatus Nitrosotenuis sp.
GTTACTGTCAAAGTGCTCTCAGATGACTCGTCTGTCACTCCAGATACGGTTACCACTAGTGCTGATGGTAGCGCTATCGTCCATTTCAACCCAACACAGTCTCCAAAAACATCGCTTCAGATTTTGGCTTATGCGCAAGGCTTCGATGAGGAAGAAAAGACATTTGACTTTACTGTCCAGTCCACATCCGAGGAAGAGAAAAATGAGATTCCACAATGGATAATTTACACTGGGGTAGGGGCCGTTGCTGCCGTTGTTGTAGGCATGATCTTTGTCCTAAGAAAACCCAAACTGCAGCTTGAAGACGAGGAAGAATTCGAGTAATCTTATACATACAACCGACTTTTTCATCTAAAACAAAGTTCTCGCGACATTTTATATAGCAAGGTAATTTTGTTGCAGTCGTGATCTCACTACCAAAGTTTTCTAGTCGCGCTTTTCTGGCCCCAATGGCCGGAGTGAGCGATGTCGCTTTGCGTCTTTTATGCAAAGAAATGGGAGCAGGACTGGTAGTCACGGAACTCACAAGCATTCATGCGATAATTGCAAAGGAAAAGCAACTACAATCACAGAACAGGCAAATTAACGAATTTATCGAGTTTTCACCAAAGGAACGACCACTCGCGGTTCAACTTTTCGGTTCTGATTTGGAGGCACTACAAAAGGCAGCAAAAATAGTGGAGCCATTTTTTGACATAATTGATTATAACATGGGCTGCCCCGCACCACACATCACACAGCAAATGGCAGGAGGGGCATTGCTTCAAAACGAGCACTTGACAAGAAAAATATTTCAAACACTTGTATCCAGCGTGCAAAAACCGGTCACGGTAAAGATGCGAGCTGGTGTGGGAAACCAGCTGGTCTTCAAGAACGTAGCAAAGATGGCACAGCAAGAAGGAATCCAAATGATAACGTTACACGCAAGGACCGTAAGACAGGGATACTCGGGAAAATCAAACTGGGACTTGATACGGGAACTAAAACAAACAGTGGAAATCCCGGTTGTTGGAAATGGCGACATCACCACACCTGAGCACGCAAAGCAAATGGTAGATCAAACCGGATGTGACTATGTCATGATTGGGCGGGGTGCAATGGGAAACCCGTTCTTGTTCAAACAAATCAACGAATACTTGAATACTGGTGTGTATCAGAGTACCATGTCAAAGCACAACCTTGATGTATTTTGCAGATATCTCGACTACGCGATAAATTACAAAATTAAATTTGCAAACATCAAGCAGCAAGCGATGCGATTCACAAAGGGAATCGTCAATGGCACAAAACTTCGACCGGAGATAATGATTGCAAGGACAATTGATGATCTAAAAGCAACAATGATTGGGGCACTTTGAACTGCGAAGCATTTTACATTATCTATAAATAGCAAATACATAACGCCTACTTATGCCGGTGGATCCTGTTTGTGGAATCGAGATGGAAGAAAGCTTGGCAGTGACATTTGACTACGATAGCAAGAAATACTTTTTTTGCTGCAATGGGTGCAGGCGCATTTTCAAAAAGAAGCCAAAAAAATGGGCAAAAAATAACTAGATCGGAAACTTTCCGCACATTCTGCAGAATTTTGAATTAGAATCTAATGCATAATGACAGTCGGGACATTTGACGCCCGGCTTGTCCGAAATGTCAGGCTCGTAATTCCTGCGGTACACCTCGTAATAATGGAGTGACTCTTTTGTCCTGACTGTGATCCCGTCTTTTTCTCTTATTTTTTTAGCCTTTTCTGCAAAAACCGAATCTGGAATGACCAACTCGAAGAACTCTGTTAGTTCATGCGTTCCTGCTCCATCCTGCATTGGGGATTTCTGCCTCCACGCGATGGCTTTTGGAATCTTTTCCTCAAACGCTTTCCTTAGGATCCATTTGCCGTATCGCTTTCCGTTCTCATCTTGAACCAACAGATCAACTGGAATGGTTTTGGCAAATTCAACTATGTCCTTGCTGCAAAACGGCGATTCTACCTTGACTCCTAACGACGTTCCAATCTTTTGTGACGGAAAGTGCATTATTTTTGCAATTCTTTTAAGATCGACCTCTAGCTCCTGCTTGGTTTTCTTTAGAAGGAAATTGTACCCTGCAAAAATTTCGTCTGCACCATCCCCAGTTATTATTTTGTCAAATCCTGACTCTTTTACCTCAGATATCGCAAGGTATGGAACAACGCTGTTTCTTATCTCAATGTCGTTAAAGTTTTTCAGAATTTTTATCGTTTCCTCAATTCCGTTAGAAATCACGTCTATATCGCACAACTTGATTGACAGTGGTAGATCAAATCTCTGAGCTGCCATCTGGCAATACGTGAGGTCATTTGCTACAAAGTCTCTTGCAATAATTGAGATTGCCTTTGGCTTTCTCTCCTTTAGCAAGTATGCAAGAATCGTACTATCAAGCCCGCCGGACAGCGACAAATGATCTGACGTGCAGGCCAAAACGGCATCTTCCAAAATTCTGTGAACTTGACCAAGCATTTCTTGCATTGACTAGTTGTAAACAAAAATCAAATTAAGTCTTGATGTAACGCAAATTAGCTTCAGCTATTTTGCATTAAACAAGTTTGTTTTCTTTGGCTCAAAGGAATTATTGTTAACTTTAAATAGATTGTAGACCGATTTTTGCATAATGTTACTCCCTGCTGAAATTGAATCAAAAACTCTCATCCCTGCATTGCGGGCAATTCTAGCAAAAAAACTCGCACAAGAGTACAAAATCAGGGAGGATGAAATATCAAAAATGCTTGGAGTGACACAAGCTGCAGTAAGCAATTACATCCGCGGAACGCGTGGTGATCCCAAACTAATTCAAAAACTTGTAGCAGACGAACAGGTCTCAGAAATGATAAAGGAGCTAAGTGAAAGACTCGCATCAGACATGGCATACACTCCGTCCAGCCTTGCAAAATTCATCAGCCTTTGCAACTACATAAAATCGAGTCTTTTGATCTGCGAGATTCATCACAACTTGGAGACAAACATTGATGAAGCAGTATGCAAGGAATGTGAAAACATGCTGTTAAAGGGCCCTGGCAGCGTATACTAGTTCTTAATTATTGAAATTTCTATTGTGGACAACATTCTTTTACCGAACATGTCAGAGTTTTCAGAATCGAGTGTGATATGCTCGATTGAACAATTGCCATGAAGCATTTTTTCGACTATTATGTTGGCAATCGCAACGGCGTTTGGAATGGTGTTTCCCTTTGCTAGCAGTATTCCCTTGCGGTGCTTGTTGATTAATGTAAAAACATCAAGTGCGCACTGCATTATCGGCTCGTTTCTTACGTGATATATGTATGGTTGATTTACAAACACTTGATCCTGATTTTGTGTTTCTTCCATACTAATTCAGTTTTTTCAAAAACGCAGTTCTTTTAAGTTTTATCGATGATTCATCCATTAGTTAAAAGAGTCAATTGGGATGTTTTGGTAATCCCCGTTTGGTAGCCTTCTTCTGATTACGATTGGTATTGCTTTGTCCTCGAGCTCTTGCAATGCAATATCAAGTGATGTTCTTGCAACTGATGGGATCTCTATGAATGGTGGCGCTCCCTGAGAAAGCTGTAATGCACGCGCGCCCAAAATTCGTGCCTTTTCAAATCTCGTAAGCGTTGGGGGACCTATCGCAATTTTACCCTTGCCAGTGAGCATGATTTCGATTGGCTCGTGTACAGGGTCAAAATCGATTACTTCGCGTTGCTCCATCTCTTTTATTTTTTTATCAAGATCTGCTCTTTCGTCATCTGTTAGCTCTTTTGACTCGAAAATCTTCTTGTATGCGTTAATCGCATCTTCCATTGTCGTATCTTCGCTGACTTCTTCTGTTGCTGCGGGTCTGGAAAATTCTGGCTCTTCCTCAACCTCTTCGGTGGCCTCTACCTCAACTTCTTCAGGATCAGACAAGTGAAAAAACTCTCTAATACGGTTATATATTCATACGCTACGATTTGTAGAATGAGTGCTGGCTCTGTATCGACTTTGCAGCTAGTAGTTGAGATAAGAACAAAATCAAAGATCACATGTGAGTTAAAGCGCCATCTTTCACCAAAAACAGTGGGCTCTATACTACGATCCTTGCCACTTGAGGGAAACGTGCACTTTCTCGGACAAAACATCGTTTACATTGAGACTGCGATAAATTCTGGAATAGAGCGACAAAGAAACGAGTTCAAAAAAGGGGACATTGCATTTTCGCCTGCCGGTGGTAGCATCTGTTTTTTTGTATCAGACGTAATCTCTTCAAAACCGATGACGCCAATTGGAAAAATTCTGTCAAATTCTGATGCGCTAAAAGACGCAAAGCCTGGAGATGTTATCGCAATTTATCAGCTAGCTGGCTGATAAATCCAGTGACCACTAAATCCGCCGGTTCGCTTTGCTGCTCCCTTCTTTACTAGGCTGATAAGACACGCGTTAGCTGCAGAAATTTTTACGCCTGTCTGCTTGGCCAGTTCGTGGGCGGTAAGATAATTGTTTGATTTGATTAGTTTGATTGCTTGATCTTCGTTAACTATGACTGTGATCTCTGCCTTTCTTTCTGACTTTTCTCCTTTCTTGTCTTTTCTGTCTTTTTTACCCGGCTGGTCTTTTGATTTGTTTGATTCTTGTTTTTTCTCCATTTGTGCAGCACTTGCTTTCTTTGCTCCGCCCATGGGTTCGGTGAAAAATTATCCATTTATAAACGATTGACAGTAGATGGCAATTAATGGTTTCAAACTTGAAAAACCATAATTTTTCAATGTCGTATCAAATCCTCAAAATGCTGTAATTGACAAAATGTCCAATTATCTTTCAACTATAAATAGCATCCAGAGAACTCTCTGTATGGGAATAGTGTCAAAAGGTGCCAAGTGCAACGTTGAGGGTTGTAACAATGACGGCGCGCGTTCTTTGAACTCATCCAGAGTAGAAAATGCAGGACTGCGTCTGAGCTCTTCTGGAAAAAAAGCAGTTTTGTGCAAAGAGCATTATAAAGAATGGAAAAAGGAAACAAAAGAAGACCGCGAAATAGAGTGGGCAAGATACGACAAGTTCTAGTGTTTTCTTTTTATCTTTAGTTTTTGGTTTTTTGCTTTCTGCAAGTATGTGTTTTGCAGTATGGTGTAGTATTTGTCCAAGTTCTTGTAGATGCGCTTTGGCTTTCTTGGTTTTTGTGTTGCGAGCACGTATGCTGCAATGATTGGGAATGCAATAGTTGAATCGGCGTAAACCGTAATCATTCCAGAATGCGCGTCTTGGACCTTGCCCCAGCTTTTGCCTTCCTGGAGTGTTGCGCCAGACAATCCCCCTGTATCTGGCCTCGCATCGGTTATCTGAATGATATAGTCTTGTCCACCGTCATCATTTCCAAGTATTTGATCAAGCATCGGGCCTGTCTGCTGGGCTGTATTTTTTGGCACGCCTCCCCCAAGCTCCAAAATTCCGGATTTTTTGGAGTTTTGTACGATTGCAGCCTGTTCTAGTATCTCCCTGACAAAATCCAAGTTGTAGACTTTGTTCTGGAGCCTATGCACCCCAAGATTCATTGCAAGAGACGAGTCTTTGAGAGTCGAGACATACACTGGAACGTCGTATTTGTAGGCAGATACAAGAAAGCTTTTTTCTGGATGCTTTGCTTTCTGGTTGCTCAGCTTGCCCATCATGTTGCAAAATTCTGCAGAGGTAAACGGCTTGCCAATAAGCTGGTTTTTGAACATTTTTTGCACGACCCTGTCTTCTGCCGCAAGCGTTTCGATGAACTTGATGTAGACATCGCGTATGCGCACAATCTCCTTTTCATACAGAACCATGTCGTCTACATCAAAGTGTCCTTGTTTTACAGGAAATCCCCACGCAAAGTGATCCTCGTGGTACACATTTGCGCCAGTTGCGATAACCCAATCCACGAATCCTTTTTCAATTAGCGTTTTTATGATGCCGCCAAATCCTACTGGCGTCATTGCACCTGCAACCGTAAGGCAAATCGTTACGTCTTCTTGTATCATGCGTGCATACAGCTTTGCAGCCTCGCCAAGCTGCCTTCCGTTGTATCCAGAATTTGCAAAAATATCGACCAGTTCTTCAATAGATGTCTTTGAGTTTATCTTGATGTGTGGTATGTCCTTCCCATGGAAGTGATGGTGGCCATGTTCCATGTTTTGTCTCGTTTGTAATAGTCTAATAATTATTGTGATCCACTGAAATTCTTAAAATGATCTGAAACCTAGTTATGGTAATGAAAATAATCGACATCGCAAATCCAGACCGAGTCAATCGACAACCAGATGCTGTGGTGATTCTCTTGGACTCGGGAAACTATGCAGAACAAGGCTTTGTCATAAGAAAAATAGAACTACGGCTATACATTGAAAAAACAGATCCAACGCTTGGGCAGTATTCGCTAATCACCGCAGTAGTGGATACGGACAAGGGGCAAGTAGAGATGATATTTGATGAAGGATATCGTGGTGAAAATTCACTGAAGCGAACTGCCGACTTTATATTGAATAATCTTGGGCTGTCTGGCATAATTTTACGATCCGTTATTGCCCTGCAATCAAAAATTTAGTAAAATATCCATCATAACGTTTAATTCAATAGCAGAGACTGTCTGAAATTGTGCGCATATTACAGCTTCACTGCGACAGCATAGAGTACAACCCAACTAAAAAAGAGATAAAATCCGCAGAGGAAATTACGCCAGAGCCAAAGAGATTCGAAGAGGTGGTGGTTGCGTTTGTCGCAGTAGAAAAGGGCGATGACTCTGATGTTGCAAAAAAGGCAGTGTCTGAGGTCAAATCCGGCATGGACAAGGTCGGGTGCAAAAAATTATTGCTATACCCGTATGCGCACTTGAGCTCAAATCTTGCATCGCCTAGCACCGCGTTAAATCTCATAAAGGAAATGGAGTCAATGGCATCCGAATACGAAGTATCACACGCCCCGTTTGGCTGGACAAAGTCATACAATGTCAAAGTGAAGGGTCACCCACTGGCAGAAAGCTCCAAAGTCATAACAAAAGAGGGGCACGATCATGAAGAAGGCGACACGTCAGAGGCGCTAAAGTCAGAATCAAAAATCAAGTCGTTTTGGCACATTATGACGCCAGATGGCGTGCTGCATGACATTGCCAAGTTTAACTTTTCAAAACACAAAAAGCTAGAGGTTCTAGCAAAATACGAATCGGCAAAGAAAAGGTCAGTCGACGAACCCCCGCCCCACGTCAAACTAATGAAAAAAATGGCAATTGCCGACTACGAGCCTGCATCGGACTCTGGCAACATGAGGTTCTACCCAAATGGCCGACTGATCAAATCGCTTCTTGAGCGATTTGTCACAGACGAGGTCAAAAACTACGGTGGACTTGAAGTCGAGACGCCAATCATGTATGATTCGCACCACCCAAGCATGGAGAGCTACTTTAACCGATTCCCGGCACGACAATACAGCATCAGCAGCGAAGGAAAGCAGCTTTTCTTGAGATTTGCGGCGTGCTTTGGGCAGTTTTTGATGGCAAACGACTTTCAAACATCATACAAAAACATGCCAGTGAAGCTGTACGAGCTGACAAGGTATAGCTTCAGAAGGGAGCAGTCAGGTGAACTTGTCGGGCTTCGAAGATTACGAGCATTTACCATGCCTGATTGCCATGCATTCTGCACCGATATTCCGCAATCCATCGAAGAGTTCAGAAAACGCTTTGAGCTGTCGCGATTCGTACTAAAAGAAATCGGAATCGAGGATTCTGACTATGAGATGGCAATTAGATTCACAGAAGAATTTTACAACGAACACAAGAAAATAATCGAGGAGCTTGTCAAAAAGTTGGCCAAGCCAGTCCTTGTGGAAATGTGGAAGGAACGGTTCTTCTATTTTGTCCTAAAGTGGGAATTCAATTATGTAGATGATCTCGGAAAAGCGTCAGCCCTTTCTACAGACCAAATCGATGTGGAAAACGGGCAGCGATACGGGATAAAGTATTTTGACGAAAACAACATTCCACATCATCCTATAATCTTGCACAATTCGCCAAGCGGCGCAATAGAACGCGTAATCTATGTTTTGCTAGAAAAGGCAGCCCTTGATCAAAAAGAGGGAAGAAAGCCGCAGCTTCCACTATGGCTTGCTCCAACACAGGTGCGAGTTCTCCCGCTAAAAGATGAACATTTGAAATACTGCGAAGACCTGGCAGAGAAGCTGAGTCAGCATGACATACGAGTAGATATTGACGACAGAAACGAAACCATAGGAAAAAGAATCCGAGAGTCTGAAACAGAATGGATACGGTACAGCCTTGTAATAGGGGAAAAAGAGCTAGGCAAGGCTACGCTTTCGGTTCGTGACAGAAGATCCGGCGACGTAAGGGAGGTTGCCTTTGATGACTTTGTGAAGGAGATAAAAGAACAGACAAAAAACAAGCCCTTTACAAAACTAAATCTGGCAAAACACCTCTCAAAAAGACCGCAGATAATGGTGTAAACGACGATGAGCTATTTTGACTTGTACATGAGCAAGAGTCCATTAATCATCTCCCCAAACGAGGATGGTCAGGCAGTAGCAACGGTTTTTGGGGTCCCGTTTGACTCAACACATTCCTACAAGCCTGGATGCAGGTTTGGGCCTGACGCGATAAGAAACGCGTTTAACAACATAGAGATTTTTCATCCAGCACTGGGAGTCGATCTGGAATCTGTCAACATAGAGGATCTTGGTAACACAAAACAGACTGTAAATGTAAATGAAATGGTCAGCATGGTAAACAAAATCTCAGGTGAGCTCAACAAAAAAGAAAGGCTGCTTGTGATTCTTGGCGGCGAGCATTCTCTTACGTATGGATCCTATACAAGTTTTCCAAATGATACTGGCTACATTGTCTTTGACGCGCACTATGACCTCAGGGACAGCTATGCAGATTCGGAGCTAAGCCACGCCGCATATCTGAGAAGAATAGTAGAAAAGCGCGGCGCAGAAAATATCGTCCACATTGGCGCTAGAGCATACATCAAAGA
>CAZETC010000001.1:32020-32499 GCA_964515435.1 uncultured Candidatus Nitrosotenuis sp.
ATCAAAGAAGAACTCGTATTTCTAAAAGAGCACAACATCAAAACCATTACCGATAAGGATATCCGGGAGGGAAGGGGCCAAAAAATGGTAAAAGATGCACTGTCTTCTTTCAAAAAAACCTACGTAAGCATAGATCTTGATGTGCTGGATCCTGCGTTTGCCCCTGGAGTCGGGACGCCAGAAGCTGTTGGAATTACCTCGCGGGAACTGTTTGACATGATTTACGCCATGAACGGAACCAAGGTTTCGTGCCTTGACATTGTGGAGCTAAACCCGACATATGACAATGGTTCTACGTCTGTCGTTGCTGCAAAGCTAATGTCAACGGTAATTGCTCTGAATCTTAAATAAAGCCATTTATCCTTCAAAAACAAATGCTAAACAACTTTCGAGATTCGCTAAAACCACATCTTGAAAAGCTGGAGAAAAAAGGTAAAAAGATATTAAGCCTTTTTAACAAAACTTAAACAACTTAAACC
>CAZETC010000001.1:32509-32831 GCA_964515435.1 uncultured Candidatus Nitrosotenuis sp.
CTGGGCGGAAAGTTTGCCTCAACTGGGCTTTCTCCCGATTTCTGGACTGCGGTGGGCTTGGGGTTCGCGTTCCTGTCGGCAGTTGCATATGGCCTAAACCAGCAGATTTCATACGCAGCAGTAATCGGTGGCACGTTGTTACTGGTGTCAGGATTCTTTGATGTAGTTGACGGGCAGGTAGCGCGCGTCACCAAAAAGGTCTCAAAAAAAGGCGGGTTTTTGGATTCTGTTTTTGACAAAATAGCTGAGGTTGCGATATTTCTTGGAATTCTGATAGGCGGCTTTGCAGAGCCGTATCTTGTGTTCTTGGCAATTACAATGT
>CAZETC010000002.1:0-10316 GCA_964515435.1 uncultured Candidatus Nitrosotenuis sp.
TGGGACACGGTCTTTTGCTCATGGGTTTTGGGCTGTTATTCAAGTTCAAAGGAAAAGGAACCCTGTCAAGATGGGGAATGCTGATTGCAATTTCTGGCGCGTCTGCAGCAATTGCCGGCGTCGGGGCAGGCGAAATGTTCGGGTTCCATATCGACCATTTTGCACCGTTCGAAAAACTGCTCGACGGCCCACTCAAGCCAATTTCGTGGCTAGTCGGAGTTATAACTGTAGCAGAGCTGACCTTTGAACAAGTGATCATAATTTTGAAGGTCTCGATATTTTTGGGAGTGGTTCATCTTGTCTGGGCATTCATGCTCAAAATCAAGAGGTTAAGACAGGAGGGACACAAGGAAATGATGCTTTTCGAGGCGATTCCAAATCTTACTTTGTACGGCGGAATCGTTGTAGTAATGATGTGTGCGATTGGTTCCAGCTATGACGTGATGAACATGTATTCAAAAGTGCATACTGAGGCTGTGCCATGGGTCACAGTTTTCTTGGGTGACTGGGCACAAGTTTGGATAATTACAAGGATTTCAATAATTATCGTCATAGCTTCAATGGGGATAATGATGTTTGGAGGAGTCCAGCACATAAAACGCCACCCTGAGGAAGGTGGAAGCATAGCTAATGTCGTAATGGAAGTCTTTCTTGGAAAGACAGTAGAATGCCTCTCACATACAATCAGCTATGCACGACTTGGAATAATGTTGCTTGTCCATGCTGCGCTACTGCTTACAGTAAACAACTCGTATGCATCGCTTGGAGGCGCATCATCACCTAGCGCACTTGCATTGCTTATTGGCGGAAATATTGGAATAATGATGATCGAGGGACTAGTCGTATACATCCAGGCGCTCAGGCTTCACCTCTACGAGTTCTTTACAAAGTGGTACGATGGCGGCTCACAGCCGTTCAGACAGGTTGTCCCAGAACTGCTGTACAACCAGATAACCTGGAAGAAAAAATAGCTATTCTACATCAAGTTCAGTTCTGTTTGACCATTCGCCCCAAGAGCCAAGATAGACTTTGACGTTTGCAAACCCGAGTTTTTTTAGAGCCAAAAACGAGTTTGCTGCGCGGTATGCCCCCTGGCAGTAGGTCACGACCTCTGCATCTTTTGGAATTTTGTAAAGGTCAGCAAGGAATTTTTGGTCTTTGAGTGTACCGTTTTCTGAAATGTTTAAGATATAGTCGATGCTGACTGCGTTTGGAATGTGGCCACGCCGTGCTCCCCGAATCACGGTTCCGTCGTATTCTTCTTTTGAGCGAGCATCAATGAGTACCAGCTTGTCTAGGTTTTTGCTAACATGCTCGTAGCCTGTGATGACTCTCGGATTTATCTTGCCGTCAAATTTTGCCGGTTCGTATCCGTTTGTCATTGTCTCAAGCGGTAGGCCATCTGCCTGCCATTTTTTTATCCCGCCATCGAGCATCGAGACATTTTCGTGTGAAAAATACATCAAGAGCCAGACGCCTCGGGCAGCAAGCATTCCAGATACGTCATCATAGAATACTACCTTTTTTTGTAAAGTGATTCCGACAAATGACAAGATCATCCTGCTTTGTTCATTGAAGATTTCCATTCCCCGCTTTGAGGTGTCAAACCAGTGATACGCAAAAAGATCCAAGTTCACAGCCCCAGGGATGTGCCCCTGCGAGTACTCCTTGTATGACCTTGCGTCAATTACAATGAGGTTTGGGTTTTCGAGTTCTTTTGCAAGATCTTTTGTTGTGATTAGCACAATACAACTACCAAATGACATTAAATGAATTTTCTTGATAAAGATAAAAAGTAAAAAGAGGGTGGGATTTTTTTATTCGTTTACGTATGCTCTTTCTCCGTGTTGTGCCAAATCGAGTCCAATCTCTTCTTCCTTTGGAGTGACTCTGATTCCACCTGGCCAAACTGCATCCATTACTTTGAGGATGACTAGAGTTACGCCAAATGCGTAGCCTACAGAGATGAGTGCTCCCATTACGTTGATAGCTTGTTGCTCATAGCCTTCTGGTGTTCCAGTCCATGCGCCGATTCCGAAACCTGTGTCCCATATGTGTGGGCTTGCAAGTGTTCCGGTGAGAATTGCGCCTGTGAAACCGCCCATTCCGTGTACTCCCCAAACGTCGAGTGCATCGTCCCATTTGCGAGAGTTCTTGAATGCAACGCATCCGTAACAGACTGTACCTGCTGCAATACCAATTATGATTGAAGCCATTGGTCCGACAAAACCTGATGCCGGAGTGATGGCTACCAGTCCTGCTACTGCACCTGAGGCTGCACCAACAATGCTTGGCTTACCTGTGTGGGCCCATGCCATTAGCATCCATGTTAGTGATGCCATTGCTGTTGCGGTGTTTGTTACAACCCATGCTGATGTTGCAACTCCATCTGCTGCAAGTTCAGAACCTGCGTTGAATCCGAACCAACCAAACCAGAGCATGCTTGTTCCAAGGACGACCATTGGAATGTTGTGTGGTTCCATTGGAACCTTGCCATATCCAAGTCTTCTTCCTAGGATTAATGCCCCAGCCAAAGCTGAGAATCCAGAGCTGATGTGAACTACAGTTCCACCTGCAAAGTCAAGTGCTGCTGCTGGCGCCAGATCAGGATTGATGTCTAGTTTTCCTGCAAAGATGAATCCTCCGCCCCAGACCCAATGTGCAATTGGATCGTAGACAAAGGTCGCCCACAGGAGAATAAAGACAACGAATGCGCTGAACTTGATTCTGTCAATGATGCCACCTATGATTAGTGCTGGTGTGATGATTGCGAAAGTCGCTTGGAACATCGCAAATAGCTGATGCGGAATTGTTCCAGGCCAAATTGCGCTACACTTCACGTCAGTGCTTACAACATATGGCGATCTCAGAGTATAGTATACTTGGTCAGTACATGCACTTGGTGCACCAAGAGGTGCATAGTGAGATACTTGATTGAAGCCAACATAACGTAATGAACCCATGTACAAGTTTGTGTCTTGTTCCACTGGTCCAAATGCTAGCGAGTATCCCCACAACACCCATTGTACTGAGATTAGACCCATTACAATCAGTGTCATGCCAATGACATTTACCATGTTCTTTGATCTTGCCAAGCCACCGTAGAAAAAGGCAACACCTGGAGTCATGAATAAGACCAACGTTGTTGCGGTCAATATCCACGCGGTGTCACCGTTATCTATCATGCATGGTGCAAACGCTCCAGAACCTGGTTCTGTTTCATACCAGCATTCGTTGGGGTTACCGGTATCGATTCCGGTGCCACTTTGTACGTAGCCTCCCATGCCATCGGTTACTTGTTGTGCATAAGCGGTAGACAGTACGCCTGTCGCTGTTGCGGCAACTGCTATCACAAGTAATAGAGCATACTTGTGATTCCTGTTCTTCATTGCAGGTTTGCAACGGTGAAAATTATTTAAGGATAGGGAAGTTAAAGACGGAATAAACATAAATTGTTAAATATCCTAACTCTAGGATAATAACATAAAATCAAAGGATTATGCTATGAGTCAGGTTGGCTTGGAAACTAGGTTGGGAATCTTTGAGACATTCAAGACAAAGGACGTGCTAACTGGTGAGGCACTCAGACAGCGCGCAATAATTATTAGCCTTGCAACACAGAACAATCCCGCACAGACAACGCGTACTGCGATTGCGCAAAAATTAGCGCAGGAAAACGGAACGGTGTGGAAAAACATCTATTCTGGAATATTTCGTGATCTTGACGAGATACTTATTCCACTTGGAATTGTAACCGAGGCAGGGAGGTTGCCGCTAAAGCGCGGCCCAAGGGCGCTGCAGGAAAAAGGAGTTCCATACTATCACCTTACAAATAAGGGGCTTTTGGTCGCAGTGGCGCTAGATGAAATTATTGGAAGGGAGAAGATCTTGGAGAGGTTTTTTGCGCAGTACAAAGACGTGGACAAGGACTTTGAGGAACAGATTGAGACTTTGGTGAAAGTTGCATCGCGCTTTGTGTATTCGTTATTTAAGAACTATGTCAGGTCGTACTGTGATGGAAAGATCGCCGATCTTTTGCCACTTGACAAGACTAGGTTTATGCAGATTTCAGACGAGACCATTTTGATCCAAAAAGAGTTTCTTGAGAGCTTTATTATCATGTCAAAATCAGAAAAGGAAAAAACACTAAGTTTTCTCAAAAGCATCGGCTAAATGGAAGAATGATTTTACGCAAATGCACCAAACATTAAAATCCGCTTGGAGCACTCAAGGAACCTATGAGTTCTGGCGGTCCGCAGAGGATTTTTGCCTCAGTAAAATCGTATAGCCAGAGGGGCAAGCTGCTAACAAGAACAGAGCTCCAGGCCCTGTCAGAATCACGAGATCTGGACGAGCTCGTAACAAGGATAAAGAACACAAAATACGCCGACGCCGTATCCAAGGTTGCCAAGCCATTTAGCGCTGCAAAAATCGAGTCTGCTCTCAGAAACGAGCTTGCCGACATACATTATTCAATTTCCAAGATAGCCGGCAATTCAGATATCCTAGAAGCATATTACCTGAAATTCATAATTTCCAATCTAAAGATGATCCTGAAGGGCAAGGCGCTAGGCAAACCGCAAGAAGAGATAGAGCAGAATCTCAACTTGCATGCAGAAGAGCTTATAGGTCAAAGGGATGTCGTGGTAAAGGCACTGGTCTCAAAGAACCTTGAAGAGGTGGCTGCAAGTCTTGGCCCGACAGGATTTGGTGAGGAGATATCAAAGGCCATCCAGCTTTACAACGAGAGAAAGAACATCCAGGTATTTGATGTGTTTCTGGATAAAATTTTGTATCAACAGCTTGGAAGCGCGATGCGCAGCTCAAGGGACATAGAACTGGTTCGATTTGTCGGCATGGACATTGACTTTTACAACATACTCTCAATACTCAGAGGCAAGTTTTGGGGCCTAGACGAGGAACAGATCCAAAGTCTGATTGTCACCCACACACCAAGCATACCAAGGGATATGCTTGGAAAACTGATCTCTTCTGATTCTGTAAAGGGGGTCTTTGATGAGCTTGCGACTACGCGTTACCGAGATTTGATACCACAGACCGAAGACGATATGGATGCAGTATCGCAGTTCGAGCATTCCTTTGAGATGTCAATGTACAGGGCAGCAAACAAATCATTTGGAAAAATGTTTAACTTTTCAACAATTGTCGGAATTAGCAAACTTACCTCATATGAGGTAAGAAACATAGCTGCTATTGCGTTTGCTGTCGAGCAAGGTATTCCTTCTCAGACCACAATATCAAGGCTGATAGTAGAGCAAGAAGGATAATCTGCAATTATATAGGGAAAAATAGGCGAGAGGCCATAAATGATAGGAATCTACAGAAAGAAAAACCCAATCACCACAGAAACTCTGGTAAATACGATTTGGGTTAGCACGTTTTTAGCCTTAATTCTGACGCTTCCTGCACTCGGAATGTTTTTGGGGGTTTACTTTGCGACATCAAATGTTTTTGCTGGCGCACTGGTCGGCTTTGGGCTGCATTTTATTACACTTGCCTTTTCGGATCGAATCTCGAAATCCTTAACGAGGCTTCTCAGCTAAGGTGATTAAAACACCATGATGGGAGACAGAGACTATCGGAAAACAATCACCAGCGCAATTGATGCGCTGGCAAAAGATACAGGATTCCAGGTTTCCAATCCGTCTGATAACAAGATGGTTTTCCTGCACGAAGTCGTCAGGTGTATGCGAAGGTCTTATTTTGATAGATTTGACAGGATAGAGCAGGAAAACAAGAGCTTTGGCGAGCTTTTTGGCGGCCTTGTAAGGAAGCTCCCCTACGGTTCCAAGACTGGTGAGTTTGACATTGAGGAGATAAAGCTAAGGGGCCAAGCAGACATGATAGTAGACGAGATCGTGATTATTTTCAAAAAGATTTCCAAGACGCCTGAAACCCCCAACGCGGCAGACGTATTATACCTCAATGCGTGCATGTGGATTTTTAACAAGACAGACGGGGTGATTGTGTATCTTACAGACGATGAAAAAGAGTCATCATTTACGGTGATGCGGGACAAAAAAATGTTCGAGGAGACAATCCGCCGAGTGCGCGTCTTTTCGAATCTGATAAGCGATAAGAAGGTTCCAATATTAGAGCCGTCACAGGAATGCTCTGGATGCCAGTACTATGAACGGTGCTACATCAAAAAACATGGAGACCAGTCGTTTACCCTCGCAGATCTGTTTACCCACAAAAAGTAGCGACTAGAGAATTTTAAAAAGAAGTAAAAAAAAGATCTAGCGATCTTATTCTAGTGGTTCTGGATGACCTTTGCCGCGTAGCGCAAAACACACTACCGCTAATGCAATAGCCACGCCAATTGCTGAGCCATATGCTGCTAATCCTGCTTCTGCCATTTGCTTGCAATCGTCCTCCAAATCTTATATAATTTTTCCAAAATTTTTCCCATATAGACAAATTATCATAATTTTGCCATTTTATGATACTGTAAGGATTGATGCCCTATGGCGCAAATTCGAACGGTGTGATGTTTTCCTGGCCGCTTGTCATCGAGCTCAGGTTATAGTAGACTTCGCCTTTTACCGTCCACTTGATGTCACCTGCCACGAGTGCTGACCAGAATTCTGGAGAATTTCCTGTGTTCTTTATTGTGATTTTATCGCCGATGATTTGCGGGTTTTTGCTAAGAATCGTGAAATAGTTAGAGCTGTCAACTGCCCCCTCTGCACGCTCGCCAATCTGACCTATCATGATTCTGGTGTCGCCATGGTATAGCTCGTATTTGATTACCTGGAGTATTATGGATTTGTAGTTCGGGTTTGTTACCTCAAAGTCGATTTCGAGTCTAGCTTCCTCGTCTGTCACAGATAGAACCGAGAGGTTTGCCAGCTTTATCTCGATTGGCATGACCGTTATTGGTGAGGGTGAGAGGTTTCCTATGCTGCCCTCTGAAACGTCGTTGATAAACTGTGAACCAGACAGCCCTACAAAGCCGATTACACCTGCAAGTCCTGCTGCAATTATTCCAAGTAGGATTTTGGAATTCAATGTTGGTTTTTCGCATTTTCTGTGTCATAAATGTTGAGGCGGTGAAATCCTTATAGTGATAATTTGGTCTTGATAATCAAATGCAGTATTTCCAGGCCGTAAAAATTGGAAAGGAGCGTGCAAGCAAGTCCCAGATGACGCTTTTCAAGCTTGGTGGATTTGCAATGCTGACCCTTACTACAAAAAAGAAGGATGGCCAGTTTGTTCCAGTCGGTGAAGAAGACCTTGCGGCAATAATTCGCACATCTGACGGCTTTGTCACTATACTTGTTGATTCCGAAGGATATACGAAAGCCCAGTCAAAGCCCCTGCAAAAAGAGCAGGCACTTGAAATCTTCAACAAGGCAATCGAGTCAGGCATCAAAGAATACTCTGGTGATAAGGTAGATATCTGGACTGAGCAGTACCCCACGGTACAGAATGAGCTAAAAAGCTAGAGCAGTATCTCTGTTCCGACAGATTGGCCCTTGATTGCTTTCTCTATGATGGCAATGTCTGCCTTGATTACGCGCGTTCTGATTTTAGAGCGCTCTATTACCTTGAGTGCCACGATATCCATGAGGTCATAGCTGCCAGCTAGTGAATCCTCGTGTACAAGCATTTTTCTCAGGTTTCTAAGCTCGATTTGTCTGAACTTTTTTGCCTTGGAGTTTTTGTTTGGATCAGAGTCGTATATCCCATCAACGTCAGTTGCATTCAGAAATTCTGTAGCGTGGACTTTTTCTGCAATAAGCGCAGCAGTTCCGTTCGTGCTCTGTCCTGGGTGCAGCCCCCCGGCTACCACTATTAGGCCGCTGTCGACTGCATGTCTTACCTCTGTAAGAGTTGTTGGCGGGTGGGGATAGGCCTTTCCCTTTAATGCGTAAATTAGAAGCCTTGCGTTCAGTCTCGACACCTCAATTCCAAGCTCGTCAAGGGTCGACTCGTCAGCACCTGATGACCTCGCATGAGAAATGTAGTGTCTTGCTATCTTGCCTCCGCCTGCAATTATAATCGGCTGACAGATCTTGCTGGTTTTGACCAGAAACGTGGCATAGTCTTTGAGTAGTTTTGTGTTGTCATTTATTCCAAAGATCCTTCCAGATAGTTTTATGACGATTCTTTTTTTCACTTTTGACCACCGAGAATCGATTTTGCTGCCATTTCAACTTTTTTTCTGTGCTGTGCAGTGGTATAGATTCTCAAGATATTCATTGATTCTGCCATAGAGGAGACCACGGGAATTTTTGAGAACGGAATCTCCTTTGCCTGAGAGCCTTTGATTAGGGTGATGGATTTTGTTTTTTCCTTTGACGGGGTGAGTGGCAACGACGACGTGCCGGAGGTATCCACAAAGATTTGGTTTTTGTCCACCCTGGACTTTGCTGCTATTTTGTCCCGAATTTTGTCTTGGGTTTTTTCGAACTTGGAGGTAATTTTCTCAAAGACGCACTTGAGTAGCCGGCGGTTTTGATAGTCTTTTGCGAATTTTTTTGCCCTCCTTATCTCGTCCGTGCTATCTTGGAGGGAGAGAATTTGTGAGACTACGAACTCGTCTGTCATCTTTACGTAGCTGTCCAGATCCAGCTCGGTAAAACCACATTCCTCGTCTGCCAGCCTGATGAATTCCAACATCATTACCTCTGCTGATCGAACCGTCTTGTGGAAATAGACTGCCTTGAACATCTGGTATCTTGACAGAATCATGGATTCAAACGAGTAAAGAGCAGATCTGTCAAGGGCGAGCTTGCTTTTGTAGACGCTCAAAGAGTTGATTATTCTTTGGTGATCAATTTTTGCGTGCTCTGCTCCAGTAAAGTATGCATCCCGCTGCAAATAATCCATCATGTCAGCAGACAGTGAGCCTGAAATTATCTCGTTTACGAACCGGTATTTGGGATCCCCAAAGGCAAGCTTTGTTATGAATTTTTTATTTCTGCCCGATTTTGACAGGATGTCGCCTATCTCCGAGTGGAGAATTATCTTTTTTCCAATGTCCTCATGGGAGATTTTCTTTTTTTCCTGCAAGACCTCCTCGAAAAGATGCGAAAACGGGCCGTGTCCGACATCATGCAGCAGTGCAGCAAGGCGAATGTCTTGGATTCGGCCAGGGCTCAAAAATCCTTTTTCGCCTAGTGCGTTTGCCGCCTGCCCCGCAATGTGCATAACTCCAAGCGAGTGCTCAAATCTGGAGTGCTGAGCCCCAGGATAGGTGAGGTGCGCGCCTGAGAGCTGGCGGATTCTTCTTAGCCTCTGAAAAATCGCCGAGTCGATTATTTTGAGCTCAGTATCGTAAACGCGGACAAAATCATGGATTGGATCCACTATATCCAGGTATTTTGTCATATCCTTGCAAGCTTGCTTGAGAGAACTTTCATTATTTCGTCGTGCACCTCGGCCTTTGTTTTTGACGCATCAATTATTTTCCAGCCCAGTTTTTTTGCCAGAGTTTTGTAGGTTTTTGAGATTTTTTTGAGGAACTTGGTGTCCTTTTCGAACTTGTCGCGCCTTGATTTTTTACGCAAAAACGATTCCCTTTGTGAAACATCGAGCACTATGACAAGGTCTGCCTTTGGAAGGCCCTCGTCCAAGCCCTGCAGCCACTTTAGGTCAAGGCCGTTTGCCACGCCATATACCAGATTTGACTGGTAGTATCTGTTCATGATGATAACGGAATTTTCAGAGTGCGCCTTTTGGATTTCTGAGAGCTTTTCCCACCTGTTTGCAGCCAAAAGGCAGTGAATTACCTGTGGTGGGAACTTGCGCTTTCCGTGCAAAAAATCGTCTATTTCTTTTCCAAGCGGCGTGGTATAGTCAGGAAAGTTGAAGACCTTGGTCCTTATCTTGCTTTTTTTGAGAGCAGACGCCAAAAGCTCAGACTGGGTTTTTTTTCCTGCCTGATCGCTTCCTTCGATTACAACAATCATCAATTGTAATCAGCTTGCGAGCAATTAAAAATCTAGTGACCCAGTCATTTAGATGATTTGTAATTGTTTGATTTTATTATGCACAGAAAAATCCCCTTTCCGGACAGGGCTCTGGCTTTGTGCCTTGTGCCTTTTGGTATGAAAATGGTGCACGGGGCAGACACCTTGTAGATTTCGTCTTCAAGCTGGATTTCATAGGTTAGCTTGCCTTTCTCAGAAAGGATCAGGTTGATTTCGTCTGAGTTGTGCTTGTGAAGCTTGCTGTATTCTGGAATTTTTTTGCGTGATGCGTCTACTAGGTGCACTGCAATGTGCATTTTTGATTCTGGAATCGATGTTTTGCTGAGCATCGAAATTCGTTTGATTGGCGCCTTGCCG
>CAZETC010000002.1:10353-18647 GCA_964515435.1 uncultured Candidatus Nitrosotenuis sp.
TGGAATTTTATGGAGGGGTTCGTTGATTCCCTTTGTTATGAATTTGCGATAGGCTTTCATCAAAATTCTTTCTCGCACACACTAAAAAATTCAGCTAGATGTTACAGTGTGGTTTAATATATAAGCGATGATCGCCAAATGGTATCGTGACATTGGATAGGACTTGGGAATGGTTCGTTCCAAAATTTGGCTCAAGAAATTTCCGAGTCAGCGTCGGGATTTTGTTTTTGCCGTACACCGGAATCGTCACTTGCTTTGCTGTTTGGGGTTCGCTTTCTGGAAGTTTTGGAGTAGAGCGACTGGCGGCAATTTGCGTAGTTTATTTTTTGTCGCTTGGAGTATGCGCACATTGCCTTGACGCAGTAGGGGGGAAAACAAAACCATGGGGAGAGTTGCCGAAAAGAAAACTTGCACTAGTTGGCCTTGGCGCACTAGGTATTGCGTTTGCCATTGGCCTGCATTATGCTTTCTTGGATTCGCCACTCTTGTTTCCGATTGGGATTGCTGAGGGGTTTTTCCTTTTTGCATACAATTTGGAGCTGTTTGGCGGCAGATTCCACAATAACGCGTCAACCGTCTTGTCGTGGGGAATATTGCCGGTTTTTGCAGGCTCGGCAATCCAGACCAATTCCATTTCAGCAGAAACGCTTGCACTTGGTGGCATTTCTGCAGTGATTACCTATGTCTTGATAATTACCTCCCGAAAATACAAGGAGCTAAAGAGAAACAACGGAGACCCAGATGCGATTAGGAAAAAAGAAACCATTTTGAAGTTACTTGCACTTGGGGTGATTTTTGCTACGGTTGCCTTTTTTGCAATCAGATATTATGTTTGATTCCGACAAGGATTGCTGAAGAGCCCCATGTGAAATACTGGCACTGCACATCAAGGCCGCTTTTTTTCATTTCTTTCTCATAGCCTGCTACCCAGGTAGTGGATCTGATTAGTTTTGGGAGCTCTGCAAAGGCCTCCTTCCACTCTGGGATGAAATTTCCTGCAAACTGTAGTAATACAAAATATGCATCCCACATGGATCTGGCAAGGCGGTTTTGCGGATAGGTAAAATCATGCAGTATTATCCTGCCTCCTGGATTGAGATGCTCAGCGCAGATTTGTGTAAGAATTTTTGAACTGCAATATTTTGGAATGTATGACGATACTATGCAATCAAATTTTTCATTTAGGTTTAGCTTTTCTGCGTCCTGGCATACAAACGAGATATTTTGAAACGACGACGAGTTTCTCTTTGCCACCTCAAGGTAACTCTGGGTAATATCAACCCCAATTATCCTGGAATTTGGGAATTTTTGCGCAAGCTTTCTTGTAAGTATTCCAGTGCCGCAGGCAAGATCAAGAAAGGTATCTCCCCCCGGGATCTGGTTCAACACTTCATTTTTCCAATAGCTGTCTTTTCCAAATGTAGCCCATGATGCAACTCTGTCGTAGGTTGCGGCCGTATTATCAAAGAATTTTGGCACTAGCTCTCTTGGATGCACACGTTTCATTACGCATAAAACGATTTAAAGCCAGTTCATTTTTTGCCTCCCCCTCTCAAAACTTATAACTAAAAATCCCAGACAATACAAAATGGGAATAGTGAGGAACTTGGCAAAAGAAATGATGAAGGAAATAAACAACAAGTCTCGCGAATTCTACGAGTTTGTCCTTCCTCCAGTAGATATGCACCTTGAAGGTGATTCCCTTACTGTACTCATTGACCTGCCAGGATTTGAGAAAAAAGACATCAGACTTACCATTCACAGGAACATTCTTTCAATAAATGCCGAAAAACACGAGCTGCAAAAGGACGGAGTCATCTGTAAGCAGAGACCTAATGTCATTGACAAGAAGATCCTCCTTCCAGTGCACGTAAAAGACGAGGATGTCAGCTCCGCAAAACTTGCTCAGGGAGTCCTGACTGTAAAGATTCCCCTTGCACAAAAGGGAAAACAGATCTCAATAGACTAGTGTTTTCTGAAAACTGCGAATATTCCCATTATTGCAAACGAGCCGATCATGCCAAACACACCAACAAGCTCATTTGAGGAATAGAGAACTGCAGATCCAACAAAAATAGAAGAAGCAAGGATGCTTCCTGCCAGAAGCGTGTTTGTTTTCTGCCTTGTGTTGAATTGGAGTGATCTGTTTTCTTCTAGGAATTTTTTGAGCTCTGGTGCAATTGAAATGGTAGCGTCAAGTGATTTTGCAAATCTTGTAAAGGAATATTTCAGCTCCTCGATATACGCGTCCTTGATCAGCTGTTCTTCTTCTAGGATTTGCTTTAGAACTTTGACGAACTTGAAGTCTACCTTGTGGGTCTTGTAGATTCCCTCGATTATTGTGCTCATCCTGAGGTATAGTGCCAGATTTTTTGGTAGGGTAAAGGGGAATCTCGACATCGTCTTGTTAGCTAGCTCCATGAAGGCGCGGACTTCCATTTCGTCTGGCTTTTTTCCGTGCATTGTTCGAATCGAGAGATTGATTCCCTCCTCCATGACGGCGCGGTTAAAGTCAGGAGTAAGCATGCCAAGATCATTCATGGCGTTTACTGTTCTTGCCGGGTCTTTTTCCACCAGCGCCAGGTACAGTCGCACGAGTCTCATTCTGGTGTCATTGTCGATTCTGCCGACCATCCCAAAGTCGTACAGGATTAAAGAGCCGTCATCTGTTATTGAGACGTTTCCTGGGTGCGGGTCTGCATGGAATATCGAGTCCCGCAAAAGCATTGTAAAGAAGACCTTGTGGACGTCGATTACGATTTTTTGCCTGTCGATTCCCTTTTTGTCCAGATCCTCGATGTTTGTTATCTTTATTCCCGGAATGTACTCCAGTGTGAGAACGTTTTTCGTGGTGTGATCATCAAAGACTGCCGGTACTAGGACGTTGTGGTGGCGCATGAGATTCTTTTTTATGGTTTTGAGGTTTGCTGATTCCTTGGTATAGTCAAGCTCCTCGTGTATGGTTTCTATGAATTGCGCAAGCATTGAGCTTGCAGAAAACCTCAGGTTTGGATCTACGAATCTCATCGCAAGCGGCAGGACTTTTTTTAGAACCTTGATGTCTTCTTCGATCATATTTTCAATTCCAGGTCGCTTTACCTTAACGACTACGTTTTGTTCCTGTATTTTTGCGCGATAGACTTGGCCCAGCGAGGCCCCCGAGATCGGGTTTGTGTTGATGTACGTAAACGCCTTGTCCAGCTGCCCGAGATCTTTTTCAATTATTGGCCTGACCTGTTCAAATGGGGCTGCAGGAACATCGTCCTGAAGCTTTGCCAGCTCTTCCATGTACGGCTGCGGTAGGATATCTGCCCTTGATGAAAGCCACTGTCCAAGCTTTATGTAGACTGGGCCTAGCGAGACAAACGTATCAAGTACTTTTTTTGCGTTTTTTGAAAACTTGGACAGATCGACGTTTTTGCCCTCGTGTCTTACCCATTCTTTTCTGTCATGCCGTAGTGCAATTATCAGTGGTATGAGCTTGAAAAGAACCAAAACAGTTCTGGCAGCAGTCATAAAATCCCCTCATTGGCCCTTGGCCTTTTTTGCAAGCTTGTAACCTGCATATCCGATAGCTAATGACGACAGCAAGCCTGCGGCGGCCGCTATCTGCTTGTCTTTTTTCGTCTTTTTGCTTTTGTTGTAAATATGGGATGCGACCTTTGCTCCACCCATTGCCCCGCTTGCAAGGCCTAGCAGGACTTCTTGCGCGTCAAAAATCAGATGGCCTAGCGGATCTTTTAGCGGATCAACCCTGTCCATGTGTACTAGATATTTGTCGTCATATTCCCGTATGTGTAGATTCCCATAGCGATACTGCTTGTTGGCGCCGTTCCTGTGGCCGAGTTTAGTCTCTATTGCGGCCTCTGGCATGAATGGGCGCAGTTCTTTTGGGACTTCGATTTCATCCCATGTCATGATCGGCGATCATGTTTATCCGTTATAATCCTAGTGGGCTAGCTTGAAGTTTGTTCTTTCTTTTTTCTTAGTTTTTTTCTAATGATTATGCCTGCAGCCACTGCTATAGCTAATCCGATAATTGGCAGAACATAGTCTGCAGCTGTTGGTTCTGGCTTTTTGTTTGTGTCCTCTAATGTTACCTTGGTATCGTAATTTATGAGATTCTCGTTTCTTAGGTCATCCTTGTATCTAACCGTGATTCTGATTTCGTGCTCGCCAAACTTGGGCTCACCATCAAACTCCACTGGTATGTTAAACGGCACAGGTGAGTCTATCTCGATTTCGTCGATAAACTGTGTCACCTTCTTTATGTTAGAGCCTTCAAGTGGTTCTAAGGTTACAAACGCAAAAAGTGCATTTGTGTTCCCCTCGTTGATTATTTCGCCAACTATGGTTTGCTTGCCGGAAAGATCAATTACTCTCACATCGTAGATTTTTGCATCAATTAGACCGTTTATGTAAAAGTCTACTGTACGGCTATCTACAATTTTGTCTCCGTGTGCGTTAAAGTACGTGATCTGTAGAGGTGTGTGAAGGGTTTCCGTGCGGACATTTTCTGGAATGAATACCTTGAATGAGAATTTTTTTGATGATTGTGAGTCGATTGTTCCAATGTCCCATTCATTTTGATCAAAGACGACACTTTCTACATTTGTGATGGGATTTGAAGTAGCAGAAACAGATGTTTGTGTGTTTTGCAATATTACTTTGACATTTGATAACGGTGCTGTTCCAATGTTTGTTACATCAACTGTTACGTCGTTGTTTTTTAGCGATGTCAGAAATGGGTCTTGTGCCTTGAGATTAAGAATGCTTTCGCCTGTCACTTTGAATTTAAAATCAAGAAAAGTGTTTCTTTGGCCTGCCTCTCGTATTCTGGTGTAATCAACTTTTACGGTTGCAGGATACTGCTGAATTGGAATGTTTTTGTCCAGATTCACAAAGAACGTTAGCGAAAAATGTTTTCCTGCTAGGGCTTCAGAGTCACTGTCTGCCAAAATCATCGCGCCTTTTCCGTCTGATGGGCTAAATCCGATTGGCATCTGGAGCTGGCCGTTTATTCCCGTAATGTCTTGCGAGCCAATGTTTGCAAAGATAACAGTAAATGGAACGTTTTTGTCCCCTGGGGTTACCTCGATTTTTTGATTTAGGGTACCAAAATATGCATCAAGGAACTTAACATCCTGGTATTCACGCTCAAATGGTGAATCGCCCTTTCCAAGCTGGGCCCACACATCAGGCACAACTAGCTGTGCTGCAAGGATAATCAGTGATGCAAGAATTACAACTTTCATACTGTGACCTCCATTTTGTGAGGCATGTCCTCGCCTTCGAATGCGCGGCCGTCCTTGATTGTGATGACCCTGTCTACATCGCTAAACTGGTGTCTGTCGTGTGTTACTATGATAAATGTCTGGTTTAGCTTTTTTGCCATTGATTTCATAAGCTGTACTGTGGTTTCGGCAGTAACAGAGTCAAGGTTTCCTGTAGGCTCATCTGCTAAAACAATTGTTGGTCTGTTGATAAGGCCCCTTGCAATTGCGGCTCTTTGCGCCTGTCCACCTGAAATCTTGTTTGCTCGTTTGTTCATTTGTTTTTCAAGACCTACGCCCTTGAGCAGATTGATTGCATCTTGCATTGCGGTTTGATCCGTATGTTGGATGCTTCTTGGAAGCAAGATATTTTCTAGAACTGTAAGGTCGGCCAAAAGATTTGCAAATTGGAAGATAAAGCCGAGCTTTGAATTCCTAAATGCCGAAACTTGGTTGTCTGAAAGCCCTGTCGTGTTTGTCCCATCAATGTGTACTTCGCCATTTGTTGGCTTGTCAAGCAATCCAATCATATTTAGCAATGTGGATTTTCCAGAGCCAGAGCTGCCAACAATCAGCAAAAACTCCCCCCTCTTGACTGAAAACGATACATCCACTAATGCGTGTACCTTTGTGTCGCCTTGGCCGAAGATTTTGTTGAGGTTCTTTACCTCCAGCACGATATCAGACAGCGCGCATTGCCTCCACTGGTTGTAGCTTTGTTGCTCTAAATGATGGATAAATTGAGGCAATTACTGCAAGTCCAAATGCCATTATGGCAGTCTGGATGATGTTTGGCCAGTTGTAGCTTACCTCTAATGGTATGCTGCCCGCAAAAGTCATTCTAGTCTCTTTTGCGTAAAACGTGTATGAAAGACCCATGGCTGTCCCTATTCCTGTACCTATTGCCCCAATAATCATGCCTTGGACTATGAAAATTATCAAAATGTCCTTTCTTTTTGCGCCTATTGCACGCATTACTCCAACCTCTCTTGTTTTGCTAGAAACCAGCATCATTTGTATGGTTACCACGGCAAAAGCAGAGGACATCATTCCAAAATATCCGATCATGTTAATCATTGCAATACCCGATCTAAACCCACTCAATGCTGCTTCTGCTGATTCCTCTATCGTTTCTGCCTTGAAATCATCGTTTGGGAACGTTCTCAAAAAGAACTGTTTTACGTCGTCTGCTTTTTTTGGATCTTTTAGTTTTACTAGTATTTCACCAGTTTCTCCGTCTCTATTCAGCATATCTCGTAATGCATCAATATGCATTATGACTTCTGAGTCTAGGCCTTGGCCGCCAGGCGAGACTACAACTCCAGTGACAATGAAACGTCGTATTTGATCTTCGCCGTTCCTGTCTGTTACTTTGATCTTGAGGCTTTCGCCCACTCTAATGTCACCAAGATCCTTTGCAACTCTAGAACCAACAACAATTGAGTTTCTAGAAAAGACATACTGGCCATCAGTTACTGTTTCGTGTACTGTTGAGACTCGCGGATCACGAAACGGATCTACCCCCACAACAGGCACTCTAAACTCTTCGACTAGCTTGCCGTCTTTTGTTACGTTAATCGATGCAGAGGATTGGACCCGCGGCGTCGCCGCTTCCACATATGGGATTCGCTCAAACCAATTCACCAAAAAAGTATCTGGTTTTGTGATGAAACCTTCCTCATCTGTTACTAGCACGTCGCCAAATCGATAGCTTGACAGATCCCGAACGATTGCATCATACAATCCTTGGAATATTACAAAATTTACGTGAATTACCAAGATTCCAATCGATACTGCTAGGACTGCGCCAATCAAGCTGCCCTTTTTGTTTAAGAGCATTCTCTTTGCCAGCTGAATCCTGTAATCCATGTCATGTATGGAATAAGTCCAATATTTAACATATAGTGACAATATTATAGGCATTATGGACATTTTTATCTAGAAATAGTATTGTTTAATAGGAAAGCATGGACTAGCACTAGCGAATTGGACAAATTAGACCTCCAAATACTGCATTCCCTGCTTGACAACTGCCGCGAATCCGACAGACAGATAGGCAACAGGATCGGGATTTCTGGCACTGCTGTAAAATCCAGAATAGGAAAACTGATCAAAAACGGGACAATTGAAAACTTTGCACTAAAGATTGAGCCTCCGGTTTTGGGCTACAATGTTTTGTATATTGTTACTACTGGTCAAGACTTGAAACAAATTCTAAAGCAGGTCGAGTTGATTGGCGAGCCGTTCTTAGTGGTTCCTTGCATTGGTGGAATCACAGTGTGTGCGATTGTAGTGAAGGAAAACGTTGGGCAGAAAATTGAGCTTGCAAAAAACCTGATGCGCGATGTGCGACTGCTTTCGATATTCGAGGCGGAAAATCCCGGAATACGTTCTGATCTTACAAAGACAGATATTGAGATAATCAATCAGCTCCTAAAGAATCCCCGCTCAAAAATCGAAGACATTTCGAGAAAATCAAAGCTCTCAACAAAGACAATTGCGCGATCTTTGAAAAAGCTTCAAAACGATGAGGCGATTCAGTTTACTTTGATTTACGATCCATCAAAGTTTGGGCAGTACATTCCGTTTGCGGTTTTGGCGTGGATCCAAGGAGATCTGAATGAAACGCTAAAACTATTGAAGAAAGAGTTTTCAGAGTCATTTTTGCAAAAACCGTTTATTGCAAAAAACCAGATTGTCTTGTTTTTGCACAGCAACAGCATTTTTGAGCTCGATAACATCGCGCAGCAGGTACGGAAAGTAAGAGGTGTCGTAGGTGCGGATCTTTTCATTCCAAAAAAGATTGCCTTTCCACAAAAATGGGTAATTGATGCAATCAAAGCCTCAAAGGCTTCATCAAAGCTGCACCTGATGTATCAATAAATTAAATAGTATCTGACTAAAAACAAATCAGATGCGAAAAAAGAAAATTTATCAAGGCAAAATTTTGGACCTGAATATTTATGATTTGACGGTCAGGGGCAGAAAGGTAAAGCGCGAGATAATCGAGCACAGAGGCGC
>CAZETC010000002.1:18657-20595 GCA_964515435.1 uncultured Candidatus Nitrosotenuis sp.
GATTTTGGCGTTTGACGAGAAAAGAAAGGTGATTTTAGTAAAGCAGCACAGACTTGGGCATGGATTCATTCTAGAGATTCCCGCAGGCACGCTTGAGCGTGGGGAAAGGCCTGAAAGGTGCGCATTTCGCGAAATCCAGGAGGAAACCGGCTACAAGGCAAGCAAAATGACTCATTTTCTTACCTACTATCCATCCGTTGGCTACAACAGGGAAGCTATCCATTGTTTCGTGGCTAAGGGCCTCAAGAAAATCAGCGAGCAGGCGCTAGACGAGGACGAGATAATGTCGGTAGTAAAGATGGACCTAAAGAAGCTCATAGGCATGATAAAGTCAGGCAAGATAGTCGATTCCAAGACAATTTGCGCTGTTCTGACCTATGCTGCAAAAAACAAGGTTCTCTAGTTGTATATCGGCTTGACCAGGTCTGCAATATCTGCCCATGATCTTGAGACGCCTTCGAACATGTAGATGAGATCCAGGAGATCGATTTGAAGCTGGTTTTTTTGCTCAATTGAAGAGCGAATATCTGAGATTTTTCTCTGGAATTTTCTGTGACTTGATATTGCGTCGATTGCCATTCTCCTGTTTTGCTCAATGAATGCATTTATTGACTTGCGGTGTATGTAATCGATGTCTTTTGTTAGCTCGTAAATTTTCTTTAGGTCATTTTTTGAAAGCGCGCTTTTTGAGATGGAATTTGCAATTTCTACTATTGTATCGTTTGTAGTCTCCATGATGTTTGCCGCAATCCTATAATCCAGTACATCGATATTTTCTAGATGAAATACTGATGCCAATCTTTTATCGCTGATTGTAGAGCGGATGAGCCTTACCAGTAGAAAGTATTGCCTGTCTACTTCATCGTCTCTGTTTGAAAAGGTTTGAAGGTGTGATTTATCATCTGAGATCAATGCTTGTGATACGTCACTGAACATTCCAAGCGAGATGGAGCTTATTCTTTTCAGAATTTTTTCCGGGTTTAATGTTGCAGCATCCAAAAGAAACTGGACATTTACGTTCGAGGAGTCTTCTTCTACGATTTCCATTCCGACAAGGCGCCTCATCGAGTTTCGGATTTTTTCTCTGTCCTCAACTGGGATGGTTGTCTTTGCCTTTATTCGGATAATGTCATAGCCAAGAAGGTATGCACCGATTATGTTTGCAACAATGTTTTCATCTTGCGGCAATGGATACGATATTACTACTTCTTTTGAGGGCCGCTCCGACTTGCTAGCAGTAATTGAGACCGAATTATCAGTAGTGTCAAGCTCTACTTCGTCGCTTTTGTTGAGCTTGTTTGCATCTACCCATTCCTTTGGGAGTGATACCAGGATGCTGCTCCCTATTTTCTGTAGGCGTCGAATGAATTTAGGCAATTTATACTGATATAATTAATTTAAGCCTCATTCTTATATTTTTGTAGGAATTTAAATCCAGATCAGGATGAAAGGGTCTGCATTCAGTCCAGCTCACATTACGGGATTCTTCAAGGCAGAACTTGATGAAAGCAAAAAGCCGGAGCACCAAGGCTCGCTAGGAGCAGGGTTTTCAATTGAGAAAGGAGTCATGACGACAGTAGAAGTTGAGGACTCGCAGTTTACAGATTTTAAGATCAAGATTTCCGGATATCAGCCTGATAACACGCAGGTATCTGAATTTGTGATTAACGAGTTTTTAAAAAATTTTGATGGCAATTATTTTGTAAATGTGCACCATGACATCACGATTCCAGTTGGGTATGGCCTTGGCTGCTCTGCCGCGGTTGCGCTTTCCCTGTCGTATGCATTGAATGAGGCGTTTGGAACAAAGTTTTCAAAAGAACAGCTTGGAAAAATTGCACATAATGCAGAAGTGATGTGTAGGACAGGTCTTGGCGATGTTTTGGCATCATACCATGGCGGATTTGAAATTAGAACAAAGGGCGGCGCACCCGGAAT
>CAZETC010000002.1:20605-25473 GCA_964515435.1 uncultured Candidatus Nitrosotenuis sp.
ATATTCTGCAATAATGATCTGTTTTTCTCCCATTTCTACGAAACAGTTCCTAAAGGAAAGACTCACATCGATCAACGGCCTTGGCGGAAAAATGGTAGACAGGCTTGTACAGACAAATGACATTGGCCAGTTCCACGAGTTTTCTGTCGAGTTTGCAAATTATGTAAATATTGTTACTCCAAAGATGAAGATGGTAATTGAGGATCTCAGATCACACGGGATAAAATCCGGTGTTGCGCTTTTTGGCGAGACTGTTTTCACACTGGTCCCAGAGCACCTTGAAGACAAAGCAGTTGAGATTCTAGAAAGATACCAGGATGGTATAATCATAAAATCAAAAATCGACGATATTGGCGCAAGGCTAGTTAGCTAAATGAAACTAATTCCAAAGTCGCATCCACGTGCCAAGTCTCTATACATAAGAGAAAAACTGGTGCACGCATTTGACTCAGGACTTGTGGCAAAGGAAGGCCTTATGGCGCACGGCAGGGGCGAGGCGTTTGACTATCTGATTGGGGAGCGTACCTCCAAGACTGCAAAAAAGGCAATCAGGGCTGCCGCATCCATGCTTGTTTTGGCCGAACGACCCGTGATTTCGGTAAATGGCAACATCGCAGGTCTGTGCCCAAGGGAGATAGTCCAGCTTTCAGAGGCCACTGGGGCTAAAATCGAGATAAACCTGTTTTATGCAAGCAAGAAAAGAAAGCAGAGCATTCTCAGGACCTTGAGGAAAAACGGTGCAAAAACCGTACTTGGCCTTGACAAAAAAAATTCGAAAAGGCTGTCAGGCCTTGACAGTGCGCGAAGAATCGTAGACAAGGATGGAATTTATGCCGCAGACGTGGTCGTTGTACCACTAGAGGACGGCGATCGTACACTTGCGCTAAAAAAGGCTAGAAAAAAGGTGATCACCTTTGATCTGAATCCCCTTTCCAGAACGGCCCAAACCGCAGACATTACCATAGTTGATAACGTGGTGCGTGGAATACGGGAGCTCATTTCCATTTGCAGAAAAAACCCGACAAAGATTTCATTTGACAACAAAAAAAACCTGTCTGATTCCATCATCGAGATAAAAAAGAACCTCGCAAGGAGGGCGGCTAGTGCATAAGTCAGTTAAGGACATCCTAGACAAGAAAAAAGCTGGACAGAAAATTTCCGTGATCACTGCATATGATTATGCCCTTGGCTCACTATGCGACAAGGCGGGAATTGACATCCTGCTTGTTGGCGACAGCGCCGGAATGGTGATGCTAGGATATGAGAACACAATTCCAGTTACCATGGACCAGATGGTTTTGTTTACAGAAGCAGTTGGCCGGGCAAGACAAAACGCGTTAGTTGTTGCAGACATGCCGTTTATGTCATACCAGGCAAGTACGTCTGATGCGATTGCAAACTCTGGCAAGCTGATCAAAGCGGGAGCAGACGCGGTAAAGCTCGAAGGCGGCAGAGTTGTTGCGCCGACAATCCGAGCAATTGTAGAGACCGGGATTCCAGTGATGGGTCACATTGGATTCCAGCCTCAAACCACGACTCTGGCGCAGGGGTACCGTGTTCAGGCAAAGACAAAGGACGCCGCAGTAACTCTAATCGAGGACGCAAAGGCACTTGAAGAGGCAGGTGCCTTTAGCATTGCACTAGAGATGGTGACGTCTGAGGTTGCAAAGATAATTTCAGAAAGCGTTTCTATTCCGACAATTGGGATAGGATCTGGAAAATATTGCGACGGCCAGGTCCTAGTAGTCCATGATGTTTTAGGAATGTATGACAAGCTAAAACCAAAATTTGTAAAACAATATCTTTCCCTGTCTGGCGATATAACAAAGGCGCTGACAAATTATAGATTGGATGTGGAGTCTGGCAGGTTTCCCGCAAAGGAGAACTGGTTTACAATGGACAAATCAGAGCTTGACAGATTACAGAGAGAAATTGGCTAGAAAACACCCTTCTTTTGATATTGTAGAGTCGTATGGCACTGAGCTGTCAGGCAAGAAAATTGTTTTTTGCGTAGCTGGAAGCGTAGCTGCATACAAGGCAATCGAGCTTGCAAGGCTTTTGATGAGACATGGTGCGGATGTCACATGTGTAGCAAGCGAGGCAGTCACAAAGCTAATCCAGCCAGATTATTTCAAGTGGGCAACAGGAAACAAGGTCATCACAAAGCTGACAGGCGAGCTTGAACACATCAGACTGGCAGACTACAAACAATCTGACCTTATTGTGGTGTATCCCGCAACTGCAAACACACTTGGCAAGCTCGCAAATGGAATCGATGACACCCCGGTATCCACTATTCTGACTGTCGGCCTTGGTTCAAAAATTCCAATCCTGATGGCATTAGCAATGCACGAATCAATGTATGAAAACGCGGCGGTTTTGAGAAATATTGGGTTTTTGAAGGGAAAAATTGAGTTCATCAAGCCAAACATGGTAGAAGGCAAAGCAAAGGCAGCCGAGCCTGAGGATGTGCTGGAGTACATACTAAAGAAATTCGGACACTCGTCTGTCCTTGCGGGAAAAAAAATCCTGATAACAGCAGGTCCGACTGTCGAGCCTATTGATCCCGTGCGTGTAATTACCAATACCAGCACCGGAAAGACCGGAGTTTTGCTTGCATCCGAGATGGTGTCTGCTGGAGCCAAAGTAACTCTGGTTTATGGTCCTGGAATTGAGAAACCACCAAAAGGCGCCAAGACAATCCCGGTCAAGACAGTACAACAAATGTTTGACTCTGTCAAAAAGGAGCTTGGCAAGAAATTTGACATTGTAATTCTGTCTGCAGCTGCAGCAGACTATACCACAAAGACAACAAGATCAAAAATCAAGAGCACTGAGAAAAACCTCGTCATAAAACTGCAAAAGGCGCCAAAGATAATTGATCATGTAAAAAAGATCCAAAAGGACACGTTCCTTGTAGGGTTCAAGGCAGAAACAAATGTATCAAGGCAGAGGCTCATCGAATCTGCAAAAAAGAAGCTTCATGAATCCAATGCAGACATGATTATTGCAAATGACATCGGGGCAAAATATGCAAAAAACACCAACTACAACGAGGTTCTGATAGTGGATAATTCCAAAGTGATAAGCGCAGGAAGGAGGACTAAGGAACAGATAGTAAAGATTATCAGAAAACAACTCGAATCTAAATTTGCTTGATATCTGCTATAGTTCTAGCTTTCATTGCAGATTGTCTGTGTTTGTTCTCTTAGAAACTGCGTAAGATAGTATGAGCCGCCTGCACCCTTGCCCGATATTCCAGAGCTCTTCCAGCCAACAAACGGCTGCGACTGGACCATTGCCCCGGTAGTTGCGCTTTGGGCTCGGTTTGCGTATGTCACTCCTGCCTCTATTTTTGAGAAAAACTCGTCGATTTCCTTTTTGTCATTGCTGAATACGCCTGCGGTGAGGCCGTACTCGGAATCATTTGCTTGTCTTATTGCCTCTTCAAATGTGTCAAATTCCTGGATGCACAAAAACGGCAGAAACAATTCCTCTTTTACTAAATTATGATCTTTTGGTAGATTTGCAACGATTGTGGGTTTTACATAATATCCATTTTGATACATTCCTTCTTTTAGGGTCTCCCCGCCAAAGACGATTTTGCCGTCCCTTTTTGCCTGCTCTACGGCTTTTTCAAATTTCTTTTTTGCAGATTCGTTGATTATTGGGCCAAGGTACGTGTCCTTTTCCCAAGGCAGGCCAATCTTGAGATTCTGGGTTTTTGAGACAAGTTTTTCCATGAACTTGGATGCTACGTTTTTTTGCACATATACTCGTGAGCATGCGCTACATTTTTGTCCCCCGTACCCAAATGCTGCCCGCAATACCCCGTCTGCTGCCTTTTCAAGGTCTGCTGAATTCGCAACTATTACTGGGTTTTTTCCGCCCATTTCCGATATGAAAGGTCTTGGAGCGATGCCGGTAAATTTCCTAAATCCCGACATGCCCACTTCCTTAGAACCTGTAAATGCTATGCCGCTGACTAGATTGCTTTCAATTATTGTCTGGCCTACTATTGATCCCTGACCTGTCACGAAATTTATCGCACCAGCTGGAACCTTTTTGTAAATTGCATTAACGAATTTGAACGCAGAGATTGGAGTGTCACTTGCAGGTTTTAGGACAATTGTATTCCCTGTGATCAGTGCACCGCTGCTCATTCCAATCGCGATTGCCGACGGGAAGTTGAATGGTGGTATTATTCCCCAGACTCCGTATGGTTTTAGCACACTTTGGGTTTTTTCTTTTGGGTTTGCACTTTTTGTTGGTTTTACAAATCCTTGGTTTGATTCAAGCTGATCTGCATAAAACCTGAGAAAGTCGATTGTCTCGTCGATTTCACCCATTGCCTCGAGCCTGTTTTTCCCGTTTTCCATGCTGATTATGGCTGTAAGGATATACTTGTCAGCGGAAAACTGGCTTGCCACTTCTCGGAATAAGCCCACTTTATGCTGGTAAGGAGTGTTACTCCATTCTGAGAATGCTTGTTTTGCAGACTCTATTGCTTGTTGTGTCTGTTCTTTTGTCGCAAGTGGAAATTTAGCTAGAATGATTCTGGTATCAGATGGAGATTTTACTTCAAATAGCTTGTCGGAGTGGACCTCATTTCCCCCGATTATCAGCGGGTAGGTCTTTCCAAGCTCTTTTTTGAGGTATTCAATGGTCTGATCAAATTTTTTGTGAAATTCATCTGTTTTGTTGTTTTGTACTGCCTTTCCCCAAGTGTTTTCGTTCTCAATCAAGGTATATGATATATTGTTTAATCGGATAAAATGATTTAGAATTGATGGTTATCAGATCTCCCTTACGTTACCCCGGAGGAAAATCAAGGGCAGTAAACATCATTGCAAAATACATCCCCAAAG
>CAZETC010000002.1:25483-31696 GCA_964515435.1 uncultured Candidatus Nitrosotenuis sp.
CCCCAAAGGCACAAAAAAGTTGTGTTCCCCATTTTTTGGCGGTGGCTCTTTTGAGATATTTTGTGCACAAAATGGAATCAGAGTATACGGTTATGACAGTTTCCAGCCCTTGGTAGACTTTTGGCAAATTTTATTCAGAAATCCAGAAAAATTGGCAGAGAGTGCAGAAAAATACAGACCATTGAAAAAAGAAAAATTCTATAAATTGCAAAAAATTCAGCTAGATTCAAAAAACAAGCTAGAGCGCGCAACTTTGTTTTTTATTCTGAATAGAACCTCTTTTTCTGGCTCTACGCTTTCTGGCGGGATGGCATCTGGCGGAAAGGACAACAATCCGAGATTTACAAAATCATCAATTGAGAGGCTGCGTCACTTTAGACTCGACAACCTTTCTGTAGAACGAGCTGATTTCAAAAAATCAATTCCTAGGCACAAAAACATGCTGTTGTATTTGGATCCGCCATACCAGATAGAAAGCAATCTATACGGCAGAAAGGGCGACATGCACAAGGACTTTGATCATGAGGGTCTAGCAAAAATGCTCAAGAATCGCAACAAATGGATTTTGTCATATAACAATTCCAAGGAAATCCATGATCTTTATTCAGATTATACAATTTTGTATCCGGACTGGAAATACGGCATGTCAAATGATAAAACATCAAGAGAAGTGCTTATTCTTAGTCACGATATTACCAGACAGAGCAATCTAATTAAAAATTAGAGAATCTCTTCTTCTGGCGCACAGTGTTTGTGAACCCATTTCCCTTCTTCGTTTTTTGCTATTTCTTTTCCACGGACTATCTGATCGCCGCAAGCAATGCACGAGGTAGCAAACTTTGCTTTCATAGATTGATGTAGCTTTGATGTTTTATCAACAATATCATTGATTTGGTGTTGAGCTGATGTGAGCTAAAAATCAGCTTAGTTCCTTTCTCACAAGGCAAAACAGCATTCTCTTGTCGAGGCATTTTTCATTTAGCTTGGTTTTGTTTTCTGCAAGAACCTGGATTCTCTTTGATTTTAGCTGGTATGCCTTGTTTTGTATATAGTGCAGGATCATTTTCATCCCGATTTTTGTGCCGTTTATGTAGCCGAGCTGCAGCACATCGCAGTCAAGCTCCGATTTGTTCCAGATGCCGATTCCTATCGGCTTTTTGTTTTGTATGGCCACCACCACTCTTTTCCTTTTGATGAGCCTTGCGATTTCTGGTTTGTCAAGTGAAAACCATTCCCATGAATCCGAATATGTGCCGGAATCTATCAGATTTTTTAGCTGTTTTGTGTTCGTTGCAGGGCACACAACGGTATCATACTTTTTCGGCCTCAAATTATACAGCCACCACTTTCCCTCGGTTTTGTAGCCAAGTGACCTTGCCATTTTGAGCGACCTCGCATTCCCTTGCGCAATCAGCATTCTTGATGTTTTACGCCCCCTTTTCTTTGCCACAGATTCTGCCTTGAGGACAAGCTTGCTTGCGTAGCCACGCCTCCGGAATTTCGGGTTTATTCTCAGGCCCTCTATCCAAAGCTGGTTTTTTGATAATGATGCATTACAGATTCCAATCGGCTTTCCTTTTTCCTCAAGTGTAAGCAGGGTTCTTCTTGCAAGCCACGTATCCCAGACATTTGCGACATAGTCACCCCATTGGAATGTCCTGTGCAAAAAAGCAAGGATTGGCTTTTTGTCACTTGGTTTTGCCTTTCGTATTATCAACTAAATGGAATCCAGATTAGGGATTATTTTTCCTATCGTATGTTACCAATCGAGTTTTTGATAGTGTCGTGTTTTGGTTTTTGTGTTTTCTTATCTATTGATTTCTTGCAGGCATTGTATTTCTTGGAATTGTCCTTGTATTTGCTGCAGCTCTTGTATTTTGATTTCTTGACAACTTTTTTTGTATCTGATTTTTTTTCCTTGGTATCCTTCTTTTTGTCGCTGCTGTCCATTTCAAGCGATTCCTGCAAGTTGATAGAGTAGCTTTTGGTTTGGGTGATCGTTACTTTGCCTTCGCAACCCTTTATCAGATATCCGGAATCGCACCCAGACAAAATAACCAAAGCGGTATTTGGCATCATCACAAACCCAGATGCGGCTTGACTAACTAAGCAGATACAAACAATGACAACAATACTAGCAATGATTACCTTCAACTAATCACCAGAATAGTCAGCTACAGAGATACCTAAAGATATGTTCCTTCCACCTGTTTTGAGCAATACTGGTTTTTCTTGGCATAAAAAGAGCAGGAATGAATTCTACGAGATTATTAAATACAGAACCGGATCATGCTCAGCTGAATTGAGCGCCAAAATGTTGTTCCTTACCATTCTAGCCGTATTTACTATCATGCCAGCCCTTGCAGACGATTCCTGGATGGTGGCAGTTACCGACAAAGCGCAGTATCTCACGGGCGAATCCATGGAGGTCTCCGGCTACATACTAGACCGAAGTATGCCAGTCATTGCCATGAGCATCTACGATCCTGACGGAGTGATTCTTTCTGCAAACAGTGTTGAGCTGCAACAAGACGACGGTTTTACAAAGATAATATCGCTTGACTCGCCATTTTATGACAAGTCCGGCACGTATCTGATCAAATTTGATTATGGCCAGAATACAGATCAGCTGAGCTTTGATATGGTAGGCAGTATCATACCGGAAATACCTGAAATACCACATGTTGTTCCTGAGGTGCTTGTATTGAGCACCAACAAGAACAGCTATGCAGACAACGAGTTCGTCATCATAACTGGAATGGTCTCGGCAATTGGAGACCCCACCATACTGATCGGGATTTATAACAAAGACGATTTTCCGACCGGATTTTACACGCCGCAGGTAAATTCAGACTTGGAATTTTCCGTTTCGTTTTTGGCAAAAAGCGGCGTGAACTTTAAGACCCCGGGGAAGTATTATGCCAAGGCCCATTACGGCGAGTCAGAAGAGACGGCAAGCTTTGAGTTTGTAGGTTCTCCATATGTACCTCCAAGTAACAATCAAAACACAAGTCCAGCGCCAAAACCCCAGCAGCAAATAACACAGCCGCAAATAACACAACCAGCACCAAAACAAAAACAGGAAACAAAACCAGTAGAGTTCAAGCCACAAAAAGAACCGACGCCAAGCAAAGAGCCAGAACAAGACAACCTATCAGTTGAGGACATACAGCTAGGAGAGATACTAAACGAAATTACGCTGAACTGCGACTATGCCGATTATACCGATTCTATTGTGTATTATGACGGAATGGGCCCTGCACTAATGCGATTATGCAATTATGAACAGGCAATTACATATTTTGACAAATCATTAATCAAAGAGCCAGATAGCATAGAGATCATTACAAACAAGGGAACAGCATACAGCAAACTTGGCAAAATCGACTTGGCAATGGAATACTACGACTCTGCGCTTGAGATAGAGCCTGACTATCTGCCGGCGCTCAACAACAAGGCAAACGTGCTTGCACAGATGGGAAAATTAGAACAGGCCATCTCAATTTACAATTCCATACTTGTAGAAAATCCAACGTACTCTATATCGCAGGATAATCTGCAAAAGGCAAGGGAAAACCTCGTTGAATATGCCAAGGGTCAGGTTTCAGACGAGCTAAACATTGCAAGTCTTGATGCTGATGCCAAGACAGATACCTCTATTGTAAACTATTCCAAGGAATCCAAAAAATCTACAAACATCATTGAGCAAATAGGAAGTATCTTTGCAGGCATCTTTGGTTTTATGTCATAGAGTCATTTTGTTACTATTTTGTTTGGGTTTAGGATAAAATCGGGATCAAACTCTTTTTTTAGTTTCTTGAATTTTCTGTATGTTTTTTTACCATACTGCATCCTGACAAATTTGGTGCGGGTAAGACCGTCCCCGTGTTCCCCCGTTATGGTCCCGCCAAGACCAATTACCTGTGTGAGGAACTGCTTTGCCATCTTGTTGACGGTGTTTTTGTCGGTTTTTGGCAAGGCTGCATGAATGTGGATGTTTCCGTTTCCTGCGTGGCCGTACATCACAAGCCTTGCCCCAAATGACTTGGACAGGTTTTGTGCCGCTGTGACAAGCTCTTTTAGGTTCTCAAGAGGCACTGTCGCATCCTCGATAATGTGCGGCAAGAACTGCCCTGCGAGTGTTTTGAGGCTAAAATGAAGGGCAGAGTTTCTGTAGGTCCACCACCGCGCAACTGACGTTGTGCTGTTTAGCGTGTACAGTATCTTTCCTGCGGAGATTTTTCTGATCTTTGTAATGCTGGCGTGTATGTCAGAGTCAAATTCTACAAAAAGCAGGCAGTTTGTTTTTTTGGGAAACTTTTGCTGAAAATTCCTCATTGTGGTTTTGTCCACTAGCTCAAGCGCGGACGGTTTGAGTTTTATAAGGCTTGGACATTCGCCTACTGCTGTTTTTATCGAGTCATAGCCTAAAACCAGCAGAATGCGCCTTTGAGGAATTTTGAAGATTCGTAGTTTTGCAGATGTTATCACTCCCAATGTTCCTTCAGAGGCCGCAATTATTTTTTGGACCATTCCATCAGATACTGCATCCAAGCGGTAGCCGCACGAGTTTTTAGAAACGTGTGGGAATTTTGTCATGTCTGCAGATTCTGCAATTTTTAGGACAGAATTTGCGAGTTTTGTCCTTGATGGTAGCTTTACTATTCTGCCATTCCCCGTGACTATGGTCACTTGTAGTAAATTATCAATTATGCTTCCGTATTTCAGAGACCTGCTGCCGCTTGCATTTGTGGCAATCATCCCCCCCACAGTGCAATATGGGCCGACCGACGGATTTGGCCCAAGGAATTTTTTGTGCTCACTTAAAGCACTGTCAAGCTGGCCCTTACTGATTCCAGAACCTGCAGAAACAAAATCTCCAGATATTTTGATGCTATCGAAATTTTTCATGTCTAGGATTATTCCGTTGTTTAACGCGCTTCCCACAAGCCCTGTTGCCCCGCCCCTTGGCGTTACCGAGATTTTGTGCTTTTTTGCAATCTTTAGTATTTTGACAATGTCAGATGCGTTTTTCGGAAAAGCCACTAGCTTCGGCCTTTTTTGGTAGAAGCTCGAATCCACCGAGTAATAGTCCAGAATTTCATCATCCCACATTACTTTGATTGATTTTTGCAGCTGCGATCTCAGATCCACGTACAGTTTACGCCAAACCCGTAATTCAAGATTTAAAATTTTTTATAGTTAAACCGATTAATTAATGGAATTGGGGCTTTTTGGTAGCAACAAAAACATCTGTGAGGACTGCAAACGAAAGTTCGAGAATTATGTCGAATTGATTGCCCACGCAAGACACGACCACCACAGAACGATTGTCAAGTGCACTGGCTGCGGCAAGGAATTCATTCACGAAAAAGACAGGCTGCACCACTTAAGGGAAGAACACCAGCAAAAGGTAAAGAGCCGTTACCAATAAGAAAGTCTTTTATCAAAACTCCCCGTTATTACACTCCATGGAATTTGAACATCTCCTGAACAGGGTGATGGATCTGGACAAAAACATCAGACATGCAAGAATTTGCGACATGAATGCAAATGTAGTTAGCTCAAGGCAAAGACCTGGCGTGGTGAATTTACTTACGGAAGAGGAGACCCGCGAATCGCTAAAGTACTCTGTAAATTCCTGGAAGATAAGAGCCCAGCTATCGGACAAAATTGGTAAAGGCAGATACGTGCTTGCAGTGTATGAGAAGCTGCGGCGAGTTACGCTCCCGCTAGACCAGAATCATCTACTTTTGGTAAGCTTTGACAACAAGGGCGGCCAGATGGACATAGTAGAAAAACTCGAAAACGAGTTACACGGAGATTACACTCACTACTAATTCCATAATTTTTTTACCAAACGTCGTCTACTTCGTCTAGTTCCTTGTAATCGATTGGTTGGTCCTTTCTCAGTATCTTTAACCTTGAGATGTCCCTGTCAAAGATAAGATCCGCAGTCCAGTCAAGTAAGATCCTCAGCCTTTTGTTGAACTTGGGTATTTTTCTAAGATACACCGCCCTCCAGATCCACCACGCAACAATTCCGTAAATGTTCAGTCCGGAAATCTGGGCAATTCCCGTTCTCTTTCCTATTATTGCCATCTGGCCCTTTGAGACATAATCGAGCCTCCTTTTTTGCCTCCCGGTCACATCCGCGTGCAGATTGTATGCGGCGATCTTTGCTTCGGCTTCTGCGTTTTGTGCAGTGGGAGG
>CAZETC010000002.1:31706-32398 GCA_964515435.1 uncultured Candidatus Nitrosotenuis sp.
ATCTCTATTCCACGCTGGATCAGCCTGTTCTTTGTGAATTTGGCGAGTTTTTCAGAAAATCCCGGAAGGACTATTGGTTGCGCTTCAAGCACGACTACCCTGATGTCGTTTTCTGAGATTTTTGGATAGTGTTTTTTGCATCAAGCAGAAAGTCGTGCAGCTCGCCGGCAGTTTCTATTCCCGCAAATCCCGCACCAACTATGACAAATGTAAGCAGGCTTTGTTTTAGGATCGGGTCTTTTTCGTTTTCTGCCTGCTCTAGCATATCGATGATTCTGTTTCGCAAAACCACCGCGTCGTTTAGTGTCTTCATGGTATAGGCATGGTTTTCAACGCTTTGGTTCCCAAAGAAATTAGTCTGTGAACCCAAGGCCACTACCAAATAATCATAGTCTAGTGCGATTCCGCGTTTTTCACTTGTTCCGTAAAGTGTAACGCGTTTTCCGTAAGGGTCTATGTTTTTTATTTTTCCCTCATAGAATATCGCCTTTTTGCACATGGTCCTAATTGGTGTGATGATGTGCCTTGTTTCTATCATGCCTGAGGCTACCTGCGGAAGCATTGGGGTAAAGAGCAAAAAGTTGTCTTCTGATACCAGTACCAATTCCACCTCAGAATCGTGCTTAAAGTAGGATTCTAGCTTGTTTGTGCACTCTATTCCCGCAAACCCCCCTCCAAGTACGAGAATCCTT
>CAZETC010000003.1:0-4221 GCA_964515435.1 uncultured Candidatus Nitrosotenuis sp.
GCCACGAGCTTTAGCGAGTGGTAGTTCACATCTAAAATGCCAAAAGCGTGATTTGAAGAAAAAATGCCGGACGATTCATGCAGAAACTGTGGCGGGCAACTCACAAAATGCACAATATGCGCAGAATGCCGTAGCGCCGTAAGTATGATGTGTGTGCAGTGCGGGAGGCGAACAGTAGAGCAGGTTCACGCACTTTGCTTTATGCCGGAGATCCCAAAAATCGCAGAGCAGTCGCCACTGCCGAGTGGAATTTTAAAAAACAAATCTTGGTAGCCTAGTAGGGATTCTACCCAAACCTTAAGTAGCCTAAATTATTGTGATCACTCCTATGCGGCGAATCGGTACTGCATGTTTGTTGTTGACTATCCTGCTTGTTCCGAGTTTTGCGCACGCACAGACATCCCAGATATCGCTTTTGGACACCTTTGGCCAGTACAAGAAGGGCCAGCAGGTTTTCGTGTTCGGGCAGATTGCCCAAGTGGAGCCGGACCGGTTTGTCGTCACTCAAATAATTAATCCCAACGGGGATCTCTGCCAGATTCAGCAGCTAACGCCGCTCTCAAACGGAAACTTTGTGACCGACGCGGCCCCGTTAACTGGTAAAATCTGCGGGCTTGATGGCAATTATGATGTCAAAGTGTTCTATGACGACTTGATTGCGACCAGCTCATTTAGCGTTCTGAAGGAAAAGGCAAAGGAAATCACCGATGCCGATTATCTTGCTCTTGGGACGACGCTGCTTGAGACAAAGATTTCCTCACTTGCGGGCAAGATGAGTGCAGACCAAATATCGCAATATGAAAACAATCTAAACCAAATAAAGTCAATCTCTGCTATCACGTCTGCGATATCGCAGATGCGCGATCTGTACTCGGCAATTCTGTCCTCACATTATGACGAATCCGACGTCTTTGATGTTGATGCCAGGTTCAGGCCAGCCGTGGAAACCGCGCTGCAGACTACAAAAAGCCTCGTTGATTCCAACACGCTAAACCAGGCGGAGGCAAACAAAATAAACGCGCAGACATACAGCGCGATATTTTACTCCAAAATAGGAAACGACAAGGCAGCAATCAGCACCATAAACGATGTATATGTCCAAATAACAAACGTCGACCCACAAAAGGTCGCAAGTGAGCAGCCACTCACATATGCGCAGCTAAACGATCTTTTACTGAACATGATGACCAAGTCCAACTCGCTCATGAGCAGGCCGTTAAAGGAGGAGATCGGATTCATTTTTGCGAGGGGAACGGGGCCGATATATTCTGATGAGCTTGGAAAGCTAGTTGACATGCTGACAAAATCAAGAACACTTGACGCCACGCTAAAACGCGATGACAGCCTCACCACTCTTATCAAGAGAGAATGGGGCACGCTACGGGAGTCGCTCCTCTCAAAAGAATCGCTAGAAGAGTTCATAGAGCGAAAAGACAAAGTCGACAAGCTCTATGAGGCAGCAATACTTTTGCGAAACCTAGACAAGGTCGATAGGTTCGCATCTGCAGACCCAAAACCTGATCTCGCAGTACTGATAGAGCCAAAGCTTGACGAGCTGTTCTCAAAACTGCAACGCGCCACATCCCCTGATGACATCATTTCCGTAAAGCAGGAAATACTTGATGTGAAAAACGTAATTGATATCTCGTCTCGAATTTCAACTACGATTGAATTCTCAAAGAGGAACAACGCAAATCAGTCCCTGATAAGCTCATTTGAGTCGCTTTTAGAAAAGGTGCGCGACGCGAGCACGCTTGAAGAAATACTCGATGTGGTCTCGGAATTTGATGGCACAATAAACGATCTCAGGGAAAAACGTAGCCCTATATCTATCCTGAAATTCGAGTATGAAAAGCTAAAGAGCAAGGCAGAACTGCAGGCCGACTATCAAAGCCTAGTGGAGATAAACAACGCGCTAAAGGTGATAAACACCTCAATTGAGCTCGAAAAGGGAAACCCGGCAATCAACAAGATTGAGAAAATCGAGGTTCTCCTCTCATGGGCCAGCGACAACCGTCCTGTCGTGCAGGCAAAACTTGACTCGTATACCAAGGACGCCTACAAGATTCGCGCATCTGACATTTTGCAGCGCGCAAAATCCCTTGAGAACTTGCTAGACCTTGGCAATACGCACAACAAGTTCCTTCCAGGATACACAGATTTTACAAAGTCCATGAAGGAAAGACTGGAGACTGCAAGGAACCTTGTGATAAAAGGGGACCTTGACGGCGCAGACAACATGGTAAGGGAGATGTTCTCAGAATGGCAGACGGTTTCAAAGAAATATTCCGATGATCCGTACGGATCCGAAGTCGGCTACAACGTAGACGAAATAAAGAGAATAGACTATCGAAAGAGGCTGGCCGAGCTTTCAAGCTTTGCTGCAGAGTTCTACAGCGCAGACTTTGAGGAGCATTCATCCGAATTTGAAAAGCTAAAGGAAAACGCGTATGATCTGGTGGATTATGGGAACTTTGTCGACGTTGAAGACAAGATCAAGGAAATTCGCGCGTTTCTTTCCGACAATATGGAGCTGAAAAACAAAAAGATAATCTTTGACATTTCGTATGATGCAGAAAAACAGATCTGGGTAATGAGCGGGGCAGTCGACAAACAGATATCCGACAAGAGGCAAAACCTCTACCTGACAGTCTATGACATGCAAGGAAACACGCACAGCACGCTCGAGTTTTCCGACTCAAAACAGGGAGATCTCTACACACAGTGGTACGCGCCTACCGAATCAGGACTGTACGTGGTGGTACTGCAGTGGCAAAACAACCAAGCCTCACAAATAGTCGACGTGAAAGAAAAGGACACGCCCTCCTTTAGCCAGGGCGACATCAAGAACGTGGACTATGCGCGGGAATTTGAGGAGCTCAAGTCATTTGTCGAGACTTTTGGAGGCACAAACTACGAGGCAAACAAGTTCCGCTTTGATTCCGTGATAGACGATATCGGTGACGCGCTGTACACCAAGGACTTTTCGACGTCAGCTGCAAAGATAACTGAGCTCAAAGGCCTAATCGAGAGATACCTGCCAAGCCGTTCTGCTACAGCGGTAATTGACGCATACGTGGAAGGGGACAATCTGTACGTTTCTGGCGCGATATACAAGACAATCGCGTTTTCTGAGGACATTTACGTGGATGTTTTTGATCAGGCCGGAAACAGGGTAGAGGAAATTCCGCTAAAAGACACCACATCAGGATACTTTAACCAGGTGGTGTCGATACCACTTGAGCGGGGAATCTACGTGGCGCAGCTTGAATATCATGACTTGATGGTCTCTGATTTCTTTAGAGTAAACTAGCAGGAAACCATATCAGTCTGATGCTTCCGCCTCTGTCCTAATTCTTGAGGTAGATGAGGAATTCCTTCACGGGTTTTGGGAATGATTGCTCCTCTACCTGTTTTTCGATACTCTTTGTCAATGCATTGTGTGCGTTTCCGTACAGTCCTGAAAGCACATCTTTTAGGCATTCTGGCTTTTCATAGCAGTCTGACAAAAAGCAGTTGTGTTTCTCAAACAAGCGCATTACTACCGCCTCGAAATCTGGCGTGCCCATCTGAAGAAGAGTCTTTTCAACACACCTGCCAACTATTTCCTTTATCTTGAAATCGTCGTACGATACGGTGTAAACTGGATATGAGTTTTTGAGCCCAGATGAAAAGCTGGCTATCTCTTCAAATTTGTAGCACTCTAGGGTTTTTACTACCTCGTAAAAATCACCTCCAATCACAAGTGAATTTGGCCGTGCCAGCGTGTTTATCTTGGAGCAAACATTTACCGGTTGTCCAAATATGTCTTCTACCATCATCGACGTCTTTGCAATTGTTACTGCACCATAATCAGAGCTTACTCTATAATCAAGTCGCGGCAGTCCATGGCTTTTTAGCTTTATGTTGAGATAGTCATGAATCTCAAGCATTGCGAGGTTGCAATCAAGACACTTTGCGAACTGTGACTGTGTTGTTCCTTCCGGAAAATAGTAAAGGATCGAATCGCCGATGTTTTTGACAATTTTTCCTTGAAACTTGGTTATGACAGCACCAAGGGTGTTCAAAAATGTGCTGTAATACTTGGCAGCACTTTGGCTTGAAAGTCTCGCAATGATCCTTGTAGAGCCAACAACGTCGACTACGCCAACACAGATCTTTTTTGTGGTGTCTGCAAAGGTGATCATGTCAGGATCGACTCCCTCAGGAAAAATGCTTGGT
>CAZETC010000003.1:4231-10111 GCA_964515435.1 uncultured Candidatus Nitrosotenuis sp.
TTCTATCGGATTCAGCCATTATTCCCATATCGGAGAATTAGAACATTATTCTAGATAAATGTAGCGATCAAAAACGCTTATATTATATAAAGATAATGTATATTATTCTATAATTTGAGAAAATTGTGTTACATCATATCAAAGAAGTTCAATAATTGAGAAACAGATAAATTCTAACATCTTTTTATATAACATGATTCCCAAAGTATAGATGTGTATGTATCATCCGACAGAGAGTATAGAAAAATGAACGCACTGGATAAACTGCTTGCACAAACCGTGGCCTCTGTAATTCGGGCAAATTTAGGAGAAAAAACATATCTCGCAATTGAAAAGAGACTTAAGGAGAGGTGGGATATAACAATAGTCGATGCGATCCAGGACTTTAACAAATTAGACGCAATACTAAGGGAGTTCTTTGCTACAGGAGCAGATTCACTCGAGCACGATTTTCTTGATAAAATATTCTCTCTCCAATCTTCAAAAAAAGGCTCATCACTGCTTTCAATAGAAAACCCTGAACTTGCCAAGGCAGTACTTGAAGCGTATGGGGACTCTGACAAAAGAATGATTCTTAATTATGCATTTAAAAAACCTGCACCAATCCTTGATATACTTGAAGGATGCAATATTCCAAAATCAACAGGGTATCGTGTTATTGGTGAGCTACTCGATGATGGTTTTTTGGCAGAATCCGGTTTTTCCACAACAAGCGATGGCAAGAAGGTCAGCAAGTACACTTGTCTGTTTTCTGAAATCAAGATCGACATCAAATTAGAGGACATAGCGGTGCATGTTTTATTAAAAGATGAAGTACTTATGGAGAGCAATCTTGCGCGAGTCTTACAGGGGCAATTTTAAGGCTAGGAATCTTGCAACGGAAGACGTGATCTGATGGAAAGTCAGAACATAAGATCACAGGCAGACATCAACTATTACGTTCTGGTACTCTTCTTCATTCTCATAGTGGCCTATGTGGTTGTAAATTATGTCGACCCAATAATAGAGCCGCGAGTGGACGGCCTCGAACTGCTAGAGCTTCTCAGCTTCCCAGCAGCCTCAATCTTTGCTTTTTGGGTTGCAAAAAAGTACTGGGGCTCGACAGTCTTTGGAAGAGCGTATTTGGCTTTGGGCATAGGATACGCCTTTTACACGGCAGGAGACACCCTGTATCTTTTTTACGAGTCGGTAATGCAAGAAGTACCCTATCCGTCATTCGCAGAGATTGGGTATTTTGCGTGGTATCCATTTGCAATATACCACCTGAGAACCAACATACATTATTTTAAGAGAAAATTGGACAAAAGGCAGAAAATAACGTTACTGGCAATTCCAGTCGGTTCATGCATAATATACTCATTTTTTACACTATTACTCGTAGATGCATCAGCCGGAATATTTAACACTGTAGTTTCATCGCAAGAAATCGATCAAACTGTAGTCATGCTTGGTCTGACATATATTGCTGCAACCACTACCGTCTTTTCGTTTGCGATTGTCGGTTTACAGGTATTTCAATCCGGAAAGCTCAGTGCAGCCTGGGGATTGTTGTTTGTTGGTATAGCACTGAATACTGTGGCCGACTATTACTATTATTATTCTGAGAATTTTGGCGAATTCCTCAGAAGCAACCCAGTGAACGGAATATGGCTTGCAAGCTCGATGATTATTTGCTACGCACTATACAAGCACGTAAAGTCTGTTTAGGGTTTTTAATCTGAATCCCTTTGGTTAAGACTTGAGAATGAAATGCTAATGTCAATAAAACCAAATCGTTATTTATGGAACTATATGTGTGGTTTTGTAGTTGTGTCTCCGATAATGTCATTTATTCAAATATGTGTGACTCTAAATGGGTTTTCACAAAATCCAATTTTACCGTCGTGGATGCAAAAAAGAAAAAATCTAGGTGAGATGGTTTGAAAGAAGTATCAGAATATAATGTTAAAACCGAGGTTAAAAACTCAAGAAACGGTAGAGGTCTTTTTACAAAGAATAGGATTATGAAAGACGTTGTGATTTTCACTGTTACCGGTAAAACTGTAAAAGTATCATATGAGTCTGACCTAGTAGTAGAAGGAGAAAACCATTGGGTCGGTATTGGCAAAGAAACATGGCTTATACCTAATGTAAAAAATCCAATGTATTACATGAATCATTCTTGCAATCCAAACTGTGCCATCGTAAGTAAAACCCAAGTAATTACATTAAGAGAAATAGAACGGGGTGAAGAATTGACATTTGATTACTCCTTTACCGAAGAAGATCCATATTGGGAGATGCCTTGTAACTGCGGTTACGAATTTTGTAGAAAAATGATAACCTCAGGTGCTAAATTCAGATTAGGTAAAAAACCAAACTAGATTTTTGCCTGCAGAATTCAGAATTGAAGCATATTACAATGAATTGATTATGATACTAGAGTGTTTTTCTATGTTTGATGAGAGAATATGTAATTGCCACAAACGCCGCGATCCAAATACTATTTATCGGATGTTCAGTAGCTAACTGTTCTCCCTCCTCATAGAATATCTCGGTATAAACATACCAGATGTCGGCTATTGTCCAAAGAAATATGCCTCCTGCCAAAAGTAACCAGACTGTTCCCAAAACACTATGTCTAAACACACTCACTCCGATGATGGCCAGTGCAAACACAACGGAAACTCCGAGAACAAAGATTCCGCCATAGGCAAGGTCAAAAGGAAGCGCATCGTATTGACCCCGCTCTTGAGCAGCAACAAAAAGGTAAATGGATGTAATTGCAATCGGGCAAATTATTAGCCAGATCTTCATCAAGGGGCTCCATTTTCGTTTAAAGTATCTAGAATTGATGATTAGATGCAATGAGGCAAAGACATATGAGCCAATGAAAAAAACATCGGAAGGAGAAGGCCATGGATCAATTTCTAGCGTATACCTGTAGTAAAGATACAAAACCTCGCCAATAAACCAAGAAACAAACCCTATCCCTAAAAATAGATACGCCCTTCCAAAGACCTCCGAGCCGCGGTATCTCGCTGAAACAAAAAAGGCCGAAACTACACAAGCCAAAATGCCAAGAAGGTACCATACATCAGCAAGACTGAACCCATCGCTTCTAAAATACAATGTTCCAAAGTGATTGGCTATAGCAAAAGCGGCAATGATGCCCAAAACGCGAATGTCTAAACTTTTGTGTGATGGCTCAGCTCTTGACATTTATCAATCTATACAATCAATGGTCTAAAAAGCTATGGAAAACTTGACGTTGACTGTGTTGTTGTTCGGTAATTAATAAAATAGGGATTTCTCAAAGTATGCAGTAAGTTCATGATTATTTGCTGAGTAATACAAAAATGTCCAGTCAATCCAAGGCCTTGTATCTTTCCATTTGTTTTAATACTATTTGTGCAGTCAACCTTACTGCTTCGTTATGGTCCTTTAGTGCCTTTTTGAGGTCTTTTTTGGCTCTATATGCTCCCATTAGTCCTATTGCCTCGATTGATTCATGTCTTACAAGCTCGCTTGGATCATTAAGAGACGCATTGATGAGTGCTGGAAGCTTTCTCATGACGCCATGTTCTCCAAGCTCAAAGCTGGCTTCGTGTTTTACAACTGGGTTTTCATCATTTTTTAAAACATCCGCAATCAGATCCTCGATTTTTTCTCTAAGCGAATCATCCAGATGCTCTTCAAGTGATTTGCCTATAGTCCACATGGCCTCGATTCTGAGCGAGGCGTCGGATGCTGTCTTTAGCAGGTTGTAACATATATCAAATCGTTTTTTGATGGGAAGTTTGAGAAGAGTGTGGTATTCGTAGATTATTCCCAAGACAAAAACCAATTCGTTGAAATCTATTTAAGACTTTTGTAAATTACTAGATAGTATTATTTTCGCACACACAAAATATTTGTGTACCAGCCGGCCTCCTGCATGACCTCATTTTGAGCTATCAGATCCTGGCTGGTCTTTTCAACATTCATAATTTCACTTGGTGTCCGTTGCAGTAACTTGTGATGGTATGCATCAATGTGGTACAACTCAAAGCCAAGGCCGACAAGTCTATCAAGGAAATCCTTGGGGTCAAGTCCATCCTCTCTGAAGCCATTTGCCCAAAATTCAGTCATGATCGAGATTTTCTGGTTTTGTTTGAGTGTTTTTTGCATTCCTTCCAGAGCCCTCGACTCGGAACCCTCGATGTCCATTTTGATAAAGTCTATCTTTGCATCGGGATGATTTTTTGCAAAATATTCGTCTACGCTTGTGACTTGGACCTGGATCGTCTTTTCCATTGGGGTTTCGTCGTAGTCAAAATCCAAGTCAAGAAGGCTGTGCTCAGAACATGCATCAGGCGACAGATAAAGGGTGGATGTTCCAGATCTGTCTGAGACGGCTGATTCTGTGGCAAAAACGTTCGTAAAGTTGTTTTGCCTGATGCTCTCCCTAAGAAGTGCAATGTTTCCAGGAAAAGGCTCAAATGAAAAAACTCTTCCACTCTCCCCAACTATGCTTCTGGCAAAAAGTGAGTAAAATCCAATATTTGCGCCAAGGTCAAGGACGCTCATTCCTTTTTTTAGGTGTTTTTCAAAGATTTTGGTTTCAAACTTTTCGTCTTCATACCAGCCAAACTCTTCTATCTGCGGTGATATGTCGTCATCATCTTTGCTCAAGACCATTTTGAATTTGCCAAAGTCATGTATCCATGTGCCGTCTTGCATACTCAACACGAAAAGAATTCACTAATAAATGAAATCAACAAAACCGGGCTATTGGGGAAGTGAACCAAATTTAGGCCTGCTCTTGGAATCATACTCTGATCGTCATTGCGTCGAAACTTTTGTCCAGTACTTCCATCCTATTTTGTAATCAATCATGGATCTCAACAAGAATAAGGCAAAAACAGCCAAATAGGCAGCAGAGGTAGGCATAATGGAACTGTCTAGCTGAAGTGGTATCAGAAATGCAAACACCAAAAACAAGAGCAGTATCACATCCATATGTAACCACTGAAACGTCATGTCGATTCGTGCGTATAGATTTATGATCAACCAGGTGATATCAAAAACAAGGAGCACACAAATCCAATATGAAAATTGCACAAGATCGTCTGTAACGCTTGATGCTACAAACAAAATTATGCCTTCAACAAATACTATTAATGAGCTAACAAATGCGATGCCTTTCCTGCCTTCCTCTATTAACGGTGCAAGTTCGCCTGATAGCGTGAGTATGCCACCGTGGTAAAATAAAATTCCTATCGCAAAAAAACCGCTGGTGAGGATTACCTGCTGGCCCATAAGAAATTTTGGCCAATCTGTGATTTTTCTTATGTCCTTGGGACAAAGCTGGCTGGGTGTACTTTCACACCCATCGTCTAAGAGCGCTTCAATCGGCGCGCTGATTGCAAGTGCAGCTATTATGCCAAAAACTGCTGCAAATATGCGAAATTGCACTCCCCTGCCTCTGGCTATATTGCCAATTTTACCACTCAGTCTTCGATCTTTAGAATTTTCTCCAAGCTCTTTTACAACTTCTTCAATTTTTTTTCCTAACAGTTCGATTTCGTTCGTCAAGGTTTTTCTTTTTTTGTCATATACATCGCTTTCCCCATCTATCATTTTCTTGACTTTTTCCAACTCTTTGAGTTTCTTCGTCAAGATTTTTTTATTTCCAGCATATTCTTTGTCTTTTTCCTCTTTCATTTTCTTGTATCCATTTTCCTCTTTCTTTTTCTTGTAGTCTTTGTCTTCAGATATTTTACAATAATATGTCACTAAAAGGCCAATAACTGCAACAAAGAAAGTTATGGTTATAGAATATTCAGGTATGAACGCCGATGGGAATCCAGGTATGAACGCCGATGGGAACCCAAGTACGAAAGCCAATGGGAACCCAAG
>CAZETC010000003.1:10211-17644 GCA_964515435.1 uncultured Candidatus Nitrosotenuis sp.
ATCCAGGTATGAACGCCGATGGGAACCCAAGTACGAAAGCCAATGGGAACCCAAGATATGACCAGAAGGGAATAGTGTCCCACTTGGTGACTCCAAACCAGGTACGTGGTAAATAATTTAATATGTCTTGAAGATACGATTTCAGACTTTCATAAGTATCGTCTTTTTTGTCACTAGAAAGAGGTTCTTTTGGCATCAACATCGAGTTCAACTCCCCGGAGATATACGTTAATTTGGGATCTCCATATGCAGTGACAGCCTCCTGAAACTTCCATTCCATAAGCTAACGCCTAATATCAGCAAATAAAATATTCCAATCCTCTGCACGAAAACTCTGTTCATATGTGTCATCAAGCTTAAGAAGAAAATCGCTTAGTCCGGCTCTGACTTGGGTTTCTTTTTCCAAAATTAATTTGGGAGTCATCGAAGTTATAATAACTGAACTGTTTGATTAGCTTGTTGGTTTGCTAGGAATGGCATCATTTAAGATCAGCTAACTCTAGTCAAAAAAATTCCAACTAAACTGGTATTCATAACAAAATTTAGCGAGGGGGGTTACCGTGTGCCGTACTATTGATCTGTAAAAAACGTTAATGACGACATTCTTGATAAACTAGGATAAATCTCGGCAATAGTGTTTTTAGCCCATCATACTACATTAATCAGATAAGTTTCTATGAAAAATCACGCGATAAGCCTTATTTATCAAATATCTGATTAAAAAACACGAAAGCTTTCAATATAGTGCTATTGTTGGTTGCAGCAGCTGCAGGGATCTGGCTTTTAATTAATCCACCACAAGTTAATGATTTTAAATGCCGCGACTTTACACCCGGTTTACAAGATCCTATCAAACCTACGCTAGTTAATGGTACCGATGAAAAAACATACGATGTTATTGTAATTGGCGCGGGGGTTGCAGGACTTGAGGCCGCCCACGAGCTAGATTCAGAAGGCAAGAAAGTTGTAGTGCTTGAGGCACGAGACAGAGTTGGCGGCAGGCTATGGACGGACCATTACTCCGACTACGCCCTAGATATGGGTGGTTCTTGGATACATGGGTTAAATGCAAATTCTGATGGGCTTGAAAACCCAATTTACAAAATAGCAACTACGAATAATATAATTGTCAAAAAGACTAATGCAACTGAGATAAACTATGATTCTTCTGGCAAGCTGGTAGATGATGATTCTTTTAATGAGTATCATAACAAATACGAGCAATTTGTGAGCGAAGAGGAGGAAAGGACAATACCACATACGTGGAAAACAACCACCGTCGAAGATGTAATGAACAAATTTGGCACTTTTAAAAACCTGAACGAAACAGAGCTTGCAAAGCTTCGTCATGTTATCGAGGGGAATATCGATATGGAATTGGGAACTAGCAGTAATGAGACTTCGTTGGAAAACATCCTTTGGGCAAGTGGTACTTTTAGAGAAGATACTGAGACTGAGGTCATTTTTCCTGAAGGCTATAATCAGATTGTTAATTGCTTAGCTGGGGGACTGGATATAAGACATGCAAACGTCACCAAAGTAAATTATGCAAAACATCCCATAGTCGTGTCTACAGATAAGGAGGGAGATTTTAAGGCAAAATATGTAGTAAGCACCCTACCTGTTGAGGTTCTGAAGAATAACGCCGTGGACTTTTCTCCACCTTTTCTTGAAAACAAAACGAATGCTATAAACAATCTCAGAATGGGCACCATGGACAAGGTATATCTGATTTTTAATAAAACTAAAGACCCATTTTGGAATACAGATAAGACTTGGATCAACCGCATCTCATACGATAAGAGAGAGGACGGTACATACGATACGTCATGGAAATACTTTTTTAACATGCACAAATATACTGGCCAACCAATCCTTTTAGCATTTAACACGGCGGATTCTGCAGTAAAATTGGAAAACGAAGATGACGATTCGATCAAAAGACAGGTAACCGAAGTACTAAGAAAAATGTATCCAAATAAAACCATCCCAGAACCAGAAAAGATTGTTCGCACCAAGTGGGCAGAGGATCCGCTATCCAGAGGGTCATACTCGTTCATTGGTGTAGGAGGTTCTCTTTCTGATATTGACGAATTGGCAAAACCTATTGATAATAAACTCTTTTTTGCTGGCGAAGCTACCTCGCCATACTATTATGGCTCGGTTCATGCTGCATATATCACTGGGTATAGAGCTGCACAGGAAATCCTAAAACTAGAAAATAATGTTGATTCTCCCCGTGAACAATTAGAACACGGAATTTATGCTGCCGATGTCATCTGTCCTAAGGGATTTAGTGTAAGTGATGAAGAATCATCTAAAACTGAGTGCATACTGGAATAAATAGTATCGACCAAACTAGCTAGAAATCTTCCAACAAACTTGAATTATATGATTCATGGCTAACATTTGTTTCAACCAGATAACAGCAATTTGTTCATATATCTAAAAGCCTTATACAAAATGGATGAAGTTCCCACCTGCGCTCAAGGAGAAGATTTTTGTTGCTTTCGCCATTTTTTTGATTGGATTTGGAACAGTAAACCTTACTGTGAACAGCTTTGCGCAGGAAACAGAGATATCTGAGCAAGACGAGACGCTGGTAGAAAAAATAGCATTTGCAATAATTGAGAGGCTTTTATCCGAAGTCGGGCCAATCGTCGGGGGCGCAGTAATGATTGGCGTGCAGTTTGCTAGGAAAAAGGGACTGACAATAAGCGCCGAGGCAGAAGAATACTTTGTGAATTCTGCCAGGTCGTTTGTTTCTGAGCAAAGCAAGTGGATGTATGAAGAGCTCAGAGATAACAGGAAGCACTGGGAGGATCTAGATGCAGGAAAACAAAGACACGAAAGCGGACTCCCAAAGAGCATAGGTCAAGAAGCAAAAAAACGCGTAACTGAGAGACTCTTGGTGGAATTAAGATCAGACGAGTTTACAAAAGCAACAGCATCACTTCTCAGAGATAATCTAGACTCGTTAGTAGAAAGAACCGTGACAGAACACAACAAAGACTTGGCAAAAAAGGGCCGCGAGATAATTTTTGATCTGGCGCCCCTTGCTGTAGATGCAGCACTGCTTCCACTCAAAACAAAGGAAGAGATCCGCGCCAAATCCGAATCAATAACAAACAGTGCCTTGGCATCCATTAAAAAGAGCTTTGACTTTGAAGAAATTGCTTACGATAACAATCTTGCCGAAATGACAGTAAAGGCAGTGCTTCGAAAAAAAATAGATACAGTGGATCCAACTAGGGATCCTAACCTGGCAACCTCCCTTGGCAAAAAAGACCAGTAACTCTTCTGCCTGACACTGCTATCAAAAGACATTTTGTTATTTTTGTACGTGGATTAATTCAGAAAATCTGTCTATCTGATGGATGTAACTTGTTTTTTGGGAGAGGATTTAGTCGAGTGGCGCATAATGATTTGGGGTTTGTTGATTATCCGACCATCCTCGTAGACGAACATTTGTTTTTTTGCCAGCTCCTCAAAGAAAAGCTTGGGAGGCACGACTGCTTCTGGCGCAAAACTTCCTCTCTCCTTTATGACGCCATTCTTTATCATCTGCGCAATTATGCTAGCTGGAATGCCTGTATCGATGTTACACCCGGCATCTTCCCATCCGTCAAGTGTGGGTGCAATGCATTCCATTTCTATTAACCTCTCCTTGCCGTTTTTCTCACCATGGATTTTTAGCCAGAGGCACTCTTTTTCCTTGTAGCCGTGAGGAGAGATTCGTCTTCTTAGTACAGCTGTAAGAAAATCAACTGGTGCTATTCTGGTTTTCAGAAATTCTATTTTTTTATATTCGTGTAAACCTAAATCAATAATTGTCTTGATTATCTCAAAACAATGATCTGGAAAACCTGCGTAGAAACGGACATTCTTCAAACCTTTGTCCTTGAAGAAATGATGAAAAGTATACGTTTCCTGATGGTCAGATAGGAAGCATTTTTGCCTACCTATGTCTCTGTGATTGCGTTCCTCTATGGTTGCCATTGGAGATTTTTTGATAAACCTACCATTTTCCAGAATCGTGGCAGGATAAGTGAACTCATATGTGATGCTTTCAATGGAGAACGGCACAACGAATTCTTTTATGTTCGAATCCCACGCAAAGCCAACCTCGATAGTATCGATTTTGTCTAATTTTTCTGCCGCATGTCTTAGCATGACACTTCCAATGCCAGGGACCGAACCGCACCCCGTGATGTGAATCAGATTTTTCTCTTTCAGAGCATCATCAAGCTTAATCTGTTTTCTTGTCATCGGAAGTTCCGAGCCGCCTAGGTCGATGCTATGGGCATTTGCCTCGATACATGTTTTTAGAGCCTTTAGGTTAATTTCGTCCGCTGCGCAATTGATTACTATTTTTGCACCCGATCTTTGAATTGTTCTTTTTATCTTTTCCATATTATTTACGTCTGCTCGAACAAAAAATGAAGAATGCTTGTAATGCGTCAACAGATCCTTGTTTAGCGGTTTTTCTCTATCAAGAAACAGAACGGAATATCCCTTTTCGAGCAGGTCTCTGCAAACAATCTTCCCCTGCATTCCAAGTGCGCCAAGCACTAGAAAATCATAATTCAATACTATATGTGGCGTTTTTTATATCAAATAAAGATTTTCCTCAAAAAAATTGACAAAAAAAGTTTTCAAATTAGGAGTTTTTTTTGGACTTTTATCCAGACTGACAATTATTTTGGATCGATCCTGGTATGAAGATCATCACAACACGTAGAGTCAAGACTAGAAAAAAGGAAACTAGTAGGAAATCATCATTTTTGTTCCCTTTTTAATAAGAATTGGAGCAAGTACTGTGGTGAGTACTACGACCATCCCTACTATTGGGAACAGGAACGAGCTTGTCGCTCCAAGGTCCTGCCCAACTTTGAGAACTATGAATGAAAACTCACCTAGCTGCGCCATTGAGAGGCCTATGCCAATCGCATTGTTAGTCCCAAGCCTGAACAGCCTTACTCCTGCATAAACTGAGGCCGTCTTTCCTATTATGGTGACCAGTGTGATTATGACTATTGGCAGCCAGTACTGCGCAATTATCTGAATGTCCATAAGTGCACCAATCGTTACAAAAAAGATTGCGACAAAAATCTCCCGTATTGGCGTAATCAGATTGGTGATTTCCTCTGAGAACCTAGAGCCTGCAATTATCACCCCTGCCAAAAACGCGCCAGTTGCAACAGAAAACCCAAGCTCATACGACAGAAACGAAAGGCCGAAGGCAAGTCCGAGCGCAACAAGTATGGTGAACTCGTATCGTTCAAGGTTTGAGAGAAGCGAGAATATTTTTGGCATTCCAAAGCAGCCAAGTGCTATGGTTCCTCCGATGAACATCCCAATTCGTGCCACTTCCCATAACATCTCATCAAAATTGAATGATCCAAGGAGAACAGTCGAGTGAAGAGTCGAGATCATAACGGCCGCAATCAAGTCCTCGATTATCAGCACGCCGATTATCAGAGTCGATGACGGTTCTTCTATTACGTCCATTTCTTCAAGGACCTTGACTATTATTGCAGTTGAGCTGATTGAAAGCGCGGCGGCCAAAAACATAGCATCAATCATAGACCAGCCAAACGCTAACGCAACACCCATTCCAATTCCGAGCATCGCAAACACCTCGATTATCGCAATTATCCCACCTACCTTACCTATTGCCCTGAGCTGGGTGATGGGAAATGTCAGGCCAACCCCAAACAAAAGCAAGACAATTGCAATGTCAGAAAAATTGTTCAACACACTGACGTCTTTTATGAGGTTGAGCGGGCCGAACGGGCCTATCAGTATCCCTGCCACCAAAAACCCCAAGACTAGGGGCTGTCGTAGGATGTAGGCGATGATTCCTATGGCTGCTGAAAACAGCAGCAAGTATCCCAAATCCCCGATTATCTCTATTCCAGCCGACAAGTCTCTATTATGATCGCTTTTGTCCTTTATTGTGGGTTTGAGTCAAATTTACTTTGGCTGATTGCAAACCTTCTTTTGATCAACGTCTCAGTTTCTCAGCTATTTTTTGTCTGCAGCGCCTCTTACCATGTTGAAAAGCTGTCTTACTGCGAGCTTTGGATGATGCGTTGCAAGCTTTATCATGCTGGCAAGGCCAAACTCTGCCTTGATAAAGTCCAAAAACTCGTCGATGCTCAGCTCCTTTATGATGTCAAGCTCCTTGTCCCATTCTGAATCAGAAAGGCCAATCCACCTTGCCTGAACCTTTGATGCGGAGTTTATCTTTGCTAGAATAGCCTTTTTCCACGTCTCCTCATATGGGAATAGCACCTTTTCTGAGACGTCACCTTTTGATACTGCGCTTGCGGCAACCTCGCCTGCCAACCTTCCAAACCTTATCGCGTACCGTATCCCCTCAAGCACCAGCGGATTTGCCTGGCCTGCGGTGTCTCCTACCAAAATCAAGCTGTCATAAACCGTTTTTCTTGAAAGGCCGTCGTTTGGAATCAAGCCATAATGGAATTCAATCGGCGTAATCTTACCTAGCGTTGCAATCGGTCCGAGTCGTTTTTCCATTATCTCCTTTAGGCGTTCGGTGGGATCCACATGGGACTCGGGCTTTCCCACACCGACTCCTATCCTTGCTGTTTTTTCTCCAAGCGGAAATATCCATGCATATCCTGCAGGAGAATATTCCTGTCCAACCATCAGATACCATGTATCAGAATCGACGGTTTCAGCTTCGACTTCATATTCTGCGCCGGCGCCAAACCTCTTCCACTGTGAGACGAGTCCTAATGATTTTGCCACCACCGTCTGAAACCCGCTGGCATCGATTACTATTTTTGCATTAAATTCTTCTTTTGCAGTACTCAATGAAATGCCGTTTGGATTTCTTGTCGCACTAGTTACTGCTGTATTAAGAAATATCTCGACGTCTTGTTTTTGCGCTTTTTCTGCAAGCCACCTGTATGTCTTTCTGACATCAAGTACTGCCGCTTTTGGGGTTGCGCTACTCATCGTGACTTTGTTGTTTGGAGAGCAAAATGTATAGTTCTTGATTGGATTGTAGCAATGCTCTGGAATCCCAAACTCTTCGATGCTATCCATCCATGTAACACCACTAGTTCTAACTGTCTGCGCGACACTTTCCTCTTTTTCTATCAGCGCTACCTTCATGCCTGTCTTTGCAGCGGAAAACGCGGCAGAAGAACCGGCAGGCCCTGCCCCGACTACTACCACATCATAGACTAATGCCAACAATTTTGGCTTTGCTTTTGAAATATTAAATGTAGTTACAGAACCAATCTTTTAAAATCATTGGTTTTGCAGATATCTTCAAAATCCACGTCGAACCTTGCTTTGTATTTGTATGAAAAATCAATCTTGATTACGTGCTCCAGCGTTGCAAGGCCTTCTTTTGTCTTGTTTTGACGAATAAGGCTTGAGGCCTTGTTGTATAGGGC
>CAZETC010000003.1:17654-18169 GCA_964515435.1 uncultured Candidatus Nitrosotenuis sp.
CGATGACACTCTCGGGTTTCTGCTGCAGGATTTTATCATAACATGATATGGCATCATCATATCTTTGCAGATAGTGTAACGCAAGGCCCTTGTTTACAAGTGCCAGGGTGTTTTTTGGCTCGATGCCTAGTGCGGTATCGTACGATGATATGGCCTCAGAGTATTTTCCGAACTTACCCAAGACATTTCCCTTTTTGATTAGCGCCATAACATGCCGTGGGTCAGCCTCCAAAGTATTCTCGAAAAACACTAGCGCCTTTTTGAAATTGCCCAAGTTGAGTTCTGTTATACCCCTATCGAAAATCTCGTCTGCACTCATTACTTTAAAATCGATTTGCCTTCCTGATCGGCTGCCCGCTCAGAGTCAAAGGTAGACATGTGCTTTGGATCACGGTGCATGTAGCTGTACGAATCACCAGGTTTTTTGCGGCAGAATTTTTTATGTATTGACTCTTCCATCTTTAGTGTATCCGCGTTCTCATGGAACATCTTTTTGCCGCAGTCGGTGCAAATTA
>CAZETC010000003.1:18179-23356 GCA_964515435.1 uncultured Candidatus Nitrosotenuis sp.
GTGTTTGCTACTGTTGCCATTGTGTACCGGCTATATGTCAAAAAAAAGAACTAGGTGTGTTCCTTAAGATACGACAAAATCGCAGTATAGTCTAGCTCACCAAGCCCGTTTTCCTCGGCGTCCTTGAAGACGGAATTTGCCAGCTTTGCCATTGGCAGGCTCAACCCAAAGGACTGCGCCGTTTCGTTTATCGCGTCCAGATCCTTTTTGAGATTTGCCAGCGTAAATGTGGGCGTAAAGTCTCCTTTTATCATTTTGTAGGCCTTGTTCTCACTCATTCCAGTCTTAAAGTAAGTCGAGTTCAGAACCTGCAAAAATTTCTCAGGCGGTATGTTTGCGCCCCTTGCTAGGGTGATTCCCTCCGATATCGCAAGTGCGAGCATTGCTATCTGGAGGTTCATTACTAGCTTGACTGAATGCGCGGTGCCGTTTTCTCCAAGGTAGAAGACCTTGCTTGCTATGTCGTCAAAAATCTTCTTGTATTTCTCAAAGATTTTTTTGTCACCGCCTACCATCATGACAAGCTCGCCGGTAATTGCCACGTTAGGGCCTCCCATGACTGGCGTGTCCAAAAACGAGACACCGCGTTTTGAAAATTCTTTTGCTATCTCTTTTGATGCAACTGGGTTTATCGTACTCATGTCTGCCACTACGAGGCCTTCGTGCATCCCACATGCGATGCAGCTGTCACCAAACGCAACCTTGCGGACAGCGTCGGCGTTTTTTACTATTGTAAATACAATGTCGGAATTTTCCGCTACCTCTTTTGGTGATTCGACAATTCTTGCCCCGTTTTTGTGCAGCTCTGCAGTCTTGCTCTTTGTCCTGTTGTATGCAGTAAGCGTATGGCCACGTTTTAGTATGTTAAGGCCTACTGCATTGCCAAGCAGGCCAGTGCCAACTATACCAATTCGCATTGCTGTGATTTTTGTGCTGGAGTATTTGTGCGTTAGCGAAGCTCTTCGGCGTCTACCTGCCAGTTCCCACCAAGTCTTGGTGCGGAAAGTGCAATGTAGCCAATCACCTTGTCGCCTTTTCTGATCATACCATAATCCTGTTTTTTTAGCTTGAAGGTTTTCTCTCTTGTCTTGTAAGAACCTTCTATCACCTTGATCTTAAAGCGCTTGCTCGCCTTGACTATTAACCTTCTTGCAACCTGCACGTCTCCAATCCATGAAAACAGCTCAAACGCCCCAAAGTTCTGTGTCGTAATTTCATGGCCGTAAAGTCTTGCCTCGAAGCTGAGATCGCCTAGTCTTGCCTCTTCGTTTAGCCACTCGACTGCCTCTTCTCCGTGTCCTTTTTCTATCCCAAACGTCTCAGAGTCGCTTTTCATAGCAAATCACTTGGAATATCACTATTATTCTATCATTTTGAAAAAGGTTAAATTCAGAGCCAGACCAAGCAAATCAATGCAGAAACTTGCATTGCTTTTATTGCTGGCAGCCACGGCCTCGATGATATTCTCATTTGATCCTACTGTCCTTGCCCAGGAAGCCCCAGAGGAAGAGACAGTAGAAGAGGAAACATCCGAAGAAGAAATGATGGAAGACGAGATGATGGAAGACACGATGGAAGACGAGATGATGGAAGACACGATGGAAGACGAGATGATGGAAGACACGATGGAAGAAGAAATGATGGAAGTTGTCGATTCGCCGCTAGCACAAATGGTATCAGGAGTCGAGCCACATGAAATCCAATGCAAAACAGGACAGACGCTGGTCTTTAAGGCAAGCAACTGGAGGCCAGCATGTGTGAACGAATCAAGCCTTGACGTTCTATCTCTTCGCGGTTGGGTGGCAAACCATGATCCAACTCACGATGACCTGATGAAGATGCATGATGATTACATGGCAGAACACACCGAAGTGATGGAAGAGACAGAAGATGAAGTGATGGAAGAGACAGAAGATGAAATGATGGAAGAGACAGAAGATGAAATGATGGAAGAGACAGAAGATGAAATGGAGCTTGAAGAAGACTTGGCTGTCGAAGAAGAATCATCTAGCGATGAAACCGACACCGAAGGAGAAGTGACGCAACAATCCTATAACATTAGTCTCTCCGAAAGCATGGAAATGGGAACACAATAACTCCTCAAATTCGACCAGTCTGTGCAAGAATTTTTAATGCGTGATAAATTAGTCGGACTTTTGCCCTAATACATGAATGAAACCAATTAACAAAAGATGGATCTGGTTCATCCTTCCAATTAATATCGCAGCAGAAGGGCTGCACACGGCGATTCCACTGTTCGTAATTTCCCTAGGAGGGGGGATAAACGAGGTTTCAGTGCTTATCGCCATTCATTATGGTGCAGCAGCGCTTGGCTCAATATTTTGGGGTAAAATCCTAGACAAGTACCACGCAAAAAAAGCAGTCCTGCTAGTGTCATTTTCAATAACCCTGCTTAGCTGCATTTGGCTGTATTACACTTCGCGTGTTGAGCCAATCTACATAATATCGCCACTTGTTGGATTCTTTTTGGTTGCACGAAGCCAGGTGACGCAGATGCTAGTCATGGAAACAAGCCTAAACAACCAATGGAGTATGCTGTTTGCCAGGACGTCAATCATTTCGACATTTGGGAGCATCGGGGCGATGCTGATTGGCGCCGTGTGGAGCCTTTACTTTGATAGCAGGCAGTATTTTGTAGTGTGTGCGGCGTTTACTGGAATAGCCATGATAGCCAGTTTCCAAATAACAAAGACAAACTTCCACATCGAGCGAAGTGCTATAGCGCACTCAATTCAGGGGATCCATTATGTTTTCAGCCACTTTAGACTCCAACATCATTTTGTATTTCCCAGCATGCCTGAGATATACGACTACAAGCACATCATTGCGATACTGAAAGGAAAGGCATCACACGAGATAGGATTTCTGTTTCTGGCAAACCTTTTATTTTATTTTGGAAGCAACATCTACTTTACCGCGCTGACTCCGTTCCTCAAAAGCCTTGGGCTTACTGACTCGACAGTCTTTACGCTATACCTGCTCCAGACCTGCACCATGGCTGGGATATTTTTTGTAGCACCAAAAATAATTGCAAAGCTTGGAGAGGAGCGCTCGACTATGATGGCATATATTCCAAGGATTTGCGGAATTCTGATCGCAGGATTTCTGGTAAGTGCGTTTACGGGAATTCACATGATCCTCTTTCTAGTCCTTTCCATGTGTATGATGGTAGTCGGCTTTTCCGTGTACAGCACGGCAAATTCGGTTCTATTCTTCAAGACCATTCCAAAGGGATTTGAAGGGAGATATCTTGGCGTGAACAGCTCGATGGTCGGGCTGGGAGTCTTTGGGGGCGCGCTTACTGCTGGCTTTGTGACTACATCATTCGAGTATGCGGCGACCTTTTTGATAGCTGCCTTGATTCTGTTAGGCTCGATTGCGTTCTTTAGAATGTACTTGAACCACAGGCTTTCTGGCAAGGTATTTCAAAACTAGTCGGCAATTTTGTGAGATATGTCAGTGGTTATGATGATATTACCAACACCAGACAAGTTAACGAACCTATGATCACAATCGACTGCAGGGACGTAGAGCACCTCAAGCATGATCTTGCTGTATTTGTATCGGACTGGGTAGGCGCCATCCCGTCCATGAAGATACACGAGTTCATGCTCTCGCCAATAGGGGGCGAGCAACTGGAAATGGAAAGAATAGTCAAGGCTGTAAAGGAGTTTTTTGCCTCAATAGGCGAGACTGCAAACTATGGAGTCCTGCCAAAAGGCGATGTCATCATGATAACATCACTACGCGAGAGGCCTCAAGAGAAGGCAAAGCCTACGGACTCGATGTTTTCATGCACGCACTGCGGGTATGTGACCCCATATGAGGTCTTGTGGCAAAACCATATGAAGCTGCATTATTTTTGAACGGAAGTACTGCATTGGATTGGCTGTGGAAAAAATCTGGAACAATCTTTTTAACTCGTTTTGATTCTCAGCTAAAAATTGGCAAATGCTTTCGAACTAGTGTTTTCAAGTTTCAGGTATGTGGTATTGGCTGCCGCGATTTTTGTAGGGCTGTTGTTCCTTCTTTCATCATTATCTGAGCTTGTCTTCTTTGAGCCATACTTTACATTCCATGTGCCGTCTGATGGAGTTGTAGGGTTTGCGCTAATAGTCACAGTATCTGCACTCTCGGCACTTGCCATCCCAATGAGCGTCTATCTTGTCATATCACTGCAAAAGACAAGGGGGGCAAGCGGGGGATTCCTTGGTTCACTTGTTGGCGCATCTGCAGGCGCATGCAGCTGCGGCCCTGTTGGGTTTGCAGTCATATCGACATTTGGAACCGCGGGAGGGGTTGCCACGGCGTTTCTGACCATGTATGAGATTCCGCTGAGGTTGGCATCAATTGGAATACTTGGGTATGTACTTTACACAACATCAAGATCACTTTCGAGTAGCTGCAAGATTTAGGTAGAACTGCCTGAACCATAGAAGACAGGAAGTCACGAGATAGGATAAGGGATTCGGATTCAGGCCTTTCTTGATATTATGACGACATGGTCTGATATCAGATGTTGTGTGTTGTATTTGCACAAACCTCTAGTTTACATTCTGACTCGTTTGGGCTTGAAAACAAAACCATACCACAAGTGAACATTTTTTATCCGCTTCTCCTATTAGACGCCAAAAACCGCATCACCTCATGACGATACTATTCGTACCAACAAGGCCAAGCAAAAAAACTATCAACGAAGACGACCTAGAGGAACACGATTCTAGCTAGAATTTTATCTTTTCATACGATCCGTCCGGGACAACAAGTGATGAAAACTCGCTGGGGTGGATTATTTTTGCCAGAATCTCTATTCCGGTAATTGTACGTATGCTGGGCTTGCTAAAGTACGAGTTTGCATCAACCGCATACACATTGCCGTTTTTCACTGCGCGGAGTCCGTTCCATTTCCGATTGTCTCTTAAAGACGCCAAACACTCGCCCATGGTTCGCTTTGTGTCAAAGCCGCACGGCATCATGATTATGATGTCGGCATCTGATGACTCTACCTCATCGATTGTCATTTTCCTAGAGTGCTCGCCTGCGGTGCTTATCAGGTTTGTGCCTCCGGCGATCTCTATCATCTGCGGGACCCAATGCCCTGATGTAAAAAACGGCTCGACCCACTCTATGCACAAGACATTGGGCCTGCTATGTGC
>CAZETC010000003.1:23366-28377 GCA_964515435.1 uncultured Candidatus Nitrosotenuis sp.
GCTATGTGCTTTGCATGACACAAAATCAATTCTTTTTTGCAACGACTCGACAAGTTTTTTGCCCTTCTCCTCCCTGCCAATTCTTTTTGCTACTGTCATGACGCTTGACATTATGTCGTTGATGTTGTGGGGATCAAGCACCTCGACTTGTGGACGGTTCTGGAGTATTTGCAGCGCCATATTGACCTCGTTTGTATGTGCAGAGCAAACGGCGCACGTGCCTTGTGCTATTATGATGTCGGGGTTTGCCTTTTTCAGGTTCTCTTCGTGCACGACGAAGATGCTCTGCCCGTTTCTTGCAAGCTCGGAAATTTTTTCATCGATTTGGCGGGACGACATTTTTTCCGGATCAAAAACCGAGTCGATCATTCTCGGCTTGCTTCTTGCCTGTTCGGGGTAGATACATTCGTGCGTCACACCCACCAGATCGTCTGCAGCGCCAAGCTCATAGATAAGCTCAGTGGCACTTGGAAGAAACGAGACTATTCTCTTTGCAGCCACAAATCACTTGGGGGCTGCTTGAATTTTAATCCATTTGCGGTTTACGATTCATCAACAATTCATGATAAATAACACAACAAAGAAAGGAAAATGTTGAGTCCGACGGCAAGGGACATTAGACTCTCAATTGAGGAACACTGGAAAGAATACCTTTCAAAATACGGAAATCTTTTCTCGTCAGATTCTGTGAGTGGCTCAAGCCCGCCGTCCGTGTTTGTCGGATCATACGGATACCCAAAGGTCGGCGTCGGCCCAATGGTCCCTCCGATGCACGGCAATACCAGCATTCTTGACCTGCCGGAAAAATGGCTCGGAAAATCACTTGAGGAGATTGTAAATTTCAGACTGAGCTTGGTTCGCGGAATTCAAAATGTCTCAGTGTCAAATCCTCAAGGTCGGTACATTGAGAATTTGCAGGAGCTTGCCATGGCACAAAACACGCCAGATGCAGACGTAACGTTCCACAAGAACACCATACCAATCACCACGATTGACGGCGAAAGCGCACCGTTTGGGCCGATAGGGGAAGTAAGGACGATGAAGCTGTCTTGGATGTCATCTAGCAAACTAATTGAGAAAACATACTACGACAGGGATATGGGTGCCGAGGATGCCATTCTAAAACTGTACAATTCTGGAATCGAGATATCAAAAATCCAGAAATGCCTCTCGATTGGGATGTTTGGCAAAAAAAGAAGGCTTGTGCCTACGAGATGGAGCATCACTGCAACAGACGACATGATATCAAAGAATCTGGTTGCGGAGATACTGGAATATTCGCAAGTTGACGCAAACCTAGTGTTTACGCACGAGCATCTCGGGAATATTTACTCCGTCCTGCTTTTTCCGCACAGGTGGATCTTTGAAATGGAGGAGGCCTGGCACACCGAAAGGGGGGAGATGGGTTTTGGAGCTGATGCCGAAGATGCAAGCGGACTTGATCACTATCCTGGAATAGCCGGGGCATACTTTGCGGCAAGGCTCAGCGTGGCAGAATTTCTCCAAAGAAGAAAAATTCAGGCAGGTGCGCTGGTACTCCGCGAAATAAGGCCAGAGTATGCAGTACCTGTGGGGGTGTGGCAGGTGCGGGAAGCAATCAGGGCAGCAATGTCAAAGCCGGCTATTCTGACAGAAACCATACATGACGGAATAGACCTTGCGTGCAAAAACATGAGTGTCAGCAAAAGAGAGTGGCTGGAAAGGGGAACGATTCTAAAAATGCTAAAACAAAAATCAATCACGGAATATTTCTAGTCGATATAGTTTCCTTCTTCGTCGGCTTTGAGCTCTATCTGCATTACGGATCCGCTGATAAACGACTCGTTCCGAATTGTGCGGACGCGTGCAACATCAAGGTGGTACGGCCATATCTCAACTACTATCTCGCCGACCTGAACGTTTTCAGGTGCGTCGGTGAGGCGAATGTCCTCTTTTTTTATGCCATAGTCCTGCAGCTTTTTCAGGCAGTGGTTCACAAGTGGCTCCGGGTTGTTGTGGTTTATCGCCCAGACTGTTCCGGAATATTGGATTTTTTCCATCTGGATTCACGAAAAAGATTACTTTTGTTTTGAGATGAGCACTTTGAGAGTCATCGTGCTCATCACCCTTGAGAGGCGTCGTATCTTGTTTGAAACCGTCTTGTCAAAGTCTTCTGGCGACTTTGCATGTATCTCGATTATGATGTCATAGGCCCCAAATGTCAGATATGCCTGCTTTACCTCTGGAATCTGTTTTATTTCGTCCAGCAGATATTCCTCGGCGCCTAGGTCGCAGTTCAGCAAAACAAAACCAATTTCCATTGTTTCTTACCACAACTCACTTTTTAAAAAGATTACCAACGTCGTCGATGAGCTGGCCTTTTTGGTGCATGGTGCCTTGGGGCGCTGGTGTGTCCGGAGTTTCTATGCTCAAATTCTCTTGCCGGTCTTGGCGCCCTGTCAAATCTTGACTCCATGTCATGTCTTGGCTCTCTTCCAAACCTCGATTCAGGTCTTGATCCTCTATCAAATCTTTCCCTGCCGAATCCAGAATCACTTCTGTCGGATCTTCTGTCATGTCTTGGCTCTCTTCCAAATCTTGATTCGCCTCTGCTGCCACCTCTGAAGCTGCCGCCTCCGCCACCGAATCTTCCCCCACCTCTGAAGCTGCCACCGCCACTTCTACCTCTAAATCCTCCACCACCTCTGCTGAATCCTCCTCCAGAGCGGGAGAATGTTCGGCGCGGTCCGACCTGTCTCTTGAGTGGGTCCGGTATGTCTACTATGATACCCATCTTTTCGTTTAGGTCAGTCATGCTGACTTTGATCTGCTGCTTTATGAGATTGAAATCACCAATCGAAGAATATGACACCAGTGTGATTGCCCTTCCCTGGGCACCTGCCCTTGCGGTCCTGCCAATTCTGTGAAAGTAAACCATTTCCTGATTTGGGACATCGTAATTGACAACTAGTGCTACCTGCGGCACATCGATTCCCCTTGCTGCAACATCGGTTGCGACCAAAATGTCTGCTTGTCCCCGCCTGAACTGCGACATAGACTGTTCGCGTCTGTGCTGGGACATGTCGCCCTCAATTGCAACCGAGTTGAATCCTTCTTGTCGCAGTGCGCGAGCAACGTCTCGGGTCCTGTTCTTTGTTGAGCAAAACACGACAGTCTGTCCCTTTTTGTTTTCATTAATGAATCGTGTGAGAAAATGCATTTTTTCCCTGTCCTTTAGTACTAGAAATGACTGGTCTATTCCCTCCCCTGATAGGTCATCGGCATCAAGCAAAAACTGCTTTGGGTTGTTGAGATAGTCTTCTGCAAGTCTGAGAATTTCTGGCGGCATGGTCGCAGAAAACAGAGACATTATCTTGTTTACCGGAGTAAGCTCGAGTATGAACCGAATATCATCAATGAATCCCATGTCGAGCATCGTGTCTGCTTCGTCAAGCACTGTGTATCTTACATTGTTGAGCTCAAGTGAGCCCTGTTTTAGATGATCAATTAGTCGTCCAGGTGTCGCTACCACAATTTCCACCCCGTGCCTTAATGCCTGGAGCTGCACACCTATTCCCTGTCCTCCATAAATCGCAACTGTTTTGATTCCGGTGTGTTTTGCAAATTTTTTGAACTCTGTAGTTATTTGTACTGCAAGCTCTCTTGTCGGCGCTAGTATCAATCCCTGGATTGTCTTGTTTGGCTCTATGCCCTGCAACATCGAGATGGCATATGCGGCCGTCTTGCCGGTTCCTGTGTGTGCTTGGCCTATGACGTCGCGCCCTGCGAGCAAAACAGGTATAGTTGCCTCTTGGATTGGAAATGGCGCTTCAAACCCAATCTCTTTTAATCCATCGATTATCGATTTTTTTATTCCTAGTTCTTCGAATGTTGTCAATTTACTTACCTAAGCAATGACAGAGAAAAAGCTCATTGCTTGATTTCCGTCATTATAGCCTGATGTGTTTGAGGTTTTTTCTACCACTAATAAACCCTTAGAACGCCAAAGTTATGCCTTGGAACAAATTACTGCCACAAACTATCTGCGTTTCTTTGAGAGCCACGAGATTATTATCTGCTGGGCAAGTCTTTCTGGGTCTTTGTCTCTGTGCGATGATATCCTTTCCAGTTTTTTTGCAGCACTAGTCGATAAGGTTAGCGGCATTGTTTTTCTTACTGCAATCAACCTTGCCTGCTTGAGCAGTCTGCGATGGTTTGCAGAGGGGTGTCTTGCAAGTGCCTTGAGGTATGCCTTTTGTGTTCTTGCATCGAGTCTTGAAATTCTTTCTGCTATTTTTATTGCCTTTGGGACATTTGGAATTATTTGGTTTAACCTGATCGCAATACTGCCCGATATGGTCCTTGGGACAAGGTTCTTTATCTTTTCAGGAAGCGCTGCAAATCCTACATATTTTTTGAATGTCTTTGAGGAAATGCCAAGAGAACGGGCGCCTTTTGCAACCCCCATCTTTTCTACCAGGAAGCTGCATGATCTTGCCATGTCCTTTGGCTTCATGCTTTTGCGGTGAATGTTTTCCACTATGGATGCGGCCTTTGCATTTTCGAGATCATATCCTTTTCTTAGAACCAAAGCAGGCACTTTTCTTGCCTTGAGGAGCTTCAGTGCTGCAAAGCGCCTCTGGCCAGACATTAGGAGAAATCCGCGGCCATTTTTCTGAACCATGGGCGGGTTCTGCAAGCCTTCAGTTCTGATTGATCTTGCGAGCTCACGTATGCCCTCTCTGTCAAGTGAGCGTGCCTGGGCTTCGTCCCAGACGCGAATCTGTCTGATTGGAATTAGCTTAATCCTGTATCGTGGCTTTGAGGGGTTTTTTGGTACCAATTGCTGTTATTGAGTAAAAAGAGGCTAGTAAAGACGTGGGTTAAATTGAATTTGCTTTTATGTGATCAAAGTTTCCGATTTTTAGCCATGGTTTGATAAGGTACTGTGTTTTAGTTAAAGCCAATAAAGGGATTTGGACCCTTGACCCTCGGTTTACAAAACCGATGCTCTGCCAGGCTGAGCTATATT
>CAZETC010000003.1:28387-31506 GCA_964515435.1 uncultured Candidatus Nitrosotenuis sp.
CTTTAATAGTGTGGCATAGAAAATCCGGTAAATGAAGTGGTTACCGCCAAAAAAGCTCAAAGTTCTAACAATATTGTTTTTTGTAGCTGGGATCTGGGGGATAGTGGCCGGCATGGTCATCATAAAACCTCTAGAATTCATGATTGTGATAGTCGGGGTGATGAACTTTTGCATTGGCGGATTTCTAGGATACAGGCTCTTGACTCAGGGACCAAAGCCTGAAAAATCATCTGATAAGCGTAAGAAATAGCGCAATTACGACAAATATGTTTGTCGCAAAATGCATCGCATACGAATGGTTTATTCCTTTTTTGTCGTAGATGTACTTGAACAAAAATCCAACTGGTATTAGCATTATTGCCATGTGTACCTTGATGCCCATGGCTATGTGCGCAGCTGCCCAGGCCAGCACCATCTTTTTTGATTTTCTAAAGTAAAGCTCCTCTACAAAATTGATGTGGATGAACATGTATACCAAAAGTGGAATGAACGGCACAATTCCCCAGAACCCCTGCTCTGCAAACGGTCCAAACGCGATGTTGTAGCCAAGCCAGCTCCAGTTCAAAACAGGTATCTTTTCCGCATGTGGATACACCAAAACAAGATACGCAATCAACATTCCAAATGAGATTGGCGCATAGATGATTGACTTTGATCCCTTTGCCAACTCAAGGACGCGCCTTTTCGTCTCTTTGATTAGGAGGAGTGATGTCGCCACTGTAAAGACATAGTATCCTACGATAAACCCCTCGGACCTGAAAATGTTGTCCAAGGCAAACCAAATCATTGGAATATCAATCATGAATTTTTGGGGCTTTGATTAAATATTAAATGTGTGTATCAATAGTATGCAAGAAGGAGAAAGCGCACCTGACTTTGAGCTGCCTGCAAGTGATGGAAGCACGGTGAGCCTATCGTCATACAAAAATGCAAAAAACGTCGCGCTTTGCTTTTATCCTAAAAACCATCTGTTCATGTGCCCGTCAAAAAAGGTCTTTGAGATGGCAAAAAGCGTCATATCATCATACGGTGAAATCCTAAAGACTGGCTCTGTGCTCTTTGCAATATCAGTAGACACAATAGAAGACCAAGTAAAATTCGTATCAGAGTACAAGATTCCATATCTGCACCTAAGCGACACAAAAAAACAGGTATGCAAGCAGTACGCAGGGATGAACATGGCAGGCCTTGCCAAGCGCTCGACCTTTCTTGTCGACAAAAACGGGATGGTGAGAAAAATCTTTCGAGACTTTGACGTCCAAAAACACGGAAATCAAATAGCTGAGGACCTGGCCAAGCTATAATCAAAAGTATAAATAATAAAAAACAATTTCAAAAAAACAATTGCTTGATTTAGTTGCAAAAAAATTATTCCTCACAAAAGGGAAGGGCGTCCACGAAGACAGGCTCACAAGTTTTGAGTACGCATTAAGGGATGCAGGTATTGCAGGAACAAACATAGTTCTGATATCAAGCATCTTTCCTCCGGGGGCAAAACTCGTCTCAAAATCAGATGGCCTCAAACTGATAAGGCCTGGGCAGGTTCTCTTTACCATTTATTCTAGAAACCAGACAAACGAGCCGCACAGGCTCATCTCGGCATCTGTCGGGATAGCGCAGCCGTCTGACAAAAAGCGATACGGATACCTATCAGAATACGAGGCATTCGGGCAAAACGAAAAACAGGCAGGCGACTACGCAGAAGACATCGCAGCCCAGATGCTGGCCTCCTCGCTTGGAATAAAGTTCGAAATCGATAGAAGCTGGGACGAAAAAAGACAGCAATGGAAGATCTCAGGCCAGATTTACAAATCCATGAACATAACGCAAACAGCAGTGGGGGACACAAAGGGCAGATGGACCACCGTTTTTGCAGCCGCTGTACTGGTACTCTAGGCTTTCTTTGTCCTGAATCCCTTCAAGTAATATGCTGCAGCAGCTGCGGCCACTGCACCAATCCCAATCAGTATGTAGGATTCATCGAATTTCACATCTGTTTGCGGCTTGGCTTGTTTACTAAACGTGATTTCTAAATTGTCACGGTTTGCAGAAAACTCTTTGCCAAAAAGATACACCGCATCTATTTTCTGACCCGACTCTGAATTAAAGAACCAGCCGCTCTTTGTGAGATCAGAGGGGATCACTTCGCCATTTTTTAGTGTTGGCTCTATGACGGAATTTGCGTGAGCCTTGGTGAGGTTGTCAAGCGGCAGTATGACCACGTGAACTAGGGAATTTAACGGGAAAAACCCGACCGAATAATAGTCTGATTTTTTTATCTGATCAACTTTGAGAAAATCTAGTGGCTTAACGGACGTCATGTCTTTTGCGGCGTTAGGGTAATTACGAGATACCTTTAGCTGCATAATGGAGCCCTCGCCCTTTGGCAAAATGGTAAATGCCATCCTCGAGATGTCGTCTTTTGCAAGAACCAGCGCCGTGTCGTAAAAGCCGCCAAGCTCTCTTATCTGCCTTGGGATCAAAACTCCAGAAATCTTGGTGAACATATAGTCGGTGTTCTGAATTGGCGCAGTATACACGGCCGATACGGTTCCAGCACCTGAAACCTCACCCGTGGTTTCAAGTGCCTTGTTTGACTTGTCGTCATAATGCAAAAAGACAGAATGGAATTGCGCATTGAGGCCAAAGGCGAAATTTATGTCGCCAATAAGCGAGTCGCCGATTTCTCTTGCATTGCCCTGCGTTTCTGTGATTCCGATACCGGGCGTCCTCTTGCTGTTTACCAAAACACAAACCTGCTCGTGCACTCCAAGCACGCACTGGTCTTCGTTTGTAATCACTACTGCTACGATCTCTGTGTTGTCTCGAATCTTTGCGTCAAGCTCTGGTGGGACTTGGAACTCATTGATACTAGTGGTCTGGAGGGAAACTGATGCCGTGACGTTGTTTGATATTCTTTGATCGACAATTACAGAAGCTAACTCGTGATATGTTGAAAATCTTGGTTCTTGGGCAAATGCAAAACTGGCGTACGAAACGGAAAAAATGAGCAACAAAGCAAGCAGAAACCGGCGCACGGCTTTCCAAATCTATTTTTAAGTATTAACCTTGCGCAAAACTCGTTCAAGATCAAAAAATAAGTTTAAATCTACTTGTTC
>CAZETC010000004.1:0-1242 GCA_964515435.1 uncultured Candidatus Nitrosotenuis sp.
CATGAAATCACCTGAATCCTTAAATGCTGGGATTTTTCGTGTAAACGTGAAGGAACTAGCTTGCCATATAAAGTAACTCACGGTGAAACAACCCAAATAAAATATTCCGCTGACGAAGTTTTTGCAAAGATCAAACACGAGGACATCAGGTTTATCGATTTACAGTTTTCAAGTCTCGTTGGAAGATACCACCATACAACGATTTCAGCTGCCACTTTTACTCCCGATCAGATGATGGACGGACTCCCAAAACTTGACGGCTCGTCAATTGTCGGATTCACAAGCGTCGATGACTCGGATCTTGTCCTAAAACCAGATCCGAACACCTTTGCAGTAATTCCATGGGTAACTGAAAAAAAGACTGCGCGACTGATTTGTGACATCTATTGGGGACGCGGCCGCGGAAGGCTAGAGCGCGACCCAAGGGGAATCGCACAAAGAGCAGAGGAGTATCTGAAAACCCAGGGCGTTGATTTTAGCTATTGGGGCCCCGAAGTAGAATTTTTCGTATTTGACAAAGTACAGTGGGATGTCCTAACGCCATACAAGGGCCAGTCCTACTCCATTGAATCAAAAGAGGCGCCATGGAGCCAAGAAGGGACTGGTTATCCGATGGGATTGCAGGAAGGATACTATCCAAGCACGCCTTCTGATACTCTGACTGAGTTTAGAAACGAGTGCGTAGATGTGCTAAACGAGAACTTTGGAATTTTGTGCGACAATCATCACCACGAGGTCGCAACCGCAGGCCAATGTGAAATAGACATCAGGTATGATTATTTGACAAATGCAGCAGATGGCGCTCAGACCTACAAGTATGCTGTAAAAAACATCGCCCAGAAATTTGGCAAGGTTGCAACCATGATGCCAAAGCCCGTATCAATGGATGCTGGCTCTGGAATGCACACAAACGTCAGTTTGTGGAAGAACGGAAAAAACATGTTCTTTGACAAGGACGCTAAAGACGAGATAAGCCAGACTGGGAGATACTTTTGTGGGGGCATACTGAGCCATGCAAGAGCACTTTGTGCAATTACAAACCCGACTACAAACTCGTATCATAGACTAGTGCCAGGCTATGAGGCACCTGTCTACATTGCCTGGAGCCCAAGTAACAGATCTGCCGCAATCAGAGTGCCAGAGCACTTTAGGGGCGAAAAACATGCGTTTCTAAAAAGATTTGAGTATAGAGCCCCAGATCCATCGGCCAATCCATATTTGGTCTTTTCAGCAATACTTGCC
>CAZETC010000004.1:1252-2118 GCA_964515435.1 uncultured Candidatus Nitrosotenuis sp.
GGCCTTGACGGCGTAAAGAAAAAGACCGATCCTGGCGACCCAGTACTTGAAGACATTTACAAGATGACAAAAGAAGAGCGCGTAAAGCGCGGAATCAAAATGGTTCCAGCCAATTTAGGGGAAGCATTAGACGAGTTGGAAAGCGACCGCAAGTTCCTCACCCCAATTTTCTCAAACGACATAATTGACAAAATAATAGAGCTTGAGAGAAAGGATCACCGCGAGATCTCAATTAGACCCCATCCACACGAGTTCTATCTGTACTTTGATGTCTAGAATATCGGTCTTGCAGTAAACTGCAGGATAAAGACAAGCGATATCGCAACCAGACCAAATCCTATTCCGATATAGATGCCACGCCTTTTGTCCGACGTTGCAGCCTTGTAGACCAGAACCGTTCCTGCCAGGCCCACAAAGAGAATAACGATTCCAGATACGGTATAGTCAGCCGTTCCCCCCTGAATGAAAGGATAGAAAATGCCAGACAACAACGCGAATAACGCTATCAAATATGCATATTTGGTTACACTAATCGCCTTAGTGATTCCACCCATTGGTTGGGTTGCAAATTGTTGGGAAATAAACGTTTGATGTTTTTTTGGCCTAACTACATCTCGCCCATACCCATATCGCCCATTCCCGGCATTCCGCCCATGCCGCCCATGCCAGGCATTCCACCCATTCCTGGCATTCCACCTTCTGGGCCTCCTGGAGGACCAGCAGACTTGGCGATTGAGATAACATCATCAATTCTTAGAATCATGCATGCGGCTTCTGTTGCGGATGAAACTATTTGGTTTTTTACTGCTAGCGGCTCTACAATGTCGCTTGTTAATTCATTTTCAAAAACAATTACGCCATTTAGT
>CAZETC010000004.1:2128-4145 GCA_964515435.1 uncultured Candidatus Nitrosotenuis sp.
GCTCGATTATGTCTTGTGTCTTCATATTTCCCAGCTTGGCTTTCATGACGTCGATTCCCGACCATTTTTCTCCCTTTAGCTGTTTTGAGCGGAGATTGGTCAGAGTGTCGATTGGATCCATTCCGGCGTTTTCGGAAAGTGTCAGTGGTATTTCCTCAAGCGAATCTGCAAATTTCTCTACTGCAAGCTGCTCACGTCCCTCCAGAGATTTTGCCCAGCTCCTCAGCTTTGTTGCGGCATATATCTCCGGAGCTCCGCCGCCTCCTACAATTGAGGGGTTCTCCATGACGTCTTTTACTACCATTATTGCATCGTGGGCTGATCTTTCAACTTCGTCAACTACTCTCTGAGAGCCTCCCCTGAGCAACAGGGTTACGGATTTTGGATTCTTGCATCCCTCGACAAAGACCCATCTATCTTCTTCGATTTTTCTCTCCTCTACTAGTTGAGCCGAACCAAGATCTTTTTCAAACAAATCGTCAAGGTTTGTGACAATTCTTGCACTTGTTGCCCTTGCGAGTTTTGTCATGTCGCTTTCTTTTACGCGTCTTACCGACAGAATTCCCCCCTTTGCCAGATAATGCTGTGACATGTCATCGATTCCTTTTTGACACAAGAGGACATTTGCGCCAGAGGCGATTACCTTGTCTACCATGTTTTTGAGCATCCTGTTTTCCTCATCAAGAAAAGTCTTCATTTGCTGCGGGTTTGAGATGTTGATTTTTGCGTCAAACTCTGTTTTGTCGATTTCAAGTGCGGTGTTTATTAGGGCAATTTTAGCATCGGCTATCTTCTTTGGCATTCCGCTGTGAACTACTTCCTTGTCCAGAACAATGCCCTCGATTAGTATCGAGTCCCTCATTGAACCGCCAGCCTTTTTTTCCACCTTGACATCATCCTGGTCTACTATGAATTTGCCCGTTTCTTTTTCAGCCACGGAGATGACTGCCTTTACGATAAGATCCGAAAGGTGATCAGACTCTTTTCTTACCAGCTTTGTCTGCATCGAGGTTTTTGCAATCTTTAGCAGAATTGATTTGTCATTTGCAGACACCTCCTCTGCAATGTCTTTTAGATAATGTAAGACCTTTTTTGATGCCTTTCTGTATCCGTCTACTATAATCGTTGGATGGACGTCTTGGTTTATCAGAGACTCGGCGTTTTCAAGCAAGGCCCCCGCCAGAATTACTGCAGATGTGGTCCCATCCCCTACTTCGCTGTCGGTTGTCTTGGAAATTTCCACCAGCATCTTTGCTGCCGGGTGCTGGACATCGATTTCTTTGAGAATCGTTGCCCCATCATTTGTAATTGTAACGTCGCCCAAACTATCAACGAGCATTTTATCCATTCCCCTTGGCCCAAGGCTACTGTGGACAATTTCGGCAATTATCTTGGCTGCCGCTATGTTGTTTTTCTGTGCCTCACGGCCCTTGTTTTCAGTCGAGCCTTCTTTTAACAGAACTACGGGCATTGTTCCTCTCGGTCCTTGGATACTCATAATGAAGAAATTCTATTTTTTCCCTTTTTATACTTTGCAAATTCCACCTATTTCAAATGGGCCGTAGCGATCTTGGGTTTTTTTCAATCGTTGTTTTTAAATTGGGACAATAAACTGGCAAACACATGGCCAAATCCTCGTACAAGGATTCCTACAAAAAGATTCTAGCAGATCTGGAGGAGCACAATGAGTGGTTTGAAAACTCGATCCCCCTCATAGCGAGTGAAAACGTGCCCAGCCCGGCTGTCCGTGAGGCGTTGCTCTCTGATTTTGGCAACCGTTACGCAGAGGGCTGGCCTGGAGAGCGCGTCTATGCCGGATGCATCTACATCGACAAAGTAGAGATAGAGTGCATGAACCTTGCAAAAAAGCTCTATAGGGCAGAGTTTGCAGACGTAAGACCAATTTCAGGCGTTGTAGCTAATCTAGCGGTCTATTCCGCGTTTACAAGTCCAGGTGACATAATGATTGCGCCGTCGATTCCAGCCGGAGGACACATCTCCCATGGTAAAAAGGAGC
>CAZETC010000004.1:4155-7092 GCA_964515435.1 uncultured Candidatus Nitrosotenuis sp.
GGTTACCCAAGATGGCAATGTTTGGCGGCTCGCTCTTTTTGTTCCCGCACCCAGTAAAGGAGCTGTCAGACTTTCTCAAGGGCCACAACATCCACATAAATTATGATGCGGCTCATGTTGCTGGCTTGATCGCGGGGGGGCAATTCCAAGATCCCCTAAGGGAGGGGGCCGATACCATGACGATGAGCACTCATAAAACTTTGTTTGGCCCCCAAGGAGGCCTTGTGCTGTCATATGAGAAATATGGCGAGGCCATAAAGAAGGCGACGTTTCCTGGACTTACAAGCAGCCATCACATTCACCACATGGCGGCAAAGGCGATTGCGTTTGCAGAGGCCTTGGAATTTGGCAAAGACTATGCAAGGCAGGTCATAAAAAACGCAAAGGCACTGGCAGTGGCACTAAGCGAAAATGGTTTTAAGGTGCTTGGCGAAAAACGCGGCTTTACAAAATCGCACCAAATCGCAGTGAATGTTTTGGAGTATTCTGACGGTGGCAAAGTAGAGGCTGACCTCGAAAAGGCAAACATAATAGTAAACAGGCAGCTCATTCCAGGTGATATCAAGGCTGGACGAAACTATTTCCACCCAGGCGGAATCAGGCTCGGCGTGTCCGAACTGACAAGGCTAGGCATGAAAGAGTCAGAAATGAAGGAGATTGCAAGGTTTATCAAAAAAATTGTCGTCGACAAAAACGACCCAAAAAAGCTCGCAACCAAAGTTAAAGCATTCAGAAAGGACTATCAAAAGGTCCGATACTGTTTTGATAACAAGCTGGGCGCCTACGAATACGTGAAGCTCCGTTAATTATAGTCAGTAAGAAGTAGCTGGTCACCCTTCCTTTTTCCAAATACCAGATCTATTTCATCGCTTAATGTGGAGATTCTTCCCACAAGGTATGGCCCGACCTCGTACTTTTCAACCAACCTTTTTGCAAGTCTCAGATACTTTTCAATTGATGGCCTAGTGATGGTCTGGATGAGATCCTTGCCACAAATGCAGTGTTGCAATAACGGGGGTCTTCTGTATTTTCTCCCGCACGAGGTACATCGAAACTTTTGTCTTCCATATGCCCTCAGGTTCCCAATTATGTCTGGCACAAGATGCGTCGTGATTACATTTGTGACGATTTCATTTGTGTCAACTGCGTTTATCAGTTCTGCGTTCCTGATTTGCATGTCAAATTTGTCAAGCATCGAACCAAGTGTCGAGTATGCGCTGCGTGAACGTGAGGTGGTTAGCGTTGTGGTGAAATGCGTAAAGTAATATCCGTAAAACTGTGCCTCCGTTTCAAGGCGCGACTTGATGATTTCGATGCTTGTTACCTCTGATGCCTTTTTCCTTTGTAGGGTATCTACAAAAAACTCCAGCGGTAGTTTTTTTGCAACCTCAAAGTTGTGTGCCTGAGGCTGGGATTCGTGCGGCAGGACTGTCGGTTGGACCAGAAGCGGGGCGTCCATGAGGCCGCCTATCTTGTCGGATAGGAACTGGCGTGAAAAGTTTAGCAGGGCATCCATCAGAAGCATGATAGAGTCGGCATCGCCGTCTGCGTCGCGTCGTTTTGCAGAGTGCCAGTTCGGCGTGGCAAAGCAGACGTGCGTCTCGGTGTATCCAATTATTCTGCCGACAATCCCGACAGATGTGTGTGGAGCAAGTCCGATTATCAGATGCCCAATTAGCTCGTCTATGTTTTTGACGTTGTAAAATGATGTCTTGCCGTAGAACTTTTCCAGCTCCGTGTCTAGGTACTTGCAAACTTGGACTAGGTACTTGCCACTTTCAAACGGGATTATTATGTCCTGCATTTTGATTTCGACGGTCTGATCCTGGTTTGTCAGGGGCCTGCCGTCGATGTCATGCGTGTAACCCAGTTCGTTTAGTTTTTTGGGCGATGTCCCAATCCATGATGGCTTAAAATGTGTCAGGGGCGAATTTGTCGCGTCAAATCGTACCGTTCCGTCCTTGAATACCGTCAGGTCGTGATGCTGTCTTATCAGCCCCTTTTCAAGCGGCTCTGCGATTCTGTCTTGGTTGATAAGCTCCATTACCCCCTTGAATGGTTCTCGGACACGAATTCCGGTTTTTTCTTGCGCCATGATTATTTTCTCTTTTAGCGGGAATGGTTTGAAGGAGTGAATTGGCGCCTTTTTCTTACATTTTTGACAAACGTTGGACTCGAGCGTTGCTCTGCAGAGCGGGCATGTGTGCTCTATTTGTGTTCGGTTGCCACATTTCTGGCAGTTTATGCTAATTGACGGCTCGTTGCAGTTTTTGCAGGTTCTGTTGTATATGTTACAGTAAAAGCCGCCTGACATAGCCTTGAGCAGATCACGCGTGCTGCCGCCCTTGTCCCCAACTGGGAACAGCGTGTGAACTGGTGGTTTCATGAGTCTTGGTGCTGCCTTTTCCGGCCTTCCGATTCTAACTCCGATTGAGGCAGAAAACTTGGGCCTTATCTTGATTCCAGAAGAGTTTGTAATTATTTTTGGTGTTGTGTCTCCTTCAAATTTGACAGGGTTTGCAAACAAAAGTTGGTAGAAGATTTGTGACTCTTCCTCCCCCAATATTATATGGTCAGACATTTCGTGTGGGATTCCGAGCTTCTCCAAAATCGGCTTGAGTGCTTTGGGATATTTGATTGTGGTTTGCTCTATTGATGTTGGCTGTAATAGCTGCCTGAGCTCGTCTGGCGATATCTGTTCCCAATAAAACAGGTATTTTGGGTGTAGTGGTATTTGGAAGTCAAGTGAGATCCCTAGTGCTTCCTCAAGGCTTGGCGTCCTGTTCACAAATTCCCCAAGTTCGGGGTAGCTTGTTGTTTTTTGTAAAATTTCCTCGATCCAGAACTCCTCCACGTATCCAGATGGAATTAGCTGGGCATTGTTTTCCAAAAAATCCCCGAATGCAATCAGAATGTCGCCTAGGTACAGAATCTTTT
>CAZETC010000004.1:7102-8571 GCA_964515435.1 uncultured Candidatus Nitrosotenuis sp.
ATCTTTTCTATCTCGTTTTTGATTTTGACCCCATGCTCCACGTTTTGAATTTTGACGACGTTGCCGTTTTTGAGCCGGACAGTTGGGGTCTCAATCGAGTCGACAAAGGCCACTGTCGCGCCCTTACCTGGGACGTCAAGTTTGATTTGGGTTCCGACGGTAATTGTGTGATTTAGTATTTCGGCCACGACTGGGTGAATTCCAACCGCGGCAAAGCCGGTGTTGCAAGACCTACCATATCTCAGCCTGAATCCGCCAATCTTGTTTGGCATTGATAGGACGGATCTTCCTGCGATTACCTCTCTTAGTCTCTTTGCAGCCGAGCCTTCCTCGTCGGCTTTTTGGACTGCGCCTTTGAGATCGTTTAACCAATCCCAGCCGTCAAGTCCATACAGCTCGATTCTCTTGAGCAGTTTTTTTGCGCGTCCAATCAAGCCGTCATTTAGTACCCGTAAGGCTCCCCCCCGAACCCGGTCGGTCTTGATTCTTACCATGTTTTTGTGGTTTACCACCTCGTTTGGGTCGGTGTCTACGCCGTCAAGCTCCACTGGAAGGTTTGTTATTACAGTCACAATGTCCTCGTCTGGGACGTGGTACTGGAAGCTGCCGACATCCCTTTCATAGACTCTCAACTCCTCGACAAACCTTCCAGTTTCGTCATCAAACGAGTTTGCTTGGTATTTCCCCAGTCCGGCGACCTGCCGCACATGATCTGCGATCAGCATGGTTACGGCAGACTCTGTGCCTCCAGCAGAACGCATTGGTCCTGCAATCGAAACCGAGAGATATTCAGAGCCGTCCCTGTTTTTCTTTATGGTTACGCTAGAGATTCCTTGAAGTGGGGCGATGGTAACTCCTTCTGTGACTATTGCTAGTCCTACGCGCACTGCGTTGTCAAGTCTCTCCTCGAGTGGGGTTTCTGGTGGGTGGTACCTGCCTTCCGCAATGCTTTTTGACAGATCAAGTGCAGCGAGTTCCTTGCCCCTTGTTTTGAGCAGCTCACGCAAAGGCTCTGCAATGTCGATGTCGTGCATCTTTGCAACGCGATCCGCAAGATCAAATGCGATTTTCGGCTCGACTATTCCAGAAGAGTCGGCTAGGGTCGATTTTGCCTCTGCTGCCTTCTCAAAGGTCTGGTATGTTTTTTCAGAGATCTGTGAGTAGTAATCCAGATAATGATCAGGCATTGGAACCCCCTTAATGCGGGAGACCGCGGCGTTTTCTGACATGTTAGTTCCTTGGGCTCTTGATGCTATTTGCTATTTCGGCTAGTTTTTTTAGGCTGTTCTTTTCCTTTTCAAGCATGGTTCCTATCACCAGGGCGTCGGCTCCTGCCTTTACCAATTCTCTTGCGGTGTTGGCGTCACGAATTCCGCCCCCAACAATGAGAAATCCCTTGAAGACCTTCCTGACCGTGCTTACCATCTTTGGGCGGACACTTTCTCTTGCACCAGAGCCCGCCTCCAGAT
>CAZETC010000004.1:8581-9791 GCA_964515435.1 uncultured Candidatus Nitrosotenuis sp.
AACCTCATACCTAGGAATTGAGCCGCAAGTGAGTATGCTGCCGCAATGGTCCCCCTGTCAAACGGAATTGCTCTGGCAGAGCCCACAAACCACGCGGTTGTTCCCTCGCCAATTATGACATATGCCGTAGGGAGCGGCTCTAGGCCGAACTTTAGGACGCTTGGCGCACCCAAGGCTTGTGCCTGTGTGATATAGTACGGGTTTTCCGAATTCATCAACGAGCTAAACAGGATGGCATCTGCGTGAGGGACTACGCCCGTCACGTTGCCTGGGAACAAAATTATTGGAATTTTTACGAATTTTTTGACAGTTTTTACAACTTCGGCCATCTCTAACTGATCAATTGCAGATGAGCCCCCGATCAGTATTGCAGACGCCCCAATCTTTTCTACGCTTTTGGCAAGTTTGACAGACTCCTTGATCTTTGAAACCTCAGAGTCAATTAGGACAAAGAGTAATGCGGGTTTCTTCTTGCGTTGTGCCTGCAAGTATTGTTCTACTTTACCCATGTCTGACGTTTACCCTGATTACTTTAAAGTTTAATTGGTATGTGGTATACATATCTGTATAGCTATGGTAGAGTTTGAAGAACCTAGTTTTAGTAATATAATTAAAGAAATTATCAAAAAATCCCTGTTTACTGAGCGACAAATTCAAATAATTTTAAAACGAAAAAACCTCTCCGAATTCGATTTTGACATCTCAAAAGGGGCTTATTTCAGGCAGGTGAGCCAATCAAGGGACAAGTTGATGGGGTTGTACTACTCGATAGTTTTGCTTCGGGGTTTAGGGATCCTGCTTCCTGATGATGTTGATGTGATATCCAGACTCGCAGAGCAGGTTTCTGTGATAAAAGGTAGTGATGTGTTCCCAGAAAGAGAAGAACGGGTGATAAACATCATTGACAAACTCGTCCGCCAAGCGTGTGGTATGTGATACGTCGTGTGCCTTGAGAAGAGTTGTTTTGTAATGGTGTGATTGTGGATGATATTGTCGATGATGTAAAATGTGAAATTATGTTGGCCTATCACGATAAATCACGTTATCAAGTCTGGGTAGGTGATGCTAGTAGAGATTCCTGACCCCCAGGTGATAGTTGGGGTGGCTGTCGCCTTCCTTGTTGGGATCTTTGGCATGATAGTTTACAGTAAAATCAAGGCATTTACGCAGCAAAAAGGTATAGACCCTGCCTATCTGTCACGCCTAGAAC
>CAZETC010000004.1:9801-11038 GCA_964515435.1 uncultured Candidatus Nitrosotenuis sp.
TATGAAAGGCAGTTAATTGATATGAAAATACGCCTAGATGTATTAGATTTAGGGGAAACCGAGCCTGTTTTGGAGAAAAAGGTCGAGGTGGTACCAAGAAGAGAGCCGGAAGAGCCAAGAAAAGCACCAGAAGGGCCTGCTAAGAAGCCAAGAATGCCTAACATGGACTTTAATGGTGTTGCAGAATATGTCCTAGGACTAATCACGACAAAGGAAATGACGTCACGTGACATCCAAATCACAATAGGGCGGAGTAGGGAACATACATCAAGGCTCATGAAGCGGCTTTTTGAAGAAGGTCTTGTTGAAAGGAACACAAAGCTCAAGCCCTTTACTTACAGAACCACTGAAAAGGGCAAGACCAAGCTTGGCAGTTTAGAGCAGATGGTTACAGCCTAAGAAGTTTACAAGATCCGTTTTGATTTTTTGTTGGTTATGGTACCATTTCATCCCAATTTTGTCATGTATTATAATTCAAAGAAATCTTAAATATCTAGTATTATTAATTTAATATATGTTATCAGATAATGAGGAATTAGTCAAAATCACGGCTGTAGGAACCATATCCATACCAAAACAATTCCGCCAATATTTGGGGATACAGAGGGGGGACTATGTCAAAGTCAGCTTACAGGGCGAATCCCTTGTGTTGAAAAGGGCCACGATCTCCTAGTCGGTTCTTTGTGGGATCTTTGCTATTTGGTAAACCCATTCTCTGCCGTTTCGTAGCCGGTTTATCCTACCTTTCGTGCTAAAACGCGCCAGATAGGTCGAAACCACGCTTAGTTTTATGGGCTCGTTGTGCTCGTCTTCATACTTTTCCAAGATTTCGTTTGAGGTAAAGCCTCCCATTGGGAAGTGCTTGTCAATGATATGCCATATTTTTGCCCCTACCGAGTCTAGTTGTGGGGCGTCCTCCCGGTCTTCTATATTCATTAGGTTCATCAGTTCGAATATCTTGATGACCTTGTCCCTGGTGATGTTTCCTTCGATGTTAAAGTTGTATTTGGCGCCGTCCGAATCCTCTAGGTCTATTCGAATCCTTTTCTTAGCCATTGTGATCGATTGTGATAACAGGTTAACAATTGAATAGATCCGATGATAATTGTTAACTAACCGTGTTGTGAACGTTGACTGCCTAGCCCGTGCCTAGCCCATTTCCTCATGTTAACAGATTAACCCTTCTCCCAACCCCAAACTTTCTCCGTTTTACGCCTGGAGTGGAAATAAAGGGGTC
>CAZETC010000004.1:11048-13633 GCA_964515435.1 uncultured Candidatus Nitrosotenuis sp.
GTATTAACTGATTGTGAATTTCTCAGACACCTATGTTTCCACTCTTTTTCTTTTCAAAAAATTTTTTTAGAAAAACAAAACAAACAAGAAATCAAATACTCATATTTGATAATTATTAGATTTGAGTAGAAATCTTGGTGTCTGAGAGAATCTGATCGGTGTCAATAGAAACGATCCTGAATGTGAAAACTTATCAGAGGATCTCTTGAAGAGCTAATCGAAGATCTTTAATGATCTTAAAATGAGCACGACCATGAGCGACCCAATTGACAAGCTACTAGATGCAGCAGAGAGTGGAAAATCCATAATCAAGAACAGGGACATACTTCATTTCACATACATCCCAGAGGTTATACATCACAGAGATGAGGAACAGGAAAAAGTAACACAATCACTCCTACCAATCCTCAAACAGTCAAGACCATCAAACCTCCTAGTGTACGGCAAACCGGGAACTGGCAAAACCCTAGTAGTTAGAAAGGTCCTATCCAAAATCCAGGCAAGGGTGGAGAAAAGCAGCTTCCCAATAAAACTAACTTATGTAAATTCCAAGAACGAGACAACGCTTTATGGGTTGCTGATAAGCTTTGGCAGGCAGTTAGTAGCCCAGAACCAAAACGAGAAGGAACTATTCCCAACTACAGGCCTTGCGATAAGCGAGATCTTTAAACGAATTCTCAAAACCATCAACGACAACAAACTAAACACAATCTTTGTCATAGACGAGATTGACTTTCTGGCCCACCTAGTATCAAAGACGGGCAATGACATCCTCTATCAACTTACAAGAGCAAACGAGCGCCTAAAACAGAGCTCGCTTACATTGGTGGGCATATCAAACGACCTAACGTTCAAGGAAAGGCTGGATCCTAGAGTCATAAGCACCCTAGGCGAGGAAGAGACCGTATTTACTAACTATAGTGTGGGACAGATCCGAAAGATCCTAGAGGAAAGAATCAAGGACGCTTTTGCCGAAAACACCATTGAGGAGCCAGCGCTGAACCTTTGCGCCGCTATGGCAGGACGCGAGCACGGTGATGCTAGGCGGGCAATTGAATTATTGAGAGTTGCAGGTGAGATCGCAGAACGCGAACAGTCTGAGAAGGTAAAAGAGGAACATATCCGAACCGCCGCACAAAAAATGGAGGAAGACAAGGAAGTAACCGCGCTCAAATCCTACCCACTACATGAGAAGCTCGTAATAATCTCAGTCATGAAGGCGGCCGGGCTTTCCACAGGCGAGATTTACTCTACGTACAAAAACCTCTGTAAAATAACCCGACAAAAAGAACTGACACAAAGACGCGTCACCCAAATATTGTCCGAAATTGAAATGTCTGGAATAATCTCAGGCAAAATAATCCACCAAGGAATTCACGGAAGGACCAAAAAATACTCACTTACAATCTCCTCCGAGACCGTCAAAGACACACTAAAAAACGAAGCCACTTTAGAAGATATTGTCTAACTCTTTGACACAAAGTCTTTGGTAAAGACCTTAAAGTTCTTTAGATTGACCAAGACCGCAATACCAGTATTGGGCACAACTCCAACACCTGCCTGGAATGGTGTCTGGCTCTGCCACGTGCCAGAGTTTAGAATAAGGACACCTTTATACAAATCCAACTCGACAAAATGGACGTGCCCGGCATGAAATATGTCCGGAACGTCGTCTATTACCATATGATCCTCAAGTTCTGGCGCAAGCGGGGTCTGTGCACCATAAATCGGGCTCAAGTGCCTTGCCCTTAGCAAATACTGCATTACTTTTGCTGGCTTGTCGTAGCTCAGACCGGGCGTAGTTTTTACAATATCGTCAACACTCTGACCATGAAAGATCAGGACCTTGACGCCATTCAACGAGATCATTGCTGGGTTGCCGATCATGAAAAAGTTTTTTCGACCCCAAAGATTTGGGTTGTACTTTGCTGGTATTGCAGGCTGTGGTAGAGCCCGCCTACCGGGATCGTGGTTTCCAGGAGATATGAAGACTTTGATGTGTTTTGGAACCTTGTCCAAGATTTCAAAAACTAACCGCATCTGCTCGTTTGAGTCAAGTGCAACCAATTCCTTGTCCTGATTTGGGTAAATCCCGATTCCGTCTACGACGTCGCCTGCAATTACAAGGAATCGTACCCTTCGCGCAATCGGGTCTGGGCTTGAGAGCCACCCAATAAGCTCCAAGAACTCTTTTTTCATAAAGAACTTACTGCCTATATGCAAATCCGACACAAACACGGCAAAGGTCTCTGTTTTTGAGCGATTCTGCACACGATCTGGAATGTCAGGCAGCAAAATGTCTTTGACAATAAAACCCCCATTCTTACTTACAACGATTTTTTCCATAACAAACTGGTCCATAAGCAAGGTGGCAGCAATTTTTTGCAAATCCTCATCAATGACTATTGTCTCAATGGATCCAGTAGGGTCATCAAGCGTTATTCTGGTTACATTTCTGTCAGTTCTTCTCTCAGAGACTAGGCCGCACACAAACATAGCATCCCTCGACTTGGGGCTAGGACCATCTTGCGAATTTGTCTCGGGGACGCGGGGAGCATCTTTTGATTTGGCTGTAATCACAGCCG
>CAZETC010000004.1:13643-28696 GCA_964515435.1 uncultured Candidatus Nitrosotenuis sp.
GATTTTAGCATCTTTGCTTCCGGCCTATTGGAGATTATTCTTTTTAGTTTGGCAAATCTACTTGAGAAAAGAGCGGTAAATCCTTCCACTCCCTCTGCCGAGGCAATTTTTGTGGTGGGGTCGAAGAGTATCTCGTGAAAGTCATCAACCTCTTCGTCCTCTTTTATTCCAAGAAACGACTCTAGATCCTTTTGCGAAATGAGGTAGAGGCGCTGCCTTTCCTTTTCTTTTACTATTTGCTTTATTATTTGCTCAAGTTCTTTTACATCCACCTGCTCTAGGATTTTCAACGCGTCCGGGTGAATCTGGAAGCCGTGATTTAACACAAAATCTAGTGCGGAACCGACATCCTTTATCATAACAAAATCCCACAAACCAACTTAATTAAATCTGTGCAAAAAGCAACAGCTCAAATAATCACGCCAAGGAACTTGGCTGTATTGAAAAAAAGAATCATTTTTTTCTTTGTTTTTTTAACGATCTTCTCTGTAGCATTTTCTCTTGGAGCTCAATTGGAGGTGTCAGAAGAGGACGCCAAAATATTTCTCGATGAATTCGACAAGCTGCTTGAGGCGTTGAGAGGGGGAAATTTTGGAATAGAGATATTCTTCCACAACACGCAACTAGCGTTACCAATGTTTATTCCTGGGTTTGGTGTTGGGTGGGGGATCTTTTCCGCATTTTCTACTGGATATGCATTTGCCGCACTTGCCACAACCGAACCACTCTTAGCAAAAATACCCCCGATTGCGACGATTTTTGCAACGCCGTTTGGGCTAATGGAACTGGCATCGTATTCTATTGCCATGTCTCGCAGCTTTATGCTAGCAGTAAGCATCTTCAAAAAACGTTCAGTCTTACAACAATGGCGACAGATCGCAATCGAGGTTGGAATAGTAGTCGGGCTGTTGTTAGGCGGGGGAATAGTAGAGGCATACCTGATTGAATCGTTTACTGCTTCTGAAAACCCGCTCTCAAAAATAAAAATGTGATAAAAATTAGCGGCTTTGCCAAAAATAATTCAATAGTAAATTATAAACAAAATCAGCGCAAGTCTATATCATGAGATATATAGCACTTTTAGCCGTAGCCATACTAGGCGCGATCGCATTTATGTCACAAGACGCAAGCGCGCAGCTTGCGGGTAACAAGGCCTTTTCACTCACGGGAACAGGGTTTGTAGCATCAGACAACTCGATTTCAGACACTAGCATAGACATCTCATTTCTCACAACAAAAACAAAAGACAAAATCAACCTTGATTTTCAAAGCGGCAAGATCGTAATAAATAACATAGAGATGAACATCTCAGATTTAACTGGAACCGTACAAAACAACGGTAAGATTTTCAGATTTACAGCTAAAGCGTCGGATCCTGGCGTAGGGGATGTTTATGTCAAGGCACTTGGAAGACTAGTTGACAAAACAACCACCGACTCGATATATTCGCTAAGTGCCACCCTGACAGATTCTAAAAAGGAGACAACAAAACTAGTCTATACAACAAAGATTTTAGAATTTACACCAAATACAACACAGGCAGCCAAGTCTGTTGTAACGATAAAAATACTAAAAGGCTCTGCGAATCCAAACGAGCGAACATACAAGGATCAAACGATAGGATTCGGTTTCAAATACTTCTCAGAGGACAGAATCATAATAAAACCTGGGGGAACGATCACGTTTGTAAATGAGGACACGACTTCGCACACACTCGTAAGCGGCTCTGCAAACTATGTCTCGCGACACAAAACATTCAATGCCGATGGTAAGTTTTCAAGTGGGGAAATACTGCCAGGCAAGTCCTGGAGCGTTTCATTTGATGAGCAAGGATTCTACCGGCTTTTTGATGAAAACTATCAGTGGATGGACATTACCGCGTTTGTCTTTGACGAACCCTCACAAAAACCAATTAAAAAGTCTCCCAAACCACTAAACTAGTCTTTAAAATTAACATACGACTCTAATGTCGACTGGTTAATCACCATAACGGATAGATCTGAGAACACCTTTCCTTCCAAGTCTTTTACCGTGCCTACAAACTCGGTTTCCTTATCTACAGTCAGGAACTCGAAAACGTGCACCTTTAGGCTCGACGTGTCAAATCCATTTTTTCTGAGATAGGCAGCAATTTCTGACTGCATAAAGTGTTTTTGTAGTTCCTTTGGCCAAGGCCTCGGGACCAGAACCACACTGAAACCATCAAGCAACGCCTTTTGCAGTTCTAGTTTTTTTTCTTCGATTGGAGTAGTTACATGCATGGTAATTACTTTGGACTTGTCCAAGGGAATCTTAGCTTTTGCAGCCGCTACCTGGATCGAGGAAATGCCTGGGATTATCTCAACTTGGCCGAAAATCTCGACAAGCCTGTCTACCACTTCGGATTCGGAAAAATTCACGTCACCTGTGAAGGGAATCAACAGTTTTTTGTTTCCAAGAGTTTTTGCTACCATTTGGTACGCCTCCTCCTGGTTTTTCATTGTTATCTCATGCACTTCTTTGTCCTTGATCAAAGACTCTATGGTGCTTAGCGTATACTTGTATCCAATTATGATGTCTGAGCTGCGAATCATATCCTTGACTATTTCAGTTACATAATTACCCGAGCCAGGGCCAACACCTACTGCATAAACATTTGCCAACTCAATCCGCATTCCTTTGTTTTATGTATGCTACAATCGGTGTCCAGTCTACCCTCAGAAATTTTGTCGGATCCTTTATCGGATATGTAACCCAGTCCCTTACTATCGACAACTGAATCTTTTTTTCGCTATCTTCGGTTTTGATTTTTAATGCAAGAATAGTGCCCCAAGCCTTTTCTTCTGTCCCCACATCAACGATGTCGTCTAAAGAATATTCTTCATTTTTATCATTCTCCAAATCCAACAATAACTCTTTTTCACCATAGCCGTCATGCGTGAGCACCGTGTTATTGTCTTTCATCAAAGTGAGGAGCTGTCTGTCTACTGCGGCCTTCCACCATTTTGGCTTTGCTTCCGTCTTTGTTATGAAAATTAAATGCTTGTCTGTGACAAACAACATGCATTCTTTTCCTCTTGAAAGAAGTTTTTTTTCTTCCTTCCACACAGAAAGGAGGTGTGTTTTTATTTTTTCAGTAGTATCCATACTGTTGGTCTGTATTTTGACTTGTTAAAAACTAATGCCAATAGCTTTTATTTGAGTTTCAAAAACAACCCTTATTGCAATTTAATTCAGCCATTCTTTTTTTACTTGCAGCTGTGTTCTTTATTGGGATAGTTCCTGTTTTTGCGCAAACAGAAATCTCAGACAAGGCAGTGATATTGCATACGCAATCAGGCGATATGGTAATCGAGCTTTTTCCAAACGATGCGCCAAAAACAGTTGAAAACTTTGTAAATCTAACAGAGCGTGGATTTTATGACCGGACTGTTTTTCATCGGGTAGTCAAGGACTTTATGATTCAGGGGGGAGACCCAAAGACAAAACCTGGTGGCTATAAGAAACTTAGCGAGTGGGGGACTGGTAATGCAGGGTACACCATACCAGGGGAATTTAACACAATAAAACACACGCGAGGAATCGTCTCAATGGCAAGGGGCCCAGATCCAGACAGCGGCAGCTCACAATTTTTCATAGTTCACAAAGACTCGTTACACTTGGATCAAAACTACGCCGCATTTGGACGTCTGGCGACACAGACAAGCTATGAAACCTTGGACAAGATCGCGGATCTGAAAAACGAGGGCGAGGCAACAAATTACGTTCCATACGACTGGGGTAAGGGAGAAATTCTGAAGGCTGAAGTAAAAAGCAGGTCGGAAATAACGGACCTGCTTGAACAGGTAGAGCCAGAACGAGTAACTACACTCACAAACCAAACAACGCAACCATACTCTAACAAAAAATTGGGGTTTTCTTTTGAGGCGCCAGTAGGCTGGCTTGTTCAAGAGCCGCAAAAACAAAACTCAGCGACACCAGATGTTGTAGCTGTGGGGGGGAAGATTGGGGGATTCACACCAGTGATTTCAATTTCTGTGAAAAATTCTAACGGAACGTCACTTGAGAGTTATTCACTTGAGCTCAAAAAAACAATACAGCCCGCAATCAATCAAGGAATCCTAACTATCCTAAATGAAGAGCAGACGACAATCAATGGTAATGAGGCATTTGTCAGAGACGCGCTAGGCAAATTCGATTCGACGTCGGGGCTACGCAAAGTGGCATTCAAAGAAATCATAATCAAAAGCTCGGATAAATTCTATATTCTGACATACACAAACAGTGAAAACAATTTTGAAGTAACTTTGCCGAAATTCAACGCCGTTGTAAATTCATTCAAAACAGAGTCTGATGGGAAAACAACCAACACGGACAACAAATTCCCAATGCAATGCGCAATAGCAACAGCTGCATTTGGTTCCGAACTCGCACCGCAAGTACAACTACTTAGAGAAGTAAGGGACAACGTACTATTCACCACCAACTCTGGGACAAACTTCATGAGTGCATTTAACGCAGTATATTACACTTTTAGCCCAACAGTAGCAGATTGGGAAAGACAAAACCCAGCCTTCAAAGAAGCGGTAAAGCTAGCAATCACCCCGATGGTTTCTACCCTATCAGTACTGGCCTATGCAGATATTGACTCAGAGCAGGAAATGCTGGGCTATGGTATTGGAATCGTTTTGTTAAATGTAGCAATGTACTTTGTTGTACCTACAATTATTATAATAAAAACAAAAAACAGACTTGCAAAAACTATTGCAAGAATCTAGGTATCTTTTTTGCAATATGGGACAGCGAGACTCTTCCTGGACCCATCGTGATTATTGTCAGGTTTGCTGCAAGAAGGATCAGATCAATTTCAAAACCGTGTTCCCCAGTCAGGCTAGCGGCCCCCTTCACATGAAAGATCGCCCCGAGCATTACTATGGACAACAGCGAAGAAGAGAATCTGGTCAAAACCCCAACAATTAACAATATTCCTGGTACTGTCTCTGCCAGTGCGATTGGAACCTGCATTTCTGCTGGGATGCCGAGATTAGACAAAAACCCGACAAATTCAGGATTGAATTTGCCAGAACCATGTACGATAAAGATTACACCTACAGCTATTCTGAGTCCAAAATGAGTGATGTCGTTTAGCTTGCCGGCTCTAACACCTGCTTCCATTATCTAACCGATCCTAAATGATATAATTAAATGCTATTTGCCATAAGCTGTAGAGAATTTGGTGCATTCACGTTCTAACTCCCTAGAATACAAGAAGAGACTAATCAAAACCTGGAATGAGGTTGCGCCACGATATCACAAGAGGTGGGCAAAACAAAGCATCGGCGCATTCCAAAGCACTGCGAAGCTTGTCTCAATGGCAAGACTTGGTAAAGGAAACAGAGTACTCGATCTGGCGTGCGGCACTGGCGCTGTCACCAAAAAAATTCTCGAAAAAATCGGGAAGGACGGCCACGTGATTGGCGTTGATATCTCACTCTCCGCAGTCAAAATTGCAAAAAAATGGGCAGCAAGTGAAAACGTAGATTTTGTTGTATCTGACGCAGAAAGCATGTACTTTAATGAAAAGTTTGACGCAGTAACATGCCAATACGCATTATTCTTTTTTCCAAATGCGCACAAAGTACTCCAGAACGCAAAACGCTGCCTAAAGGGGAGTGGAACATTAACACTCGTAGTTCATGGAGCGGGTGATTCAGTTCCATATTTTAGTAGCATTTTTGATGTCGTAACAAAGTTCATTCCGGATTATCTCCCACCGGGAGCACCAAATCTTGACAGATTTGGGACAAAAACAAGACTAAAAAAAACAATCAGAGCAGCTGGCTTTACAAATATCGAGATAAAAGAATTCATTTTTTCATACAGCCCTGGGACTTTTTCGAAGTACTGGAATGACTATCTCAAATATCTGGCAAAACCGCTAAGAAAAAAGATAGACAGGCTTTCACGTACAAAACGAAACCAAATGAGGGACCAAATCAAGCAAAAAACACTATCTTATACAAAAAACGGGGAGATCACTTTTCCGTGGAAGGTATTGGTGCTGACTGCAGCAAAACCGCGACAAAAATGAGCTCAGTATCAGATGGCGATTAGTTCCTTTGTGAATTTGTGCATAACTTGCGGCCTGTCGCTTACTATGACAGAGTCTTCGATTCTAACTCCAAATCTTTTTGGAATGTAGATCCCAGGCTCTACGGTGATTGCCATGTTTTTTTGCAGCTTGGCCTGACTTTTTTGACCGATGGTCGGGGTCTCATGCACCTCAAGACCTATCCCATGACCTGTAGAATGGATAAAGTATCTCCCATAGTTTTTCTCATTGATGTAGTCCCTGCATGCGTCATCGACTGATTTGCACGAAACGCCAGGCCTTACAGCTTTGAGGCCTAGCCCCTGAGATTCCTTCACAATTTCATATACCTGTTTTGCCTGCTTACTTATGGCGCCAAGGCCAAACGTTCTTGTGGCATCACTCACATATCCCTTGTATCGCAAGGTGAGATCAACTACGATCAGATCTCCACCTACAAATTTCCGATCAGTTACCTGTGCATGTGGCAACGCGCCATTTGGCCCTCCCGCAATTATCAATGGATTCAGAGTCGACCTGTATCCAGTACTGAACATTTGGCGTTCCATTGCAAACGACATCAAAATTGATTGGAGTTCTGACTCGCGTTGGCCTTTCTTTATCCTCCTTGTACACAAATCATACATTTCATCAATAATTTTTGAAGCCTTTTTCAAAACAACAACCTCGGACTCATCTTTTATCTCTCTTGACTTGTAAAACGGGTCAGCCGAATGCATGATTCCATGAATCGACTTTTTGAGGAGCTGCATGGTTGCATAACTCTGGCAGTCGGTGCAGACAGTCTTGTTTTGTTTTATCATGTTTGTCAAGCTTGAAACCAGTCCGATGCCACGCTCTGCCTTGACAACCGTACAGTCAACTGACTCCTCCCTCGCTCTTTCTACTTCAAGCTCAGGCGCAATTATGGTAGTGCGTCCGTTTTTTTCTAGAACTCCAATAGCCTCACCCCAAAACCCGGTCATGTAAAAAAGATTTTCTGACTCAAAGGACACCAAAGCATCACATCCTATTCTTTGTGCGTGTTTTAACAAATTTTTTCTACGTTGCTGCATGCGTCAACTGATGTTTGTTTTTGTGAATTTATGTTTGTTGGAAAGTTTGTATATTGGAGATCAAAACTTGACAATGTTGGAAGAAAAGAAAAAAGTTGTTGCACTACTCTCAGGCGGACTGGATAGCCAGCTTGCGGTAAAAATGATGCAAAAGCAGGGCTTTGAGGTGTCTGCAGTTGCGATCAAAACACCCTTCTGTGATTTTGATTGTGGCAGAGGCTGCGGATTTGAAATCAGGGAGCGGGCCGACACGTTGGGAGTCAATCTCAAAACAGTTTACCTAGGAGATGAATACATTGAGATGCTCAAAAACCCAAAACACGGATTCGGTTCTGGGATGAATCCATGCATTGACTGCAGGGCAATGATGTTCAAAGCTGCTAAGCAGCATATGGAAGAGATCGGAGCAGATTTCATAATTTCAGGCGAAGTCCTCGGACAAAGGCCGATGAGCCAGCACGGCCCTGCACTTAAAACGATTGAAAAAGAATCGGACCTTGAAGGCTACATAGTACGCCCTCTTTCAGGCGGACTGCTACCTAAGACCATTCCAGAAGAAAACGGCCTCATTAAAAGGGAGAACCTGGGAATGATTCGCGGCCGTACAAGGAGAACACAACTGCAAATGGCAAAAGAACTAGGAATTGAGAACCCACCAAATGCGGGAGGGGGGTGTCTACTAACAGATCCGGCATTTGCTATCAGAGCAAAGGATCTTTTCAGCCATATGGAAACTCCGACAACAAATGACATCGATTTACTTAAAGTTGCGAGACATTTCAGATTGGATGAAAAAACAAAACTCGTTGTAGGAAGAAACAAAGATGAAAACGAAATGATAAAGGCGCTTGCATTGCCAAATGATCTTATATTTTACGCAAAAGACCACATGGGACCAATAGCTCTCCTGCGTGGCCAAAACAAAGAACCATACAGACAGCTCTGCGCATCAATCACTCTGAGGTATTCTGATGCGCCAAAAGAAACTCAAGGAACAATAATCATAGAACACGAGAACGGCTCTCAAAAATCAGAAATCACCGCAGACAAAGCGGACGAATCTGATTACATAAAATACAGAATTTAGGACTAAAAACCAAAAATTTGTTCGTACTTGATGCGAAAGACTTTTTGGGGGAGTAGTTTGCATCTTATCTAGATGCAAAAGCAGGAAAGCCCAACATACCTGAAAGCAATTACAATTCGAGACCAAAGCGACATTCACTCAATCAAAGAGGACATGAAGAAAAACATGATACTCATACTAAGAGTAACGCCGCTTGCACAAAAAGACGTAGAACAGCTTCGAAAACTTGTTGAAGAGCTGTATGCCCAAGCAAAAAACTACGACGCAGACATTGCAAGATTGGGAGAAGAGAGAATAATTGTCACACCGCCCGGCGTAAAAATCTGGAAGCCAGAATACGATCTAAAATAATATTAAAACAAAACGTATCAATTCTACGTCCCATTAATATCAAACGAATTTTAATATTTTGCAAAATGCAAAAAATTATCGCAGTTATTCCGTTATTTGTAGCTGTGTTGGCTGTACCGGGATTCGTGTCTGCTGAGCAAGACGACATTGTCAAGGAATGCGAAAAGATTTTTCCAGACTTGGAAGTCCTTGGGAAAGCAAAATTCGAGCAACGCCATCTGCATAACAAACACCTGAGAAGCTGCTATGTCTTGTATAACGATCTAAATTGGTATTCAGATGATCCTGATCGCACACAACGATTACTTGATCTGTTGAAAAAACCAGAGCAGGACACGCCGGTAAGGGATCGATTCGTACAAAGCAGCACCATTCCACAGTGGATAAAAGATGACGCTACGCGATGGCATCAGGGAAAAGAAAGGGATAACATCTTTTCGTATGGAATACGCTACATGATAAACTCCAAAATGGTAGACATGTCTACCGGCACCACCAATCCGCAAAACTGCGAATCTGATGCGTTTTGCGTCGCAAAAGACGACTACCTCAAGTATTCAGTCAAGGACAGCAAGATCGATGATGTGATAACTCTAAAACACACCATCGGTGTAGGAAGCAATTCCATTACCGTAGATTCTGTCGAAATTTCAAGAAACGGCAAGAAAACCGACGCCATTCAAGTAAAAAATGATGGTTTGATCGCAGGCACTCAAGACTATTATCGGTTTGTCCATAAGGTGCCTGCAGAGATCGGCGCTACTATCAGATCTACTTCTGAGATCAAGGTAACAGATGAAATTCTCTTTACATTCAAGAACACAAAACGAGAGGCCCTCCTTGCATGGGACCAAACCAAACAATATCACGAGGTAATAGACAAGCAAACAGGCGTTGTCCTTTTTGCAAAGCAGGAAAACAGGATACTCAAATCAACGTGGACAGCGCAACTAACAGACACCAACGTCTTTACAAAGGAGCTCAAGATCCAGTACGAGGACATGTGGATTCCGCCTTGGTTTAGAACGACGGTAAAGTGGTGGACAGAAGAACAAATCACTGATACAGAGTATCTGGACGGGATAAGTTATCTGCTTAAAAACAAAATTTTGACAGTTTAGCGCGAATCTGGGCTAGAACAGCCTGATTGCTTCTTGGACCTGCGGATAATGAGCAGGCACTCTGAACATTCTGCGTATGTTCATGGCAAGATTCTCACACTTTCTTCGCTCGCCGTGGTTTACGAGAACGCGCCTTAGTTTCGGCCTCATCTTGTGCACAAATGAGAGCAGCTGGTTATAGTCACTGTGGCCAGAAAACCCGTCAAGCTTTATCATGGAGCAGTTTATGTTGATCACCTCCACTTTACCGTCCTTACCCAAAAGTGAAACCTGCTTTGCGCCGTCCAAAACTCTGCGTCCAAGCGTTCCGTTTACCTGGTAGGAGACAAAAATTATCTTGTTTTTGTTTCCAGGCGCGATATTTCTGAAATATTCCAAGACAGGTCCGCCCTCTAGCATACCAGAGGTGGCCAAGATTATACATGGCGTTCCGTCCCTCAGCGGCTCTTCTCTTGCGTCAGAGTGCTCGATGTTTGTGAAATATTCGGAATCAAACGGGTTATCGTCAGTTTCAAGAATTTTTTGTCTAAGCTCACGCGCCAAATATTCTGGGAATGCCTCATGAATCGCAGTCGCTTCCGCAATCATCCCTTCCATGAAGACTGGCGCTTCGACCATCTGGCCTGCCTTCATGTAATAATCAATTACCATCATTATCTCTTGGGCTCGACCGACAGCCGGGATTGGAATGAGAACCTTGCCCCCATCAACTAGCGTGTTATTTACCGCGTTTATGAAGGCAGACTCTACTTCCTGCCTTGTTGGCTGTATGTCTTCCCTTGCACCGTACGTGCTCTCGATGAGCAGGGTTTCAACACGCGGGTAATTCCAGGAAGCGCTCTCAAACAAAATGCTTTTGCCAAACTTGATGTCTCCAGTATACACAAAGTTGTGATCACCATTGCCTATGTGGAAGTGACATGTTGCTGATCCAAGTATGTGTCCGGCATTTGAGAACACGAGTTTGATGTCTGGCGCAATGTCCGTGACGGTTCCGTATGGAATTGTTACAGTTTGTCTCATTATTTGTTTGACATCTCGTTCCGCATATAGGGGTACACGGCCCTGGGCGGCAGCCACTTTTACTGCATCAAGCTGAATAAGGTTCATCATAGGTAACGTTGGCTCTGTGCAATAGATCGGCCCCTTGTAGCCATACTTGCACAAGACCGGCAAAAACCCCGTGTGGTCTAAATGCGCATGGCCAATTACAACCGCATCGATTTCGTCAAGTGTGACATTTGCCCAATCAAGTCTAGGGAAGGACTCTGATGGTGTACGTGCGCCAGGATTGATACCGCAGTCGATCAGAATTTTACTCTCTTGTGTAACAAGCAGCATGCTTGAGCGCCCTACTTGGCCAAAACCGCCAAGAGTCAGTAAAGAAACTTCGGATTTTTGGGCCAGACGGGGACGAAATATGCTTTCGCCTATCTGCTTGAGGTGTCTTGCTCTATCTGCAGATGAAACTTTGAGGTTGTAGTTTATTGCCTGAATTGTACTCGATGGCGCGGTTGTCGCCTTTCTTATACGCAGACGCCATCCAGTGCTCTCTGTTAGCTGAGCGCTATTGAATTGCGGATTATTGTGTAACAACCAAGGCCTCTTTACATCAACAGAGACTTCGCCGGTTGCAGTATCAAAGAAGGTTCCTCCAAGCTCGGCCTCTTTTGGCAATGCCTTTGCAATTATCTGCCTTGAATCCTCTTCGGACTTTCTGATGGACTCTTCGGTTCTAACAACAATTCTTTTTTTAATAATATTGACAAGATCGGAGATTATCTCGTTGTGCTCCATGAGGTATAGTGGAGACTTGGTGTAAAGGGCAATTCTGGGCCCCTCATAATCGATTTTGCTTACCTGCGCCTCCTTTGGGATACTTTGCAGTATTGTTGCCATTACATTTTGGACTGGTAATGATGTTTCTCTTTCCTGTTGTCTTTTTTGCATTAAATCACTACAAAGCTATGATGGCTTTCTTTTGCTCTTTTGTCAAGAGACGGAATCCATCTTTATCCATAACTGCAACATTGATGCCGTCACCGGTACCAATGTTCCTTACAATCGCTGCCTTTACGGCGCGTAATGCGATAACCTTTGCCTCTTCTACCTTGAGGTTGTCGCGATACTGATCCTCTAGGGTTCCATAGGCTACTGGCGATCCGCTACCGGTAGTTACATATTTTTTCTCTTCGACAGAGCCAAAGACATCTATGTTTGCCAGCGCTGGGCCGTCCTTGTCGTAACCGCCAATTAGAATATCTGCGATGAACGGGTATCCCCTGTTTTGGTGGAACAAAAGCGAGCATAGTCTTGCAAGGGTTTTGATTGGGATGTTTTCATTTTTTTGGACCTTGTGTATGTTGGCGTGGTATCGTAAAACATCCGTAATGTTTTGCGCATCGGCAACACCTCCTGCCATAGTCATGCCTGCGTGTTTTGCAAGTTGCTGAATTTTCATTGTGTTGTTGTTTGCAATGAAATAACCCGCGCTTGCACGCATATCTGCGCACAATACGACGCCGTCGCTTGCCTTGATACCTACAGTGGTCGTTCCATGTAGAATCTTCTCTTCTACGTTATTAGCTGACAAAAAATACTCCTAGATGACTTGCGGTGGTTTGTCCCCTTTTAAATAACTTTTTGTTGAGGCGAAGTTGATAAGGCATGATTTCACCAGAGACGTAATGCAAAAAACTCCATCACATACAATGGAGCTTCCACGCCTGATTGTGATTGGGGAAAAAAACATCGACAAAATAGGCGATTTCTTACACTCGCTGAGTTCGCCAAAAAAAGTTTCAATCATTGCGGGAAACCACGTACAAAAAATCGTAAAATCACAACTCCTCAAGGCCCTTTCCGCATCAAAGATTCGTTCTGTATGGCATATGCCAAAGGGAAATGACGAAAAGTCGATTCGACAAGTCCAAGGCGAGGTCAGAAAAGACAATAGTGATCTGATTGTAGGAATTGGTGGCGGTCGCTCAGTAGATGTTGCAAAAATGGTTGCATCTAGTCTTGGCAAACCATTTGTGAGCGTCCCTACCGCGGCATCACACGATGGCATCGCAAGTCCATTTGTATCTGTGAGGGGTGAAAAACCGCATTCCATTATCGCAACAGCACCACTTGGGGTCTTTGTCGACATTGATGTGATCAAGCGGGCGCCAAGAAAGCTTCTGGCAAGTGGCTGCGGCGATCTTGTCGCAAAAGTCACCGCAGTTAGGGATTGGGAGATGGGGCGTGACAAAACTGGCGAATATTTTGGTAGATACTCTGCAAACCTTGCATCGATGAGTGCAAAAATTCTGCTGGAAGCAACGGAAAAGAAAAAACGGCCAGACATTAGAGAAATCGTAGAAGCTCTGATCAGCGCAGGTGTAGCTTCGTGCATTGCCGGCAGTAGCAGGCCTTGCTCTGGTTCTGAGCACCTTTTCTCTCACGCTTTAGACAAGATTGCGCCAGGGATAGGGCTTCATGGTGAAAAGTGCGGCATTGGGGCCATTTTGATGGCAAAGCTGCAGGGACAGGACTGGAAAAAGATAGCAAATACACTCAAAAATGTAGGGGCGCCGACAACTGCAAAGGAGATTGGCCTAAAACAAGGGATGCTCGCAAAGGCGCTAGTCATCGCCCAATCGCTTAGGCCTGAACGATACACCGTTCTAAAAGAAGCTAGACTGACAAAGGAAAAGGCACTGGCTCTTGCAAGGGCAACCAAAGTGATCTAACAAACGTAGAATTTATCCATACAAAAGCTACGCGCGCATTAAATACAAAAAATCCCCATCTGGTATCATGACAACAACAGCTTGGAAGTGTTACAGGTGTGATCTGACATTCAAAGAAGAATCCGTAGCAGAACTTCACAGAAACATCTGCAACCACGAATCACGACAAATCAGAATAGCTATTGCGTAAAACCGCAAAACGGATTAGAAGGCAAATGTCTAATCCAAAAGCATGAGATGCAATAACATTCAAGTTGGCTGTTTTCATGATTCTAATCTTCATGATAAGACGGGCAAATGCATTGTCAAGGGATGCAAGTGTGTGTTGTTTTGCAAAAACCAAAACTAAATTGATCCGAACCTGTATCATGATACAATAACTCAAGCATTGCATGCTTTGTATATTAAGACAAGCGTGCAATATGCTCAGATACCTGTGAGGGAGCTACAACTTTAAAAAACAGCTAAATGAGCTTTTTGTTGACTAATTTAGTAGAACTATTATTAGTAAGGGTTTAAGACTAGGTCTAGAAAGGCTTCATGGTGATGAAAACGAATCAAACATTAGATACGCTGTACAACTCGATGCTAAAGGTACTTGTAGAAAGGCGCACGGAGCTGATACGGGAAATTGAGGAAATTAACAACCAAATAGTTGAGATAAAAAACGAAGCAAAAGAAAACGGCGTCACGCTAGCAAACTAAAACAGTTGATTATATTGTGTGGGAACGGATAATCCACAATGGATCTTGTTTTATCCGATATTCATGCGGATATTGATGGGCTCGAGACAATTCTTGACATTGCATTCTCTAACGACTTTCAAAATAAACACGGCAAAATATCTAGAATTATCAATCTGGGGGATCTTTTGGAACGTGGCACAAACCCAAAAGAAGTGCTGCAAAAAATGACAGAACTGTCAAAATCATACCCGCTGATCTCAGTCATGGGAAACCACGACGAAGGTTTTCTGTATAGGCGATTCCTTTCTGGAAGCTCTTACGCAAGCATAAAGGCGCACGAGCTGTTATCGGAGCAGGATCTCGAGTTTTTTTCAAAAAACGCAGACGGAACCTTTGGAAACCAGTTTGTAATAGACAGCAAAAACAAGCTTTTGTGCGTACACGGCGGACCAATCAATCCAGAAAAAATAACCCAAGATGAGGGGGATTCTTGGCTGTATCAAAGAACCTGGCAGAGACTTTCAGAAGAGGACAATGAGTTTTACAGCTATTACGGATACCACTACAAAGCAGAATCTGCCTTCAAGGAGGGGAAAAAACACCTTGACAATTTCATCATTTTGTGCGGCCATCAACACGTCGAGGCGGCAATTAAGCAGGACAAAAATGGAATCACCAACATTTGGTCGTTTGCACACCAAACAGAAGAGATCTCATCATACGTGCTAAGGAAACACGAGTTTCCAATCTCACGCGACAGCAACCATCTGATTAGGGTTGGTCTTGGCGGCCCACAAGGCCATCACAGCGGGAGATTTGCCAGGCCTCACTTTGCCATCATTGAGGATGAACCCAAAAAGGTGGTGCTTTTTGGTGTGGGATAAAACAGTAAATTAAAATCAATTGGAATATCACGATCAAACAATG
>CAZETC010000004.1:28706-29112 GCA_964515435.1 uncultured Candidatus Nitrosotenuis sp.
ACAATGAAAGCAATTGTCCTCGGCGGCTCAAAAGGAATAGGCAAGGCAATAGCAAACGCACTTGAATCAATCAACTGCGATGTCATCGCTACTTCAAGAAAGGACATCGATACATCAAATCTTAACACAGTCAAGCGTTTCATCAAGAAACACAAGCAAACAGATGTCCTCGTTTTGAACACGGGAGGCCCACCACCAAAGCAATTCCGTGAAGTAACCGAAAAGGAATGGCAAAAATATCACAACCAGCTGTTTTTGGGATTTTGTCTGTTGTTGCAAAAACTAAAGATTCGAGATGGGGGATATGTCTTTGTAATAACATCATCTGTCATAAAGGAGCCAAACCCAAAACTTGCAATCTCAAGTGCGTACCGACTGGCATTTACGGCAGTCTTCAAGCTAGCAA
>CAZETC010000005.1:0-1327 GCA_964515435.1 uncultured Candidatus Nitrosotenuis sp.
GGCTAGCCCCAAAGGCAAAATCTGATCTGTTCACTCTCTCAAAACCACTCAAGGGCTTCAAGAAGATCACCTACAGAGAACTTGGGCCCAACATTTCTGGCTAGATGGATTTAATACTGTAAATACTTGAGATAAATTATGCAGTTCTCAGAAGAACAGATCAGAGAAGCCCTAGAGACAAAAGAACGCCTTACATCTGAAATCCAAAAACACAAAGAAGAGATCGAGCTGCTTGAAAAAAATCTCGCACTTATCAACTCCATTCTAAAGCAGCAAAGCTTCACAAAGGCTTCTGCCCTAAAAGTGACAAAGGCCGAAGCGCCAGAAAAGAACGATTATTCTGTAGCACTGCGAAAAAATACCGACGGTGCTTTGATTGCAAACGCGCACATCACTCCAGACCAGGTTTCGATTATTTTGGAGGACGGTTTAACACTTAGAGAAGACATGCACCCCTTCAAGTCATTTTTCCTAGACAGGATAATTGGCGAGATGAAACGAAAGGACATTGTCGAGCTTGAGAAAGGCCAGATAGGCGAGGATTCCATAATCAACTGTCTGATAAACAAGGACGGGACACTCCTACGTGAAATTATAATCAAAAATTACCGACAAAAGGAAAGAGTAAACGAAATAATAAGCACTGCTACATGGTCATTTTCAAAAATGATAGAAAACTCCAAGTGAGATAATGGATAAAATCATAGTACTGGATTTTGGTTCTCAATATAGCCACCTCATCTGCAGGAGGATAAGGGAGTTTTCTGTCTATGCGGAGCTTGCTCCGTACGACATATCGCCCAAAAAGCTCAAAGAGATGAATCCAAAGGGAATCATTTTTTCCGGGGGACCCTCAAGCGTTTACATCAAAGACGCGCCCAAACCCGACTCGGAAATTTTCCAGATGAAATTTCCCCTGCTCGGAATTTGCTATGGGCACCAGCTGATAGTTGATAATTTCGGAGGTAGGGTAAAGCGAGCGAACAAAGAATACGGTCACTCTATCCTGACAGTGGACAATGGATCTGATCTCCTTGGCGGAGTAGGAGACTCGCTTAGGGCTTGGATGAGCCATGGCGACGAGGCGGAAAAAATTCCAAACAACTTTGAGATAATAGGACATACAGAGCGCTCGCAGGCAGCTGCCATAGCGAACAAACAGCGTGCGGTGTACGGGATCCAGTTTCATCCTGAGGTAGTCCACACCGAAAACGGCGTACAAATTCTCAAAAATTTCGTTCTGAACATTTGCGGTGCAAAACAAGAGTGGTCAATTGAGAGTTTTGTAGAAAAAACTGTAAAGGAGCTCTCCAAGATAGAAGGGAAT
>CAZETC010000005.1:1337-4552 GCA_964515435.1 uncultured Candidatus Nitrosotenuis sp.
GGGAATGTGCTATGCGGAGTGAGCGGAGGAATCGACTCTACGGTGGCCGCCCTCCTGATTCACAAGGCAATAGGAAACAGGCTCAAATGTGTTTTTGTAGACAACGGACTTTTGCGTCTAAACGAGGAGTATGAAATAGAAAAAATGTTCAAGGAAAACTTGGCAGTCAACTTTACTGCAATCAACGCAAAAAAGCAATTCCTTGGCAAGCTAAAGGGAGTGACGGACCCAGAAAAGAAGAGAAAGATAATCGGAGAGGAGTTTGTTCGAATATTTACAGAGTTTGCAGAAAAGAACGGCCCCTTCAAGTGGCTTGCACAAGGGACGCTATACCCAGATGTGATAGAAAGCGGTGTCTCAAAGGGGCCTGCGGCAGTCATCAAAACGCACCACAACGTAGGAGGCCTTCCAGACTGGCTCCACCTTGAGGTGCTAGAGCCGCTAAGGGATCTGTACAAGGATGAGGTTAGAAAGGCCGCTGCCATACTAGGAGTTCCAAGGAGGCTGCTTTTGCGCCATCCGTTTCCTGGGCCAGGTCTTGCAGTAAGAATCATTGGCGAGGTGACAGAGAAGAAGCTTGAGATTTGTAAAATAGCAAGCAAAATTGTAGAAGAAGAGCTCGAGATGGCTGGCTGGTACGAGAAGGTATGGCAAGCATATGCCGCAGTAGGGGATGACAAGGCAGTGGGCGTGGTAGGCGATGAGCGAAAATACGGCAACATCGTCATGATACGTGTTGTAGAATCAATAGATGCGATGACTGCAGACTGGACGAGACTCCCGCATGAAATTCTTGCAAAGATAAGCAATCGAATAACAAACGAAATAGACGAGGTTACATGGGTGTCCTATGTAGTATCAAGCAAGCCGCCTGCAACCATAGAGCCGCAGTAAAAATAGAATCCCCTCCCCTAGGCATCAGATGTGATTAATGCACTTGAATTATGGATTTGGTGTATCGTATGCTGAAATTGCAAAGCAGCTAAATGCGTAAGGTTTTGGCTATAGTCTTACTATAAAGATTTGATCGTTTAAAACGAAAATACAGATCCATATAGAAAATGTTACAAAAAATATCATGTGCAAGAATCGGATCAGAAAAAGAAAGAATTGAAAATCAACAAGGTAATGACTTTTGCAATATTTCTAAGCGTTATGCTGATAACACAGATTGTTCCTGCTTATGCTGGAGATAGTGATGCTAGAACAAAAGCTAAAGAAAGAGAAAAACTTCTAGCAGAGGATAAACAAAAAGCTAAAGACAAAAAAATTCAAGCGCTGAATGATAAGAAAAAAGCACTTGATGCCGTAATAACCAGTGCAAAAGTAAAAGAACAAAAAGGAAAAGCCGCGGCTGATTCAAGCAACGCTTTACGATTAAAAGCAATTAAAGACGCGAAATTAGCTTACGACGCTGCTTCGTCTGCATTAAAAGCTGCAGAAAAAGCATTTAGAGAAGATAGCGCCAATCCCGTAAAACAACAAGCGTTTGAAGATGCAAAAAAAGCATTTCAAAAAGCCAAAATAGATAGAGAACTGGCCAGAATTGGATGAAGCAAAATGACCAAAGTCTGAATGACTTTTAGCACATTTTTAGTCGAGATGCATGCCCGAATTAACCGGATTGGCTTTGATTTAAAAGGCTAGATCAAAAATGATTCAAGGAAATTATTTTATGAGTTAAGAAAGAATTTCTCTTATTGACTGCCACTAGGAAAATTGTAGAGGCCGAAGCCATTCTTGCCAAGATGCAGAACCAGTCAGACGAGTTTCAAGTAGTATTGAATGATTTTGTGAAAATTATTCACGAGGTATTTTCTCACCTTCTTGAAGAGTACCAGCTGAAATTTGATTGTAAAGTAGACAGAGCCGGTCTAGAAAAGTTCAAAGTAAAAGCAAAAAAATCAGGTAATATCAAGGCCATAAACTTTCTCATCTGGTATGAAGGAAAATATCGGAAAATTAAGAACGAGCCGATGTTTGTCCACATGTTAGAAAGGGATGGTGACTATAACCAAAACGCCGCAAGCCAGAGTGATGTCATCAACGCATGCTCTGCGCTGTTAAATGAAGTAAAAACAATGACATACTATGCGTATGAAAACTTTTGATACGATTGCTAGCAAACACCATGAACTAAAGCAGTGCTGCACCAAAGACCCCACCAGAGTCGCCTAGCTTGTTTTTCAAGATCGGAGTGTCGACCAGATCGCTAAAGACCTTCCCGTAGACAGAATCGCGGCCCTCGGTATAGAGAAAATCGACATTTGATACGCCGCCACCGAGCACTATTGCATCCGGATCCAAGATGTCGATTATGTTTGCAAGACCCGTACCAAAATTATCGAGGAATTCTTGTTTCCATTTCCGCGCGTTCTCAGAATCAAGGTTTTTTACTATTGCCGCAAGAGATGCGTTCCTGCCTGTGATGTCCTTCCATCTTTTCTCAAGCGCAGGGCCGCTTATGTAGGCCTCAACACAGCCAAGTTTTCCGCAGTAGCACCTGTTCCCGTTTTTGTGCAGGGTGTGGTGGCCCCATTCTCCTGCAATGTATGTCCGCCCTTTGTGAACCTTGCCGTCAATTACTATTCCCCCACCAACACCCGTACCAAGTATTACGCCAAAAACCATGCCATATCCTACTGCAGCGCCCATAGTCGCTTCTGCCATTGCAAAACAGTTTGCGTCGTTATCCATTGCTATTTTGCATCCTAGCAGTTTTTCCAGATCATCTTTTAGCGGCATTCCAATCAAGCACTGGGTGTTGCTGTTTTTGATAAGGCCCGTCTTTTTTGATATTGCCCCAGGCGTGCAAATTCCAATTTTGCATTCTGAGATATTTTCCGTAAGCTCTAAGACCAAGGATGCAACCGAGTCCACGATTGACTTGTATCCGTTTTGCTGGTTTGTAGGCACACGCTTTCTTTGGATTACCTGTAGCTTGTCATCAAGGCTTATTCCCTCGATTTTTGTTCCGCCAAGGTCTATTCCAATTCGGTGCACAGGAATCTATTGACTAGATATGCTTTGAAGATTACTTTCTGCCGCCGGAAACTGCGATTACGTCGTCGATTCTAAGAATCATGCACGCCGCCTCGGTTGCGGATTTTGAGATTTGCTCTTTTACTGCCACCGGCTCGACGATGTTTAGCGTCAGCATGTCGTCGATTTTTCCTTCCTTTGCGTTGATACCAGCCCACTTTCTTCCATTATTT
>CAZETC010000005.1:4562-10806 GCA_964515435.1 uncultured Candidatus Nitrosotenuis sp.
GTTATCCGCCCAGTCCTTTAGCTGGGATGCCAGATATGCCTCTGGGGCTCCGCCTCCTGCAACTATTGCAGGCTTTTCAATTACATCTTTTACTACCATGAGCGCATCATGCAGCGATCTGTCTACCTCGTCGACTATTCTCTGCGAGCCGCCCCTGACCAGAAGTGATACAGATTTTGGATTCTTGCACCCTTCGATGAAGACCCATTTGTCTGACTCGACCTTCTTTTGGTGTACTAGCTCTGCGTGACCAAGATCGTGTTCTGTTATGTCGTCAAGGTTTGTTGTGATGCGGCCTCCCGTTGCCTTTGAGAGCTTGGTCATGTCGCTTTCCTTTACACGTCTTACAGATAAGATTCCATATTTTGCCAAATAATGTTGCGCAATGTCATCGATTCCTTTTTGACAAATCAATACGTTGGTACCAATTTTGTGCAGTTTGTCCACCATCGACTTGAGCATTCTGTTTTCTTCTTCTAGAAACATTTGCATCTGAGTTGGGTCTGTGATTCTGATTTCAGCGCTCATTTCCGTTTTTTCAACCTCGAGTGCCGCGTTCAAAAGAGCAATCTTTGCTTTTTCTACCTTTGTCGGCATTCCGCTGTGGACTACCTCCTTGTCAAGCACTATTCCCCGGATAAGCTCCGTGTCCTGAATCGAGCTTCCTGCCTTTTTTTCTACTTTGATGTTGTCAAGATCGACTAGGTGTTTTTCTCCTTTTTTCTCTGTGACTCGTAGCACTGCATCTACTACTAGCTTTGATAGTGAACCACTGTCCTCCGAGATTAGCTTTGATTGCATGCTAGTTGTTGCTATCTTTAGGAGTGATTCCTCGTCGTTTGATTCTATTTTTTTTGCAATCTGGGACAAGAGTTCCATTACCTTTTCCTGGGCTGCTTGATAGCCCTCAATTATAACTGAAGAGTGTACGTCTTTTGCCAGTAGTTCTTCTGCCTTTTCCAGAAGCGCACCTGCAAAGATAACTGCCGATGTGGTTCCGTCTCCGACTTCGTTGTCTATTGTCTTTGAGATCTCTACCATCATTTTTGCCGCCGGGTGCTGCACATCTATTTCCTTTAGAATTGTGGCACCGTCGTTAGTAATCGTAACGTCGCCGATAGAATCAACTAGCATTTTGTCCAGTCCCCTCGGACCAAGGCTTGTGCGGACAAGATCAGCTACAAGCTTTGCGGCCATTATGTTGTTTTTTTGTGCGTCCCTACCCTTTTGCTGCAGTGCACTTTCCTTTAATACCAAAACTGGCCCGCTTGGGGTTTGCTGAATTGATGCCATCTTACAAAAAATTCGTAAACCCCGTTTTTAATAGTTTGCTAGGCTAACGCGTTTATGAACGATCTTTTCTTTACGTCCACAATTCCGCTGTGAAGAATTCTGATCGAGGGAAGTGCAAGAAACGGCAAAAATAGAGGCATTAGGTGCGGCCTTTGGAAGTGGCACCCACGCTCTACAAGCACGGAATTTAGCTCGACGAATTTTTGCAGTACGTCATCAAATGGATTTGCCGAGATGATTCCGCCTATCTGAAGCGGCAAAAATGAGAGTACTTGGCTGTCCCTTATTACTATCATGCCTCCCTGGGATTGTACCAAGCGGTTTGCGGCAGTAGCCATGTCATTTTCATTTGAGCCGATTATTACCATATCATTTTCATGAAAGCTCCAAGTGGACGCAAATGCGCCGACCTTTGCGCCAAAGTTTTTCAAAAATCCTATCGCACGTTTGCCTGAGCCATATGTTCTGTCAAATGCCGCAACCTTCCATATGTCTGCGTCAGGTGAGGCTGGGACGTTTCCTTGTTTTGTGTGAATCTCTGCCGTAGCTAGCTTTGTTATGATTTCCGTTTCCATCTCGATTACGTTTGCAACTGCTGATGGTTTGTCGCTTTTTATCGCAAAGTCGTTTTCTGTGAATGTTTTTGAAATCTTGACTGTTTTTTTAATCCAGCTAGGCAGTGCGTGTTTTGGAATCCTTGTTACAATGCTCCCGTTTGAAGCTACTAGCTTGCCGCCGACAAAGACTTTCCTTGGTTTTATTTTTTGCAGATCGTCTAGTACAAGCATGTCTGCAAGCTTACCAGGAGCTATCCCTCCAAGATCTTTTCCCATGTTGTAGTAGTCAAAGCAGTTCTTTGACGCTATTGTTATTCCATCGATTGCGTCCATGCCAAGCCTCATTGATTCTCTTATGCAGTGATCAATGTGGCCGTGCTTTGTTATGTCAACTGGGTCTAGCCCGTCTGAACAGAACATCAGTCGGTTGAGGTACGGCTTGTGCAGGAGAATTTGTGGAATAATATTTTTCAGATCACGGCGAATTGAGCCCTCCCTCATCATTATCCACATGCCGAGCCGCAGCCTTTCTATTACTTGGTCATAGTCGATTGGCTCGTGGCATGAGAGTATCCCAGATGAAATGTACGCATTTAGCTTTTTGTCTGATGCCCCGGCTGTGTGCCCGTTTATGATGCAGCCGTTATCTAGCATTTGTGATATGGATTTTATTGTTCTTGTATCACGTGTTGTCACTTTTGTCCAAGAAAAGACTTCACCTAGTCCCACCACCCCCTCAAGATTAATTGCTGATTTTTCTTGTGCGAGACTAAGCGATTTTCCGCGGCTGAACTTTCTGTCAACCGGCAGCCCACCAGGTACCACCGAGAAAATTCTAATTGGCAAGCATGACGATGCCTTTACAAATTCCTTGAATCCCCTGAACCCGCAAACACTTACGATGTCTATGGGATCAGAAAAGAGGCTGGTCGTTCCGCAAAGAAGCGAGTGCTTTGCAAGTTCCGACGGCAGTACAAACTGGTCTATGTGGACGTGCGAATCTGCAAAAGATGGCGTCAGGTACTTTCCCTCAAGATCAATTATTGCGGTGTTTGCTCCTGCTGCATGTGATGCGTCGGGGCCGACGTATGCTATTCTGTCCTTTGTTATTGCCACCTGCATGTTTTTTGTGATTTCTCTGGCGTATACGTTGACAAGCGAGCAGTTTTTGAGAATCATGTCTGCTTTCTTGTCGCCCGTTGCAACCGCGTTTAGCTGAGAAATTGTTGCCGCTAGATTAGTAGGCACGCAATAAGTTTGCCTTACGACTTTATTATAGATTAAATCTCATTCTTTAAATTACGAATCAAGTCGTTGCTTTTCATGAACGTACCCAAGGAAATGAACAGGTATTGTCCCAAGTGTAAAACTCATACCCTGCAGAAGGTAGCCCTGTACAAGGCAGGCAAGAGAAGAGGCTCTGCAATAGGCGAGCGAAGGCACGAAGAGGACAAAAAGGGGTACGGCGGCCAGAAATTCCCGAAATTAGCCAAGCCTGCAAAGACTACTAAAAAGCAGACGCTGATTTTCACGTGTCCGCAATGCAAAAAGAAATCTAATAAAAAGGGAATTAGACTTAGAAAGCTAGAGTTGGTTGCAAATTGAAGAGAAGTCACATATTGGTTCCAAAACCAAAAAGCAAGTTTCAGAAAGTACAGTGCAAAGAGTGCAGCGCTGAGAATATCTTGTATTCACATGTCACCAGCACCGTTACGTGCAAATCCTGCGGCAACATAATTGCAGAACCTACGGGCTCTGTCGCAAAAATATATGGCACGGTCTCAGGAATTCTTGAGTAAATCATAGTCTTCTTTTGTGTTCAGATTAACTGCGATTCTCTTATCGTCAAATATGCTCAGGGTTTCTTCAGTGTGATCACCTGAAATTTTTTTTGGATCCACGATTGATATTCCAGTATAGTAACATTCTTTGCCATTAACGCTTGCGGCAAATTCCAGCTTAACATCTATCAGATCTAGAAATTTCTTTGTCATGACAAAACTCTGCCATGCCGCATCTTTTTTGTGTCTTGTAATCAGTTCTCGCACCAGTTTGCCGTCAAGAAGCGGCAGATCACCTGAAACTACAAAGATCAGCTCCTCAACACTTGACAGAGCCATCCTCAGATCAGCTACGTATCCCTCGCCTTTGGTTTTTATTATTTCAATATCATTATACAACAAAAGCTCGCTTGTGCGCGGTGAATTGTCACTTGTTGCGGCCAGAATTTTTGAAAAACACTCCGATTCTCTTAGGGCGTCAACCACATGTAGAATCACCGGTTTTTTGTATTCTAAAAGGAGTTTTTCCCCTGGCAGGTCCATCCTTGTTCCCTTGCCCCCCGCCATGACAAGCCCAATCATACCGATGCGAATATCAAGAGTGAGGATAGCCTCGTAATTTCGTTTGCAGCGCCCATTATGTCGCCTGACACTCCACCAAAACTGCGCCTAGAAATGCAGATTATGATGAGGCTCAGAATTATTCCTATTCCGAGTGCCAGAAACCCCGTGTTGTTCTGGAACACGGCGATAGAGCCGATTGTGATTGCTGCCGCGATTACAAGTTTTTTTCTGTCCTTCATGGAATCAACAAATGATGTGTTAGAACCCTCCCAGGCAGAAGGGCCGATACTTGCGAGAAGAACCATCGAGAACTTGGCAATTATCTCTGCAATCAGTATTGCGTAAAACAGATCAAACCCCCTCATCGTAGAAAGCGCAATTACTGCTCCTGCTACATACAGGACAATTGTCACTATTCCGGCCGAGCCGACTGAGGGGTCTTTCATCACTTGGAGCTTTCTTTCTTTTGTGCCACGTACCATCAGGCCGTCAGCAAAATCTGAAAGGCCATCGATGTGATGGATCCCAGTTATCAGAACAAGTCCTGCTGTGATCAACAACCCGACAACAAGAGGCTCCAAAAACAGCGACAGCCCGTATCCTGCTGAGCCAATGACTAGGCCTATTGCGATCCCAATTATTGGAAAAAGGTACATGTATCTTGCCACTGTCTTGAGATCCGAGCTTCCAGTAGGGATTATTGTCAGAAAGGAAAACACTGAAGCTGCTTGCCTAAACATTCATCCACCAACCAAGATAATGCAGAATTGTTATCATCGGTATCGTCACAAGTGCGCAAAAGAGAATGCAGGTCACCTTCATCAACAGAATCGCTGATCTGAAGTGATGCGCGTCAAGATCTGCAGTTCCGTTTCCTAGAACATAATGATCAATTTTTTCAAATCTTGTCCGCAGGGCGCCTGCCATTGCTGCCATCGGATATCCAGCGTTTGGGCTGGATGTCTTTCTCCCATCACGCCTGAGTATCTGCAATGAGTTCTTCCAGTCTGCGCCTATTATGACTGCAGCCAGTATCATGACGTACCCAGTTATTCTTGCAGGCACGAAGTTGAGCACCTTGTCGCAGTTTGCCCCAAACCAGCCGATGTTTGAAAACAGTGAATTTTTGTAGCCAATCATAGAGTCAATCGTGTTTATTGTGCGATACGCGAACGCGCCGACAAGGCCAAAAAGGCCAAAATAAAACAACGGCCCTGTTATCCCGTCAACAATGTTCTCACTCGTGCTCTCAAGCACCCCCGAGACGACGTGGTTTCTGTCAAGATCCTTTGTATTACGCTTGACAAGCATTGAAAGCCTGTCCCTTGCCTCCTCGAGGTTGTTGTTTGACAGTGATTCCATTACTTGCTCGCCGTGTCTTTGTAGTCCTCTAACTGCAATCGTTGTCTTGAGCAGAATCGAGCCGATCAAGATTATGATTATTACAGATATTGCGTCTGTCACGTTTTCTGTCAGAAACCCAAACGATGCAAGTAGCACTACTACCAGTCCAGTAACTGCAAGTGTGACAAAAACGCCGCCGAGTCTTTCCGTTGCGGGGTTTGGCGATTTTGCAATCGGTACAAGCCTTGCAATGATTTTCCCGACCCACGCAGTAGGGTGAAACTTGTTTTTTGGATCGCCAAATGCAAAGTCTAGCGCAAGTGCGGCGATTACTACCAGTATTGGAACGAGTATCACTGCAGAAACCTCTCTATTTTTTTCATGTCCAGGTTATCTTTGACCGTCTTTGCGAGCTTTTCTATCTCGCGATCTAGTTTCTTTTGGTTTTGTTTTCTGAAAAGATGGATTCTTTTATCTAGCGAGTCTTCGTTTGGCAACTCTAGATCGACCATTGGAATTACGCCTAGAATGGATTTAGATGTTATTTGTTGCAGCTTCCTAAAGCCAGGCTTGAGGAGGTTTTTGTTGCCCCGGAACTTGTTTATCACGAATCCCTTGACGCGTTTCTGGTGCTGTCTTGGCAAAAGTGACATTGTTCCAGCCAGGCTCGCAAAAGAGCCGCCCCTCTCAATGTCTGCCACAAGC
>CAZETC010000005.1:10816-28680 GCA_964515435.1 uncultured Candidatus Nitrosotenuis sp.
CCACAAGCAATACTGGCGAGCTAAGCTTTTCTGCAAGCAGCATGTTTGCAATGTCATATTTTTGTAAATTGATTTCTGCTGGCGAGCCTGCGCCCTCAATTATGATGACATCGTGTGTTTTTTTTAAAACCTGGAACGATTCCAGTGTTGTTTTGAGGCCTTTTGTCAGGGCAAATTTCTCATAGTAGGTTTTCGCAGTCATTTTCTTGTAGAACCTGCCCTGCACTATTACGGAGCTTCGATAGTTACCAAGTGGTTTTAGCAGAATTGGATTGATGTGTGGTATGATCTCTGTCCTTGCTGCAACTGCCTGTATTGCCTGGGCTTGAGATATCTCAAAGCCACGTTCCTTGTACGAATAGTTTGACATGTTTTGAGATTTGAATGGGGCCACGGAATATCCCGCGTTTGCAAAAATTCTGCACAATGCGGTCACAAGTGTTGTCTTGCCTGCGCCAGAAGACGTCCCCTGTATCATCAGAGTTTTAGTCAAGCCAAGGCCTCCAGTGTCCTTATCAGCTTTAGGTTTTCCTTGTGGGTCCTGATTGCGATTCTGATATAGTTTTTGCCAAGGCCTCGAAATGTGCTGCAGTCACGTATGAGGATGTTTTTTTGGATTAGTTTTTTTTGTAAAAACCTCGAATCTTTCTTTGTCTTGATCAAGATGAAGTTGGCTGACGCCTCAAAGCACGAGAACCCATCCAGCCTCGAAATCGAGTCTCTGAGGAATCTGGATTCTTCTTTAATCAGCTTTCTTGTCTTTCCAAGAAAGCTTTGGTCAGAAAGCGCAAGACACGCCGCTTCCTGCGCAAGGCCGCTGATGTTCCACGGGATTTTTATTTTGTTCAAGACCGAGACGAGTTTTTTGTTTCCCACCCCATATCCTACACGCAGACCTGCAAGCCCAAATGACTTTGTCAGTGATCTTAGAACAAACAAATTTTCATGGTGTGGAATTTTGTCAATTATGGAATGGTGAGGGTTTTGGGTTAGCTCCATGAAACACTCGTCCACAAAGACAAGCGTGTCCTTTGCCTTTGCTGACTTTGTTATTTGCAGCATGGAGTTTTTTGATATCAAAGAGCCGGTCGGATTGTTTGGATTGCAGATAAAGATTGCACCCCTACTTGGTATTTTTTTTACAAAAGTTACCAGGTCTTTTTCAAGGTTCGTTGTTTTAAAAAACTGCACCCTGGCGTGACAAAGCCTTGAGGCCGCTTCATATTCCCCAAAAGTTGGAACCGGAATCAGAATAGGCGTATTTTTTTCAAGTACCGCCCTACAAAAATTGTAGATTATCTCGGTGGCGCCGTTGCCGACAACCAGATTTTCTGGCGACACGCCAAGATATCTTGCCAGTTGTTTTCTTAGCTTTGCAGACTCGTGATCAGGATACACCGGAATCTTTGCCATCCAGTTTTTTCCTAGATTTCTTATCGATTTAGGATAGCCAAGTGGGTTTACGTTTGAGCTAAAGTCCACAATTTTGGAGTTTGGGCTGTCAATCGAATACAGTCCTCCGTGCGGTACCCGAGCGTGGTTTTCTATGTTTTTGGCAAATTTCACACCCTCAAAAAAAGCGTCACGGGTTTAAGTTGTTACGGTTATACCAGTAAAGAATTATTAATTGATCGCATGAAAAATTCCCTTGTGAAGAAAAGAATAGCCATATTGGGTGCAACGGGCGCGGTAGGCCAAGAGTTCCTAGTGTCACTTGAGAACCACCCCTGGTTTGAGGTAACGCAGCTTGCAGCGTCAGAGAGATCCGCCGGGAAAAAATACATCGATGCAATCAGGGATCCAGACTCTGGCATTGTCAAGTGGCAGGTAGGCGGCGACGTGCCAAAATACGCAAGGGACATGATGGTGGTTTCAATAGATCAGATAAAGACATCCGAGCTTGACTTGGTGTTTTCTGCAGTAGAGTCAGACGCTGCAAGGGAAGTCGAGACCAAATTCGCAAAGGACGTCCCAGTAGTTAGCACATCATCTGCATACAGATATGATGAGGATGTTCCAATTTTGATTCCGGGAATCAACGATGATCATGTGGAGCTTGTCGAGACGCAAAAGAAAAACCGCAACTGGAAGGGATTTGTCTTGCCTCTTCCAAACTGCACGACGACAGGCCTTGCAATTACGATGAAGCCGCTTTATGACAGCTATGGTGCAAAGCGCGTAATCATGACCTCGATGCAGGCAATATCTGGCGCGGGTAGGTCTCCTGGCGTTTCCGCACTGGATGTTACTGACAATCTGATCCCATACATTCCAAAGGAGGAAAACAAGGTGAGAATAGAGACCGCCAAGATTTTGGGCAAGCTAAAGGATGGTAAAATCGAGTCGGCAGACATCAAGGTAAGCTGCACGTGTACGCGTGTACCTGTAATTGACGGCCACACAGAATCTGTCTTTGTAGAAACCTCCAAGCCCGCAAAGCTAGATCAGGTAAGAAACACGATGGAAGAATTTTCCAGCCATATCAGTGTTCAAGGATTGCCATCGGCGCCAAAAGACTATCTCGTGGTACATCAGGATCCGACAAGGCCGCAGCCCAGAATAGACAGACATCTCAACGACGGCATGACCACGTCAGTTGGAAGACTTGAAGAAGACGCGATATTTGACAATGGAGTCAAGTACGTACTTTTTTCACACAACAAAAAAATGGGCTCCGCAAAGGGCGCAGTCCTTTTGGCAGAGATGCTTTACAAGAAAGGAAAAATCTAATCGTTCAGAGCTTTTTTCAAATTTTTTGATCAGAAGCTTATTAAACAGAAAAGATTTGGACAGAACAGGTGTTTTAGGTGGCAAAAATTGATGATTTGGACCTTACTATTTTATCAGAGCTTAGCGAGGACGCATCCGTTTCCATTCCAAGGCTCTCAGAGAAGATCAAGGTAAACCCCTCTGTTGTGTACAGCAGGATAAAACGCTTAACAAAACGAAAGCTCATTGAGCGATTCACGATAGTTGTAAACGACAAGGAGCTCGGATACGGCGTAAAGGCGCTCACCGGCCTCAACATGGACGCCAAATACCGCGATACGATAATTGATGAGCTCTTCAAGATCAAGGGGGTTCGCGAGATTTCAGAGGTCACGGGAAGGTTTGACATAATTGTGACAATGTATGCTATGAACTTGGCAGAAATGCACAAGCTCATCTCCGAGGGAATTGGCCGCATCGAGGGGGTTTTGGCATCTGAGAGCTTTATTGAGATGAAGAGGCGCACAAAGACAATGCCTTATAACCACCAAACCTGAGCGAGCATGGTACATTTAATTTTCGATGTTTGCTTTGATGGAATGGTGAAAAAATAATGCAAGAGACAGAGACCAGCTCGAAAATCAAGACATATTATGAACTCACCAAGCCGAAAATCTGGTATCTTTTGGTATTTACCGCGTTTGGCGCGGCAATAGCTGCCTCCAATATTTACGATGTTTCCATATCTCCAGCAACGTGGGTGCTGATGATTTTAGGTGTGGCCGCGGGATCCGCGTCCGCAAACACGCTGACGAACTATCATGACAGGGACATTGACGCAATAATGGAGCGTACCAAGGGCCGCCCCCTACCGAGTGGAAGAATTTCTCCCCCAGAAAGGGCCCGGGACTTTGGCCTGGTTTTGGCCGCAATTTCTTTGGCGTGTGCATTCGCGATTTCTTACACTGCTGGATTTTGGAATGGCATATGGGCAGGGATCTTCATGGTGTTTGGTCTTGTGAACAATATCGTAGTTTATTCCCTTACACTGAAACGACGAAGCCAGCTAAATATCATACTTGGAGGATTCTGCGGAGGCTCGCCAGTAATGATAGGATATGCAGCAGTGACACTACATGGGCTATGGGACCTTGGTCTTGTGATGGCAGGTTTGGTCTTTATCTGGATTCCAATGCACATTTGGGCGCTCACACTTCACTTCAAGGACGACTACAACAAGGTAAACGTCCCGATGCTTACAGCAGTCCATTCTGAAAAAACATCGGCTCGCGTGATCGCTGCTTCCACGCTCGTAATGGTCCTGTTTTCCATAGTTCCGTTCTTTTTGACCACAGACAGTGGAGAGCCTGTAATGCGCGAAATTTACCTGTATATGGCAATTGCTTCTGGCGCGCTCATGCTAGCACTCTCATTTTGGGTGATTGTAAAGCCGTCAGAAAAGACATCGTGGATGCTGTTCAAGTTTTCAAGCCCATACCTTGCAGTATTGTTTATCGCACTGATGATAGACTCGGCAATACGATAATTACCTGAGTGCCTTTTTCAGCATCTGATTTATCACGGCTGAAAAGCTCACAGAGTTTCCCGTCTTTTTTATGAGGTTTGCTTGTATGTGCCTCAGCTTTGTCTCTATGTCTTTGTCCAGCACTATTGTGTGTCTTCTAATCATTTATTCAATTATGATAGTGTGTTTTTCACTTTTCAAGCTAACTATGAAATACCATTTTTGGTAAATACGTAGTTTTGATCTAATTTACAACAAATGAGGTCATTCCAACCTCTACGTTGTTGTATTTGGCCAGAATCGCATATCTGCCGGAGGGCGAATTTGCGTCGATCATCATTGGAACCGTGAATGTTCCCTTGTTTGTCAGTATGCCTTTTAGCTCAAATGATTCTTGATCGGGTCTGATTATTGTCAAAATGACATAGGTACCTGTCTTAAAATCCACTATTTTACCTGTGATTTGCACCGGTGTTGACTGGTACTTTTGTTTTTCAAACGTCCCGCCCAGTACAGTTACAGAGCCTAACTTTTCTAAAGGATTTGCAGCTACTGGGGCCTGGGTTTGCGGCTGCTCTACATGCATTATTCCGTTCTTTATAAGATGCTGGATTCCCAAAACAAAGTCCGAATCAGATATCATTCCGTCAGCCCACCACCTGGCGTTGTTTTTTATCCAGTACGGGATCTCGGTGGATTTTGCTGCGCTCTGCGAGGCATATGGAATTGTCATGACGTTATTTTCGATTAGAAACTTTATTCCCTGCACAAAGTCAGAATCGCCTATGGTTCCGTCTGCCCACCACTTGGCATTGCTTCGTATCCACGGCGGGATTTGAATCGGCTGCGCATCAGGCTCTTGTGCCTGGGTAGGCTCGCTTTGGCCTTCCTGTTCTGGTGCCAGCTTGCCGAAAATGTAAAGCCAGACTATGCCTGTCTTTGTCTTGTCGTTTAGGGTTCCTGAAATGATAATGTCGTTTTTCTGCGACGTTATCTTTATGTCTGCAACATTGTAGGATCTGGCAGATATATTGATCCCATTCTTTACGTATTCTGGGTAATCGTATAGACTGCCAATCGTTTTTGAAAACGCACCTGAGCTTGTCTCTGCAGGTGCAATCTCCTCCACTTGGAACGTGCCGCCTATGTCTTTGATTAGCTTTGATGCAAATTCTGTCTGCAGAGGAGTGATTATCGCATGATCAGCGTCTGTGTAAGAATAATCAAGATCTTCGCTGATTGGGTTGTTGCAGGTGTCATCGCGCCAAGACTCGTTTGATTTTATCGCGTCAATCATGAGCTGGCCATGCAGGAGCTCGTGATACAGTATTACAAGGTCCTCTATTTGTTTTACCTGGGGATCCTTTTCTGAGGATTTGAGAATCGCCACGGAGTTTAGCATCAGCTCGTTGTTGCAGTTAATTGTCATCTTCCCCCCGGAAATTGTTATGTTGCATTTCCAGACGTAGATTCCACCCGTGGTTGCGCCCTCGTTGTGGGACAGGCTGTTATCAAATTGAGCAAGCTTGGTCTGGATTGTGGTGTCAACGTTACTGTGAAGCGAGCCCGCATCGCATGGAAATGAGATGACAATCGGTTCTGAGAACGAACTAAGGACGTCGCCCACGTCCATTTTTGATATTGTTAGTTTTTCAAATTCTGCGCGCAATTCATTGTATAGGTTTTGTTCCTGGGCGCTTGGCTCCACGTATGTCCCAAATGCCGGTAATACACCTGAAAAAAGCAAAAATACTGCGACAGGCCCTAATTTTTTCAATTTAACAAATGAACCCCTATTTCGTACTTAAGACTTGGGAAGGATTTTCCAGTGGATTTAGGCACGGGCTTGGACTCCGTGCTGGTCTGTAAAACCAATCATTACCAATTATTACCAAAACTATATATACCCCTCATTGGTTGTAATAACCAATGGATGGAAAGAAATACCAAGATTCAAAGAAGAGTCGAGTAGACTTACATCCAAAACAAAAGGTGCAAAACAAAATGTCAAATACAGAAAACCAAAAAGACGTATTTTCAGTTTACACCAAGAGCTTCGATAAAGTGAAGAGCGCCGTTGAGAGAGCAACTACCCAATCCCTGCAATCATACACAAACCTAAACCAGGAATTCATCTCAACATGGAGCAGCTTTATCCACACGACAACCGCAATCCAGCAAAGCATTGCAAACAAGGTTGGAGTCAACACTGCACTGCCAGAGACCACAATCACTGCAGTTCAGGACGCCACTGAGGCATTCATAAAGACATTTGAGACAAACAGCAAAGTTGTCCAAACAGTCCTAGATGCAACAGTCCAAAACGTAAAGACAATCAACCAAAACACAAGCGCATTTGCGGATCTAAACCAAAACATTGCTAACTCTTGGATCAGTGCCTGGAAATCACGAAACTAAATAATCCCTTTTTTTCTTTTTTTACTATCTAGAGTTTAGGATCTTTTCATGAATCAAGGCACCTAGCCTTAAATACAATACGTCACTGGCACAAGTTCACAATAGCAACTAGGCTGGTAGACCAAGACTTCTGATCAACACAATGTAGTGTGCCAGTGACCGATGGTTGGGTAAAACAGTATTGTTTTACACTAGGCATGGTTAACGAGTAAAATCTACTAAAACTGGCGAAGATTTCATGCCCATATTACAAGACTCGAAAATATTAAGGGCAAAGCAGGTTCACATGATGTCAGGCTTTAGCCCGACAAGAGATCCTCCCGCCCGCCAAACACACTAATCCGTCTTTGGAATTAAAGGAACACTCACAAATCATACTAGCTGTGAGGCTAGGCTATTGCTTGTGAATTTTTGAAATATTCGTCGATCTTGAACGCTTCCTCGTCTGCGTATGCATTACAAGAGTTAGCTTTTCGGTTTTGCGGCTGGTTTTGTAGTCTTTTTCACGGTTTTCTTTTTTTCAGTTTTCTTTTTTGTGTCATTTTTGTCTGATTTCTTGGTGACTTTTTTCTCAGGTTTATCGGATTTGGTAGTGTCTGCAGGCTCACTTTTAGCCTCGCTGATATCAAAGTTCAGGCTAGCTGAAACAAACGAGTCAAAGTCTATCAGGCCCCGCCCAATCAGGACCAGCTGTAACGTGTAGCTTCCTTTTGACGGAATTGTGACTAGCCGCGAATCAACTCCGTTAGGCACGGATATCCCAAGGAGATTGCCGCTACCCCCCGTGTTTACTATGAACTCGTTTCCTTTGGAGTCCTTTACACTGTACGCATATCGGATTTCTTTTGCCAAGGTTCCAGACGAGTCAAAGAAGGCAATTGTAAATGAGATGTCCTTGCTTGCTCCATATCTTGTGTCATAGGAGACTGCCGCTTTGTACCCGTTTGAGAACTTGACCTCTGTAGACTTGATTGCATTGCTTGCTTCCGGCGTTATCTCTACAAGCATTGTGTGTTTGTCATCACCAATCTTTTTCTTTAGAATCTTTAGCTCCTCGTCAGCTACAAGAAAGTGGATTACGTTGGTGTCCTTGTTTGAGTATGGATCAAAATGCAGATCCTTTGGAAAGATTGGTATTCCGTTTATCGTTCCCTTGAAGCTGTTAACGTTTTGAAATGGCGCAAAGTTTTTCGGGATTTCAATGTCGTTTCTTACAAGAGATGTATGCCCTGCGTGCTCCCAGTGAAACGGCATCTCAAACGAGATTGACTTGGTAGGCTCGGAAAACTGGAAATTTGTCAGCTTGTCTTGGAATGCTTTGATGGTGATTGACGTTTCTCCCTGTGCAGTTTTGATTGAAAGTTTTTGCTCCTGTGCAATTACGATGTTGGTCTCAAAGTTGATGTCTTCTGCTGTCTGTGTTTTCGGGTTTGTTGCGCCAATTATTGCAACTTTTACCGTGTATGTGCCGCTTTTGTCAAAGACAGGCCCTTTGATGATCGGTGGGCTGTTGCCAGATGACGTCAGCGCGCTAGGTACGATCAGGTCTTTTTCTCCTTCGTATTTTGTGCATCGCCAGACCTCTTTTTCTGCACAGTTTGAATTTGGTTTGATAACGACCCCCAGCTCGCCGTCCTTGTCGTAAAACATTTGGGATGCCAGAAGCGTCTCGCCAGAAAAGATCTGGACTCGGTAGGTCACCTTTTCGATGTTGGTGTTTGTCTGGCTGTCATAGAATCTGACCTTGAGGTTTGCGCTTGAGTGTTTTCCCGGTATAAAGTCTGCAGGCTCTAGGACTGTTGATACCGTGACTTGCTTGTTTCCAAAGCTTATTGGCGGTGCAGCCTCGCCCCCATGGTGCTGTGCAAAAGCTAGGTTGAATGAAAACAGTATAACTAGCAGAGTTGCAACAACCCAAATTCCTGTAGCCATTATCACATTCACCTTGCATCCGTATAAAAAATTAATTCATGATTCGTCCTAAGTCAAATCAAGGTTTATCGTCGATTTGACTCGTTTTATCATGTATGATAATCAGACTACCAATTAAAACTCAAGTTTTGCCCACCTATGGATGATGAAGATTGCAGACCGCATGCTAAGGGATCTTTTGCCTCTGTCTTTGACCAACACTCCATGCGTAAGCGTTCAAAAACAAAGCAAGGTCGAAGAGGCAATAGGTCTCCTCATCCCGTATCTAGAATCCATGACTGATTCACTCGTTGTCACAGGGAGTAAAAACGAGCCAATTGGGATTGTCGGTGGAAGAGAAATCATAGAAGGAATCTACACAACGCCGTCGAAGAGGCTCTTTGACAACACCGTTGAGAAAATAATGTCAGCCAAACTGACTAGGGTTTCAGGCACGACCAAGCTTAAGGAAGTGATAGAGGAATGGAAGGAAACAGGCAGGGCATTTTCCATAATACTAAACGCGGTTGGAGGATACTCCGCAATTTCTGCCCGTAAGCTACTTGAGGTAGGAAAGATTTCGATGACAGACATGAGGATATCGGATCTTCCAAAAAAGAAAATGACTACATTTAGGATGGATTCGACCGTAAATGAAATCATAAGTTTAATGCTCAAGCATAGTACTCGTAAACTGCTTTTGGAAAACACAAACCAGTTTATCAGCGACAGGATAATCATAGAGAAAATTGCAACGGATCTGAACTATCTTCGTGACACTACAGACTTTCTGGATTTGCCGATAATCGGCTTTGGCTTGGAATATGCCAAAGTCATTTCAAAGGACATAATGGTAAACGAGCTTTCAAGTATAATGTCTGGTATGATGCACCCGTATGCGGTCTTTAGGGATCAGGCGATTAGTCCCTGGGATATTTGTCTGGCTTTGCTTTCAGACAAGGTTCAAGAATATACGTAATGTCTAGCTGATGGTACAACAAGAGCTACTGACAAAGTCACGACAAAATAATGTAGACCTCATGTTATCTACCAGATCTTAGAATTTTCTTACGTCGCCCTCAAGTAATCCAGAACCGTGATGGATTCTGTCTATGTGTTTTGAGAGATCATCCTTGTTTGGAAACTTGGATTCGCAGTAGGGGCATGTTACTTGTTTTGCCATAATATGAAAAGAGTATGAATTTATTTGAAAGAGTTGTTGATTATCAAATCCGATAAGCTGCGTTTCAGCTTCATTTTTGATAATTTTGTAATTAATTTAATTACATTGGTGCTCGTCTCCACGCATGATAAAGACAAAATTCCAGAAAATTCTAGTCCCACTTGATGGTTCTAAAAACTCGATTCGTGGCTTAAACCATGCAATTTACCTAGCAAGGCAGTGCCATGCTACCATTACTGGCATTGCTGTGATCGAGAGACCACCTGTGCGTGCGTTTCGAACCATGCAATATCCAGAAAAACAACTCCTAATGGACGCTGAGAGTACTATGGCATTTGCAAGAAGACATTCTGCACAAAACGGGATCCTGTTTGAGAGAAAGATAACCTTCGGGGATCCTGGCTACATGATTGCAAAATTTGCTAAAGACAAAAAATTTGATGTTATTGTAATTGGAGCCAGAGGGAGAGGGGCCTTAAAGGAGCTCTTTTTTGGAAGCGTGTCAAACTATGTACTACACAAGTCAAACATTCCAGTACTTGTCGTAAAGTAACTTACAAAATGTCTTTGTCCCAGACGACAGTGTATGCGATGATTTTTTTTGGGCGTGGTTTTGTTGTGCCCCATTCATTTCTGGTGTGACCTACATTCATTTCGGAAATCTCTCCCCACTTGAATTTGGGAAATTGGGTTTCAACCATGCCCAGTTCTTGTAAAAATTCAAGATAAGCAGTATGATTGCACTGCAATGCAAAGTAGTCCTACTCATTATATCAAAAATAAGCCAAGTTGTTGCATGCAAGTTCAATTTGAAGGAAGAAAAATCGAAGATGAGAAAAAGGATACACTGCTTGAAATAATGTCTGACAAGTATTGCCGTGCGATAATCGAGTCAACCATGAATGCACCAAAGGCGGCAATCGAGATCAGCGCAGAGACCAAGATCCCGATTAGCACCATATATAGGAGACTACAGACACTTCACGACAACAAGTTACTTGGGATTTCAGGCTCAATTACTGCAGAAGGAAAAAAACACTTTCTTTACAAAAGTAAGGTAAAGGCCATGACTTCAAGATTCAACGGTAACAACCTTGAGGTTGAGATCGTTCCTAACTAATACAAGTTAGGAAAATACATAATTTTTAAAATTCAAAGTTGATAATCAAATTCACCTCTTAAATCCAATAATCATGCTTCTCAGGCATGAAGGACAAGCAGTACTCTAGCCCGGTCTTTGCCCTGACCGCATCTAATTCTATACACGATGCACTAATCATGATGAAATCCAACTTTATCAAGAGAGTTGTTGTGATCACGGACAAAAAGGCGATCGGTATTCTGACTGAGCGGGACATCAGCAGATTTCTCGAACAAGACACCACAAAAAGATCGTTATCAGAGATCTCTCTAAAAGAAATAATGAAAAAAGACTTGATCACAGTTACGGCTGGCCAAGAAGACTTTCTTTCCCAGTGCGCCACGCGGATGATAACCTTCAAGATTGGCTCAATCATAGTAACAGATGAAAATGGAGATTTGGCAGGAATTATCACGCAGACAGATATTACAAAGGCTTTTGTTAACAGATATCCAGGAAAATACAAAGTAAAAGACTACATGAGTGAGAAGACGGTTACCTGCAGAGACTCAGATTATTTGAGATACGCCCTTGAAATCCTAAACAGGAACGATGTGTCAAGACTTGTTGTGACCGATGATTCAGGTCATGTAAGAGGTACTATTACCACCAATACATTCCTAATACATAGCGACTATTTCAAACGACCAGATGGCGTAGATAGGAAATACCTCCTCGGCGAAGAAAACAACCCACAGAAAGTAAACAAATTGATTGGAGGGGAGATTTTGATCGTAGAGCCTGACTATGACTTGGCCGGTGCTGCTCATCTGATGATACAAAACCACATTAGTGGCATACCAGTCATTGTAGAAAATTTGCTTGTAGGCGTAATTACAAAATTTGATGTGGTAAGAGCATTCTGCGACGTTCCTGTTCACAAAGACGTTTTAGAGAAATATCGCACCCCAACGTGATCAGATAAATAATAGAAAACAGTGTATCCCGTTAGTGGAAATAGATATTCCAAAAAGAAAACTGCATCCGCCTAAGAAAGGAACTACTAGAAGCATCACATATAGGCTCCCTGCCAAGGTAGTCGAAGAGTTGGAGACAGAGTCCATGCAGAAAAATATTTCACATAATGTCCTAGTAAGGCAGATTCTAGAAAAGTATCTTGCCTGGGACCGATTTGCCGACAAAATTGGGATTATGCCAATTCCAAAAAAAATCCTAGAGACTTTGGGAGTTGATCTGGAGGGAAGCGAGATCAATGAGATAGTAGACGTGATAAAGCCAATCGTAAAGGAATCTGTCTTGTTCATGAAGGGAAATTACGATCTAAAAAGGGTCATTGAGACGCTGGAGGACTATATGCGCGCATCCGGAATGAAATCGGATCACAGGGTTGAGGGGGCAATACATCATTTCATAATTCGGCACGATCTAGGCATGAAATGGTCGTTGTTTACAGAGCATCTCTTAAAAGAGATATTTGCTGAGTTTCTGCCGCAAAAAAACCTCAAATGCCAGACGACCGAGAAAACCGTTGTTGCCTCAATCGAGCTTGGTTCTGATTTCAGCGAACATGATTATTAAAAAAAAGAAAAATAGTTTATTGAACTTGAATTGATCTTGGCTTTGGCTTCGGAGTTGGTACTGCCTTTGGTATTGTGATACTTAGAACTCCATCAACCAGCTTTGCTACAGTTTTATCAGAAACTACTTTTTCTGGAAGCGGAAGTGTTCTGTAATAAGATACTTCGCTTCGCTCCTTTCTAAGATAGTTCTTTTTCTTTTCTTCTTCTTCCTCTTTGTGTTGTGCAGAAATTTCCAGCGAGTTATCAAAGACATTCATTTTTATCTCGTCTTTTTTTACTCCAGGCATTTCTGCTTTTATGACATATTTGTCACCTTCATCCGCTACATCGCATGACAGAGAAGATATCTTTGGCATTGAGGGTAGTGATGGAAAAGATGAAAACGATCTCTCAAACTCTTTTCTAAAGTTCTCAAAGGCATTATCCAAGCTCTGCCAATTAAATGGCCAAGTAGGAGCAAGTTCAGTCTTTTGTGACTCGTTTTTTGTCATTGGGGTATGGTTTGTTTTATTACTTATTAGACAATATGATGATTCTCAAATCTGAAGTTCAGATCTTATTTCTTTTCAGATTCGATTGATGAGTTATTCTTTAGATACGCATCTTTTTGTTCTGGCTCTTTTAATAGATCCTTGCGCACCAAAATTGGCACATTATAGAATGTCGCAAGCGCTATGGCATCAGAAGCGCGGTAATACTTTAGCAGGATGTCCTTTCTTCCAGTAAAGTACAGGTTTGCCCGAAAAATATCTCCGGTTTCGTAAATTTTGGTTTTGACTAGCATTACCTCGTTTTCTTCGCACATTTGCTCAAACATGTTGTATATGGTAGGCACCTCTTCGCGCTTGCCATCCATAAAATTTGCAATGTATTGTGCAACTTCTGCAGAAAATGCAGTCATTTGGAATTCCAGTCCGTCGATGGACCTAAGTACCATCACACCAAGATGATCAATTAGGCCAAGGCCTGCAATTGTCACTGTCTCATAGTCCGCATCTGGTTGCTCGTCAATTTTCATTGTTTTCACCATCCAACTCTAAAAAAATCAACAAAACTATTTTCATTATTGAAAACCAGTATCATTTTAAGATGCCAGGTAATGTGTTCATTTGTTACATCATTTTTCTAACGCTGAGTTTGTATCGCCTTTTAGCTCGCTTTGACAACAGTCGCAGCAATCGACCTGAAATCTCGTCGAAAACCTTGCTCAAATCAAATCCTGTTCTTGAGAACATGTACCTCTGGTGAGGGGTTATTATTGTGGTTGAAACCTCATAGTTGTATCTGCTGCCCACGCCGTGGTTCTTTTTTACGTAAACCTTGGCTTCTTGTACATCTGGGTACACTCTCTGTAATCGGTCTAATGTTTTTGTGAACTTTTCTGTTATGATATTTGCGTTGTCTTCCTTTGGCATTCCGACTATGAAAAGTGGGATTTTACTTTTCACCTTAGTGCCAAGTAAGTGAAGGATATCTCGGTATGTGATAATTCCTTGCAATTTGTCCCACAATGAAACGAGACAAAATGTAGTGTCGGAATGAAGCATTGTGCCCACCACCTCGTTTAGGTCGTCAAGAGGGGCACATCTGGCCATTCTGCTTGTGCCAAGATTCCCAACATGGGATTCTAGTCGGTGTATCTTCTTTGAGCCAATGTCTGCCTTTCCAACTCTTTCTGGAGGCAGAATTGTATGTAGCAAATGATATGAGGTAAGAACTTGGATTACCTTGTCACCCTTTACTACAGGCAGGTGATCCAGCCTTTTGCTCGACATAATTCTTCTTGCAGTACTTAGCGGGGCGTCACTCTGTATGACTAGCGGGTTTGCGGTAAATATCTGGTTTGCCTTTATCCATTTGTTGTCCAAGGTTAGGATTAGTTTTAGAATGTCTTTTGCCTGAACCATGTTGGTTATTTCTCCGTCGTGAATTACAGGCACTGCTCTGATGCGATTATGCGTTAGTATGTCTATTGCCTTTTCCACTGCATCTCCTTTCTGCAAGCTTGAGACAGGGTGCAAGAAGGGTTTGACCTTCATGTTAGTGATGTCCTTACCTAAAAGTAGGTCTCGCGTATTTACATTTAGTGTCACATTTCCTTCCATGCAAAACGCATCAAAGGCATCGTGCTTCGAGAGTGCATTGATCACATGTGAGACCGTATCGGATGAATCGATCAAAACAGGTTCGCTAATAAGCGAATCAATTTTTTTGCTCATGATCTCGCTAAAGTGATCACGTATTACGTCTAGACTCATATGTAACTTGGATTAGAATACGGGAATAAAATAAACTGCACAATTTTCAATCCTGAATATCAGCATTGAAATTCTTCTAGTTGTATTTAAAAGCCAGACACAAAATCAACATTGTGAAATTAAAGAATTCTAGCCTAGATCAGATAATAAAAAATTCAATTACGGTGTCGCAAGATATGACGCTTCTTGAGGCACGGGATGTCTTTTTAAAACACAGGGTGGGGCGCTTACCTGTACTCGATAATAAAAAAAGACCGGTAGGAATAATCACTGAAAAAGACTTTGTCAGAGCAATTTACACATTGAGGGGAAAGCCAGTAGACAAAATCCTCGTCAAAGACTTTATGTCAAAAAATCTGATCACTGTAAAAAAGACAGATACGATTTATGACTGCGCAAATCTGATGCGATCTCATAAAATAAGCTCGATTTTGGTGCTGAGCAATGGAAATCTGGCAGGGATCGTTACAAAAACCGATCTGGCGTCAGTTTTTCTGACACAGTCGGTCGGTTTGCTCAAGGTATCCGCAATCATGACACCTAAAGTAGTAACTGTAATGCCTGCAGACTCGTTATTACTTGTAGAGAGCCTCCTGTTAAAATATCGGATTTCACGAATAGTTGTAGAGCGGAACAAAAAACCTGTAGGAATAATCACAAACAGGGATTTTCTGCCTGCAAAGATGCCAAGGTGGATTAGAGAGTTTGCAGATCCTAAAGACGTAGAAAAGTATAGGTTAGATCCACGTCCTGACGAGTTTAGAATGAATCAGCTTTCCTATATTATGTCATTCAGGGCAGAAGACATCATGACGCCGAATCCCATCACCGTAGGTGTTGATGAAGACGTTTCGACTGCAGTTCTCATCATGATTCGGAACGGGATAAGCGGCCTTCCAGTAGTGAAAAAATCGCTTCTATGTGGGATCCTTACAAAGTCAGACATCGCAAGAGCCATTACAGACTAGCGAACCGTTACTACTCCGACTCTCCAAGGATGTATAGTGCAAAAGTAGTGGTATATCCCTCCCTCGTTGAATTTGTGTGCAAATCGCTCTCCTGTCTTTAGTGCCTTGCTGTTATAGAGTGGAATCACGTTTCCTTGGTCATCTTGACTTACGATGGTGTGTTGTATGTTGTCGTCATTTATCCATACTACGGTGGTTCCCGTTTCTACTTCCAGATTTAGTGGTATGTAGAAGCCCACATTTCCTACCTCGGAATTACCGTTTGGTATTATCACGTTTTCTACGGTTGGTTTTAAGGCTGCTTGTGATCCTGACTCTAATACTATTACTTTGTTGTCAATTAGGTATTTTATCGCGTTCAGGAATTCCGTTTCTGAGATTTTTCCTTCTCCATACCATCTTGCAGTATTCTTTACCCACTCAGGTACAAGCTGCTCCTCCGCAAAAGAAACCCAGTTTGTCATAATGAAAAATACGCCAAACGCTACTAAGCAAAATAGAATTTTTTGTTTCAACATGTTTCCATACTGTAGAATAGTTATAAGAACGCGGTAAAAATTCAGTTTTGATAATTAAGAGGGATTGACGCTATCCTTCAGAGGCTGATTTACCGCCATCAATGTTTAGAATTGCGCCTGTAATCCATTTTGCATCATCTGAGGCCAGAAATACCGCAGCATTTGACACGTCTCCAGGTTCTCCGATTCTGTTCAGTGGTTGTCTGTCCTCCAAAACCTTTCTTGCCTGAGGGTCCTCAAGGTATGGCTTTATCATGCCTGCGTTTATTATTCCAAGATTCAGACAGTTACATCTAATGTTTCGTCTGGCATATTCTACTGCTATAGATTTTGTAAACATTGTAACTGCTGCTTTTGTTGCCGAGTACACTGCCAGGTGGACCCGCGGAATTGCACGTTCACTCGATATCGAACCGATGTTTATGATGCAGCCACTTTTACTGTCCAACATTTTTGCGATGACTGCTTTCGTTATCCTAAATGTTCCCAAAATATTGGTGTCGATTAAATCCACGATATCAGAATCTTTTACTTCATGAAAGTGAATTGCGTCATTGATTTTTGCTGCATTATTTACAAGAATATCTATTTTGCCGTATTTGTCCACTATCTGTTCTACTGTACTTAGTACTTGTGATTCATCCGTAATATCGCATGCCATGGAAACTGCAGAATTCTTGTCTATGGTGGAGCGAGCCTTTTCTAGCGCCTTGATGTTTCTCCCAAGCATTATTACAGTAGCCCCTTCCCCGACAAATTTTTTTGTAATATCGATTCCGATATCGCTTGATGCGCCCGTTATGATAGCAATTTTATTTTTAAGTTTCATATATGAACTAGAACAAAATGTCTTAAATCAATTGTGTTTTTAGCTGTAAACGTTACTTGACAATCAGCACAGTTAATAGGCGATTTATGCAGAATGAAATTCGAGACGCTCCCAAGGAAGAACTCCTTTATGGCACTGCTGCCTCGCGAACCCAGTACAACTAGATCAGTTTCGTTGTTTTTAATGAACTTGATAATCATTATGCTTGATAAGTGGCTATCAGATTATCATGTTTGAATTTCAATCATGGAAATAGACCATATCCATATGACAACGATATATAAACAAACATCATGAAAAAAGGCGTCATCTATGACTACAAGAACTGGAACGAGATCGAATATTGCATCAGCATACTCGCAAAAAAAATTGTAGACAAAAAGATATCATTTAGGAGTGTTTCCACAATAAGCCGAGGTGGTCTTGTTCCCGCTCGACTTGTGGCAGACAGATTCAACATAAAACAGATACTTGTTGATCCCGATACAATACCGGAAGACTCGTTATTTGTTGACGACATTTATGATTCAGGTGAAACGTTCAGAAAGATGATACAGCGCGCGGAAGAGCCGGATCAGCTTGTTTATGCTACCTTGTTTGCAAGAAGAAAAAAATCTTACCCATCACAACTTGTCTATGCAAAATTAACAAAAAACACTGAATATGTCGTCTATCCGTGGGATAGGTTTGAACATGGTGTTTCGTACGAATCTCATTAGGTCATGAGAGAAACCTGAAGAGCTGTTTCCTTTCAACTACGGCTACAGATACCAATATCGACAAACCAATGATCAGACTCACCTCTGCTGAGAATATTTTTTCTGACAGATCCCACACGCCGCGCCAGAACAACACGATGCCAA
>CAZETC010000006.1:0-8126 GCA_964515435.1 uncultured Candidatus Nitrosotenuis sp.
TTGAAAAAATGACAAATGCCGAGGCAAAAGAGATCCGACCAAAGGTTGGGTTTGGGATGGAAAAAAAGATTCTTGCGGCAACTGAGGCACTAGACATGGGAGTAAGAGAGGCACTAATCGGAAACGGGCAGCGAGAAAATCCTATATCCTCGGCAATCACTCACACAAAATGCACGGTAATTACAAAATGACTGAAGACGACTTTTTAGGTAGCCATCATCAGAAATTCCCAGTCACTGTGGAAAAAGGACTCGGGGCCAAAGTCTGGGACATAAACAACAAAGAGTACATTGACTGCATGGGTGGTTATGGCGTGGCATTGGTAGGGCACAGAAACCCGCGGGTTGTTGCAGCACTAAAGGCCCAGCTTGACAAAATAATCACGGTACACACATCGCTTTACAACAAAACGAGGGAGGAGTTTCTGGAGAACCTGATCAAGGTTGCGCCAAAGGGACTCTCGCAAGTGCATCTTGGTAATAGCGGAGCAGAAGCAGTGGAAGCAGCAATAAAGTTCGCAAGAAAGTTCACCGGAAAATCTGGAATGATTGCAATGAACGGGTCATACCATGGAAAGTCACTCGGGGCACTATCTATAACATTTAATCCAAAATATCGCAAGGCATTCATGCCGCTAGTGGAAAAGGTAGATTTTGCGCCATTTGGTGATACTGAAGCACTCCGTTCAAAAATAAACAAGGACACGGCATTTGTAATAATGGAGCCAATCCAAGGGGAGAGTGGAATAATTGTTGCGCCTGACGGGTTTTTGCAAGACGTCCGCAAGATCTGTGATGAGAACGGAATTCTGCTAATATTTGACGAAATTCAGGCCGGATTGGGAAGAACTGGAAAGATGTGGGCATCCCAGCACTGGAATACGGTGCCAGACATCATGTGCCTTGCAAAAGGAATCGCAGGCGGCGTTCCAATGAGCGCTACCCTGGTGAGGCCTGACATCTTGGCCTCTATAAGCAAAGGAGAGCACTCATCCACATTTGGAGGAAATCCACTTTCATGTGCTGCAGGAACTGCAACACTTCAAGCACTGACACAGGACGGCCTAGTTGATAATGCGGCCAAGGTCGGAAAGATTTTCATGGCTGGTCTGGAAAAACTCAAGCAAAAACACAACATAGTTCGGGAGGTGAGGGGAAAAGGTCTGATGATTGGAATTGAGATGAAGTTCGAAATAAAGGACATTCTCTTTGACGCAATAAAGGAAGGAATCTTGCTTCTTTATTCTGGCAGAAACATACTGCGTCTATTGCCTCCGCTTGTCATATCAGAAGACGAGATCAACAAAGTATTAGAGGCACTAGATGGGTTATTTGCTAGGGAAGCAGAGAGGAGAAAAAATGTACAAGGATAAAGTAGACGCTGAAATACTAAAATTCCTAAAAGAGGATTCCCGCGAGTCCTTTGTAGATATTGGAAAAAAGCTAAAGCTCTCAGAATCCGCGGTGAGGCGCAGAGTAAAGAACCTGCTCGATGGCGGCATGATCAAAAAATTCACAATAGAAATTGGCGAAAAAAACTCGACTAAGGCAATTGTTCTGATATCTGTAGAGTCGTCCATGGACACATCAAAGGTTTCAGCGAGGCTTACAAATCTAGAGGGAGTCAAAACCGTTTATGAAATAACAGGCCAGTACGACATTGCAGTAATAATATCCGCTCCAAACATAACTGAGATAAACGGCGCAATCGACTCTTTACGCAAAATCCAAGGCGTCTCGGACACGAACACGGTAATTATTCTGCGTGACGTAACCTAAAGCGAAATTCGGATCAAAACTTTTGTTTTAAGCCTAAAAGAACACCATTTTACTCTGATTTCAGCCGCTTTTAGTACGAATATGTTTATAACCGGTAAAAAATCCTGTTATCTCTGAAAATGAGCGACCCGAATTACTATGCACACCTGCATAACGAGTACGACAAAAAGCCAAAAAGAATACGCGTCCTTGACAGCACGTTGCGAGAAGGAGAGCAACACCCAGGTGTGACTTTTACCAACAAGCAAAGAATCCAAATTGCATGGATGCTTGATTATTTCGGCGTTGATCAAATCGAGATATCTCCAGTTGTATCGGAAGATCACTTTCAGGCAACAAAGACCATCATAAAGCAGGGCCTCAAGGCAGACATAGTGGCGCATGTCAGGGCTCTGAAAACAGATGTGGATGTAGCGCTCAAATGTGATCCAAAATGGACCGCGACATATCTTGGGATTTCCGACATTCACCTAAAGGACAAGCTCAGAATCACGAGGGAAGAGGCGTTGAGGCGCGCAGTGGAAACAGTCGAATATGCAAAATCACACGGCCTAAAGATGAGATTCACAGTTGAAGATGGGAGTAGAGCCGACCCAGAATTCCTGCTTAAGATGTGCAAGGCAATCGAGGAGGCAGGGGTGGACAGAATCAGCCTCCCAGATACTGTCGGCATAATGCGACCAAGGGGCATGTATAATTTTGTAAAAATAGTGCGTGACAAGATCAAAACACCACTGGATGTTCACTGCCACAACGACATGGGGCTCGCAGTAGCAAATGCGTTTGCAGGAGTTGACGCCGGCGCAGAACAGATTCACACCACAATTGACGGGGTGGGCGAGCGAACAGGCATTCCATCGCTTGCAGAGGTAGCAGTTGCGATGACGTATCTGTACCGTTCTCCAAATGATTTCAGGCTGGATATGCTTACTGATCTTTCGAGACTAATCGAGGAATACACTGGAATCCATCCATATGATTCAAAACCGCTCGTAGGTTCGACTGCCTACAAGCACAAGGCAGGTACGCACCTAGCAGCAATACTCCGCAACCCAGCGGCGTATGAGCCAATTCCGCCACGCGTAGTGGGGAACAGACGCAGAATAGTCTTTGGCGAACTGGCCGGCAAAACTGGATCTGCGTATCTGATGTCAATTTTGGGCCTAGACAAAAACGACGAGCAAGCAAAAGCAGTGGCGCTTGGGCTCAAAAACCTCAGAATGGGCGACCTACTTGAGATTCCACTCGACAGCAAGCTTGAAAGAAAGATAATTAATGACTCTAAAGACTCTAAAGAATAACCATGACAAAATGTCCTGAATGTGATTCAGATATTTCAGTTCCAAAGGATGCCGTCGAGGGCGAGATTGTGACTTGCCCTGACTGTGGTGCTAGTTTTGAGATATCAAAATCTTCCGGCGGGTTTGGGCTAAAGCCAGCTCAAAGCGTTGGAGAGGACTGGGGCCAGTGAGCTCCAAAATAACTGTTCTCTACGATACTATCCGACCAGAAGAAAAAGCCCTCACCGAGGCTGCAACAAAAAAGGGCATTGATCTTCAAATGGTAGATTGTAAGAACTTGATCTTGGACGTTGATAAAAAAAGCAGCTACTCCACAGTACTGCAGCGCTGCGTTAGCTATTACAGAAATCTCCATTCTACTGCAGCACTTGAAGGGATGGGCGCAAATGTAATCAACTCACTCTACTGTGGAGTCTATGCTGGAAACAAGCTCTTCACACATATGCTCTTGAACCGGATCGGAGTGCCGACACCATACGTCACAGTTGCATTCTCAAAAGAATCCGCACTTGAAGCACTCGATAGCCTTGGCTATCCACAAGTCATCAAGCCCACGGTTGGAAGCTGGGGAAGAATGATCTCAAAGCTGAACAACAGAGAATCTGCAGAGGGAATAATCGAGGAAAGGGAAAAAATGTACCCGATTTATCAGGTGCACTATCTGGAAGAATTCGTGCAAAGGCCGCCGCGGGATATCAGGGCAATAGTAATCGGGGATTCTGTAGCTGGCGCTATTTACAGAAACTCGACAGAAGAAAACTGGAAGACAAACACGCACCTTGGTGGAACTGCCGAAGTTTGCAAAGTGACAAAAGAGCTCGAAGACATGTGCATAAAGGCAAAAGACGCAGTAAAGGGCCAAGTAGTCGGCGTCGACCTGATGGAAAGCAAAGACAAGGGCCTAATTGTGCACGAAATAAACAACACCACAGAATATCGAAATGTCGCACGCGTAACTGGAGTAGATATAGCGGCAAAGATTTTAGAATACGCAATTAATGCAGGAAAATGAAAAATGGATTCGTCATTTACAATAACCCCGCGATTCTCAATCAAGATGCTGGAAAAGGCGCTGAGGCTCTATACACCGTCGCTTGCAGAAAAGCCACTGGCGGAATTTCTGGCAGACAAATGCGACGATCTTGGGTTTGATAACATCAAAATAGATGAGGTGGGAAATCTCATAGCCACAATCGGCTCGGGGTCTCCTAGGATCCTACTGTGCGGCCATATGGATACGGTGCCTGGCAAAGTAAAGGTCCGAAAGGAAGGCGACTTTCTCTACGGGAGGGGCGCATCTGATGCAAAGGCCCCCCTGATGGCGATGCTTCTGGCCGCTTCGACAATTCAAAAAAACAACGGGACAATAATTTTTGTCGGTGCAGTGGATGAAGAGGGAAATGCTACCGGGATCAAAAACCTAGCAAAGCAAAAACTCGACATCGATTATGCAGTGTTTGGCGAGCCAAGCGGAGTTACAAACGTTACAATAGCGTACAAGGGAAGAATCGCAATAAACCTAAAAGTAAACGTGGGTGACTCTGCACACGCATCAGCGCCATGGCTTGCAAAAAACGCAATCGAAGAATCAACACTCTTCACATCGGAGCTGAAAAACTCCCTTGAGGAAAACCAGGAGGGGAAATCAAAGGGAATGCTTCTGACTGCGACCATTACTGAGGTAAAGGGAGGGGACAGCCACAATGTCACGCCAAAAGAATGCAACACTGTAATGGACATTAGGATCCCAGTAAACATGAACTGTAAGATGGTTGGCGAAAAAATCGCATCAAAGGTAACAGAAATTGCAAGAAAGCAAAAAGTCGAGGCGATTTATTCAGTAATTGACGAGACAGAGCCATTTGAGGCTCCGCTAAACTCGCCCCTTATCAGGGCATTCACGCTTGGAGTTATGGACATAGAACATACAAGGCCTGCACTCATACGAAAAACTGGAACCGGAGACATGAACATAATCGGCACACTTTGGAACATTCCGGTAGTGACGTATGGACCTGGTGACCCGCACGCATCGCACACAAATGACGAGCGAGTCTCGATGGGCGAGTACCTGAGGGGAATCGAGGTCATCAAGAACACTTTACATCACCTAAAACGGCTGCACGATTCTAAAAAAGATGGATAATGCTCTGGTTTGTAGGCCTTGGCATAAGCGGGCCTGATTCGCTTTCCCCAAAAACTCAAGACACAATTCGAAGCTCTGACATTGTGTATCTTGAGCAGTTTACAAGCCCTATGTCAGAACAGGACACGGAAAAAATAAAAAGCCTAGTCAAAGGCCAGTTCAAGCTTGCACCAAGGTGGCTAGTCGAGGACGGAAAGGAAATACTGGAAAACGCCAAAGCAAAAAACGTCGCGCTGCTCTCACTCGGGGATCCGTACATTGCGACAACGCACATTGAGCTCAGGACTCGAGCAATTACAGAAAAAATTCAAACCAACACGGTACATGCGTCATCAATAACCACGTCCCTGATTGGCGAGTGCGGCCTTCACTACTACAAGGTGGGCAAGACCGTGACAATAATGAGCTCAATTCCATCTACTACTGCCTATTACGCAATTTATGAGAACTTGAGGGTCGGAAACCATACCGTGGTACTCCTAGAATACAATCAAAACAAGAACTTTTTTCTGGATCCAAAAGATGCACTATCGAGTCTTGTCGCGTCAGAAAATGAACAAGCACGAAAGGTGATCTCCAAATCAACATTTGCAGTGGTTGCATCAAGAGTGGGGCTTTTGGAGCAAAAAATCACCGCAGGAACTCTTGGAAGCCTTTTGGGCATGGATTTTGGCGCTCCGCCGCATTCTATTGTAATTCCTGGCACGTTGCACTTTACCGAGTCTGACGCGCTAAAGGTACTGGCAAATTGTGTTGACGAGCCGTCTGATAATACAACAAAAATAGAGAAAGTTTCTTTGCAAATGATGAAAAAATACATCCCGATGGTGAGGCGAGCACTTGAACAGATTGCGCCGTACTACAAAGACAGGCAAGAATTTGCCGCCGTTCTTGAAAATGCCGAGCTTTATGTCAGAGATGCGGAAAAGTTCTTTGAGCAAGGAAAAGACGAGCTTGCGATTCTGTCTATCGGATATGCGGACGGCTTGGTCGACGCACTGCGGATAGCAAAAGGGATAGAGCCAGAGCTAAATTCATAGGATACAATAAAAACAATGATGGTATAGTGATTCTTGCTTGGATGTAATTGACAAAAAAATTCTTGGCATTGTGTATGTATGCACAATCACAGGTGAAAACCCTGTGAAATCATGCATCAAAAAGATGCAGCTGTCAGAAGATTACATCAAAGGGAGAATAGACGGGCTGGCAAAAAATGATCTAATAACAAAGCAAAGGGATGCACTTACAGAATTTGGGCGAACCGCACTTCACGTTGTCTTGGCGGGCGGGGTCTTTGATATTATACATCCTGGGCACATCCATACTCTCAATGCAGCAAAAGCGCTAGGCGACGTCTTGGTGGTTGTGGTCGCAACAGGCAACACTGCAGTAAAGATGAAAAAAAGAATACCGCTTCACGCCGAAGAACAAAGACAAGAGCTAATCTCATCACTTTCGATGGTGGATCTGTGTCTTGTTGGACACGAAGGGGACATTTTCAAAACCGTCGAAAAAGTCAGACCCGACATTATAGCGCTGGGATACGATCAGGCGCACCAAGAAAAATTCATTGTCGATGGGTGCAAAAACCTCAACTTAGATGTGAGAGTAGCCAGACTCCAGTCGCCGATTCCGGAGTTCTCTAGCTCTAAAATAGAAAAAGAATACGGCGAAGCGCTTCACGGGCTGTAGTCATTTTAGAGGAATTCGGATTGTCAGCTTTGATCCGTTTTTGAGATTTGATTTTTTACGGATATCAGTCTCCGAGATAAGCTCAACGATCGAGCTGTCATGGTGAGTGCGTTCAAGCAAAATAATCTCGCATCGTATCTTGTCATTTAGGATGCAATGATAGCACTTGACCCATCCGTACGTTCTCTTGCCGTCAGAAAAACCGTCTATTTTCGTGCCTTCAAAGCCGTTTAGCTGCCGCAATGCCTCAATCTGCTCTTTTTTGTCTAGCTTGACATTGAGCGTTCCAGGAAACGGGACGTAGCCGATTTTTGAGCTGAATTGTTTTGTGTATCCCTTTAGCGACATATAGTAAGCGCCCTCACCCATTCCTGAGACAAGTGTTCCTGTAATCTCAATTGAAGACGGAACAGACTCGAGGCTTTTTTGTAGCAAGTTGTACAAGTCTGCAATTTGGCTGTACCCTTTCTGCGTAAGCTTGACTGATACCTTTCTTCCGCTCATCATTCTTTCAATGAACCCATCTTGCTCTAGTTCCAAAAGATGCTTTGATGCTGCCTGCTGGGATTTGTGAATGTTTTTTCCCAGAGTGGATGTGGTGATAAAAACAAAATTGTTTTTTGCGCCTTTTGACAAGAGCTCGGTAAGTGTCACCAAGTGCTGGATCTTTAGCTCAGTCATGTATGAAATAAAAAAGAAAAAAAGAGTATTTTATGCTACCCCAAGATCGGTAAATGTTTTGAGCGCAATTCCATCTTTGTTTGTCAGGTTGGCGATTCTGTGCCCTATGACACATTCGATGCCTGCCTGCTTTGCGCCGTCTACCAGCCTTTGGGTCACTATTCCGTCTAGTACTAGATACTTTATTCCTGATTGCACCGACAATTTTGAGACAAGCTCAGATATTGGAACCTTGAAGACCTCATTTCTATTCGAGTCAAGGCCTACTGCCTCAAGTGTTTCGTTGATTTGCGAAAACGTTTTTTCAGCAAGCTCTGCCATCGGCTTGTCATTTGGATCAGACATGGTTGGCTTTGGTTTTGGATTTTTCATTTCCTCTATAGTGTCTTTTAGAATGTCAGTGATTTGCTGTGGTGTCAGTTCTTCCACCTCAACACCTTCTGGTGCTCGGTGAACTATGTCGATATCGACCAAGCTCTTGAGCTCTTTGAGAATGAATCCTCCAGCCCTGTCGCCGTCCAGGAA
>CAZETC010000006.1:8136-17047 GCA_964515435.1 uncultured Candidatus Nitrosotenuis sp.
AAGGAGGTTGATTACGTCTGCTCTGCCCTCAACTAGGATTAACCACGGTGAGTCAAAAGCTCCAGGTCCGCACGGAAGCTTTGCGCGTCCATATGTGGCCAGCTTTCCTGACACCGACGTTCCCTCGTGAATGTCCTTTAGCATGGTTTCGCCTTCTGATATTGTCTTTGTAGCCCATTGCTGCTTGATTTCTTTTGCACGCTTCATGATGTCTTCTTTTTTTGTTGCCCGTACATCATCGATGGCGTTCAACTTGAACTTGCAGTCAAACGGTCCTACCTTGTCGATGCTTTCAATTGCTGCCGCTATTAGCGAGCAAGTATCTATGTCTGTACTCATAGGAATTAGTGCATCACCTCTTGTGGTGTTTGTAGTGTTGTTCGACGTTACCTCTATTCTCCCGACTTTGGAGACTCGTTGGAGCTCATTTAGGTTCATTTCAGGGCCCAGAAGTCCTTCTGTTTGCCCAAAAATTGCGCCTATTATGTCTGCTCTTTCAACCAGCCCGTCAACTTCAAAGGATAGCTTAACGTGATATTTGACAATTCCTGTTTGTGGCAATTGAAAATATTCCTCCTAAATTTCACTAGCTTAACTCTTTCAATCGCGGATATAATGCTTATGAAAATTCGACGTTTTCTATGGAATAGCTAAGGCTAGCTTGAGGATCTAAAAATGATAAAAGTTGGTGTCTATTCGGTGCTAAACGAATGTCCGCATGAGCAGGACTTGGTTACGTTTGGATTGTTGATCTTAAATCCAGATCCCATGAGAGACTCGATATAGTCAACGGTTGCTCCCTTGAGGTGTTCTTGGGAGTAGCTGTCGATGAGTAGTTTTACTCCTTGTTCTTCGATTACGAGGTCATCTTCTTCTGGCTTGGCTTCAAATCCCATGCCGTATGAAAGGCCTGAGCATCCGCCGCCCTGAACATAGACTCGAAGGTATTCTGGTTTTTCTGCCTCTTCCTTCATGAACTCGATAATCTTTTCAGCTGCTTTTGGCGTTACTGTAACTAGCTTTTGTGATTGTTCGGTTGCCATGGTTGAGCATGTTGTCCCAAATTATAAAATCATTGCGGTACCTTTACGAGTCGGAAGCGTGGTAATTAGACTATCACCTGCCTGTAGTAAGAAAAAGAAAATTAGGTCTAGCTACTTTTTGGATTTGTTCACAAACGCAGTCATGCGTTGCTCTCTGTCCGGATCTGTGAAACAGTTTCTCCATGCGAGGAGCTCCACACCAAGGCCTGTGTCAAGATCTGCGTTTCGCCCCTTGTTGATTGCTATCTTTGACATTTTCACGCCAGAAACAGAATTTGCCGCTATCTGTTGTGCCATCTTTAACGTTTCATCCATCAGCGAAGCCAGAGGAACCACGTGGTTGACTAGGCCTATCTCCTTTGCCTCGTCTGCTTTTATCATCTTGCCCGTAAAGACAAGCTCTTTTGCCTTTGCGATTCCGACTATTCTCATCAAGCGCTGTGTTCCGCCCCACCCTGGAGGAATTCCGATTGTCACCTCTGGCTGGCCAAGTCTAGCAGTGTCTGATGCTATTCGAATGTCACATGACATTGCAAGCTCGCATCCACCTCCTAGCGCAAATCCATTTACTGCGGCAATTGTCGGCTTTGAGACGGTTTCAACTGTCGCAGTTACAAGTTGGCCAAGCTTTGCATATTCGACTGACTGGTCTGCAGATATCTTTGACATGTATTCAATGTCAGCTCCTGCAGAAAATGCCTTGTCACCTTCTCCGGTCAGAATTATTACCTTGACCTCGTCATCTTTGTCTAGTTCTGTGAAAATTGAGATGACTTCTTTTGCAACATCAATGTTCATTGCGTTTAGCTTGTCAGGCCTGTTGATTTTGACTGTAGCAATTCCATTTGATTTGGATGTTGTGACTAGAGTCATGCTTTGATCCGAATTCTTGCTTGAAATAAATGTTCTCTAGGCGTACTTGCCCCACTGGGCTAGTGCAGCTGCCGCAGCTACCCAGTTTCTAAGGTCGTCATAGACTGGAACCCCTTCCTTTTCAATCAGCGCTGAAATCTTTTGGGTATAAGGACCGCCATTTCCTCCAACGAGAAGCGGTTTTGTTCGCTGCCTTGAGAACTCTGCTAGATGCTGGATGATTACCTCTTCTAGCGGGTCGTCTTGGAAGACAAACCATGGCATGACAATATCGACATTTGGATCATCGTAGAACTTTTGGATTGTAAAACGGTAGTCGTCTGCGTTTGCACCACCTGTCACGTCTGCTGGGTTCCCTTTTCCGATGACATATGTTGGCGGAAAGTGTTCTTTCATTTCCTTTAGAGTTTGCGGAGTTACTTTGGCCAGCTCAAGACCTAGTCTTTCAAAGTGATCAATTCCTCCAATCATTGGGCCTGCACCGTTGCTGCACATAGCTGCACGATTCCCCTTTGCTGCCGGTTGCCATGCAAGTGCCTTTGCCACGGATGCAAGTTCCTGATAGCTGTCAACTGATATGATTCCTGCCTGCTTGAATGCGCCCATGATTATTGCGTTGGAGCCTCCAAGCGAGCCTGTGTGGGATGCTGCTTGTTTTGCACCAGCCTCGGTTCTTCCGCTCTTCCAAATGAGTACTGGCTTTTTCTTTTCCTTCATCACTCTTTTTGCGGTCTCGACGAACTTGCGTCCATCCCCGAACCCCTCAACATACAATGCAATGACTTTGGTTTGCGGGTCGCTTGCAAGGTACCAGATCATGTCTGCCTCATCGACATCTGATCTGTTACCGTAGCTGACCATCTTTGATAGGCCGAACGTGTCTGCAGTTTCTAAGAAGCTGATTCCCATGGTTCCGCTTTGTGATAGCAACGCAACGTTTCCAAGTCTTGCCCGGACCATTCTTTCCTGTCCCTGGAACGCGCAGTCAAGCCTGTTTGCAGCATTGAACATTCCGATGCAGTTTGGACCAATAATTCTAATTTTGTGCTTTTCAGAGAGTGCCTTGACTTGAGCTTCATAATTTGCCCTCTCCCCACCCAGCTCTTTTCCCCCACCTGAGACAATTACGACGTTGTGGATTCCCTTCTTTGCACAGCTCTCAAGTACTGGCGGGGTTACTGACAAATCCACACAAACTATGACAAGATCAACGTTGCCATCGATTGCCTCAATTGACGGATAACACTTGACCCCAAGAATTTCGTCTGCTTTTGGGTTTATTGGGTAGACCTTTCCCTTATAGTCGTGCTTTGCAAGGCTGTCTAAAACAGAGTTGCCTATCTTGCCAAATGTCGCTGATGCTCCAACCAACGCGACTGATTCCGGCGTGAAGAATTTTTCCATGAAAGAGTCGTCTGGCTTTGCCTTTGAGATTGCGTTTTTGTTTATCTCTTTGCCTAGGATTATTTTTGCATCAACGACATAGTAGGATTTTGGATAAACTACAATTGGGTTAAAGTCAATGCTGTTTACATACGCCGCGTTGTCTACGCCTATTTTGCCGATTTGAACTAGCGCCTTTGCAAGCATGTTCATGTCAACTGGCGGGCTCCCTCTGAATCCCTTGAAGAGCTTTGATGACTTTAATTCCTCAACCATTGATTTTGCGTCAGATGTTGTAATCGGAAGCATTCTCCATGCAACATCTTTGAAGACCTCGGTCATGACGCCACCAAGGCCTGCCATGATGACTGGGCCAAACTGTGGATCCACTTGGAGGCCCACTATCATCTCGATTCCCTTTGGAACCATTTTTTCCAAAAGAACTCCTTTGACTTGGACACCTTTTTTCTTTGAGAGACGGCCGTACATGTCTTTGAATGTTTTTCTTACGTCATTGTCATTGTCAAGGCCAACCTTGACACCACCAACATCTGTCTTGTGCAAAATTTGCGGAGATACAATCTTCATAACTAGCGGATAGCCGATTTTCTTTGCTGCTTTTACTGCATCATCAGCAGACTTGACTAGTGCATATGGGGGAACCTTTACTCCGTATGCCCTTAGAATTGACTTTGAAGCTTCTTCGGTGATTACCTTATGATCCGTCTTTAGTGTCTCATCAAAAATTTTTTTTGTGGCGGAGCTCATGAGGTGATCGGACACACCATAGCTCATTATATTAACTTTAGTCACAAACTGAATTCTGACTTGAAGTTTTTGTAAAAAGTTTTCATGTTTGATTGGACTATTCCTATGTTGGCATCGATTTCATTTCGTATCTTTTTTGGGTCAATGTATGGGAGATTCAGGTCTTCTTCTGTGCTGTCCAGCCATGAGAGGATGATCTCCTTGTTGACCTCAAAGTGGAACTGGACGCCGACTGCGCTTTTGTATTGAAATGCCTGGTTGTACATATCAGAATATGCAAGGCGTTTTGCGTTTTTTGGAATGTCAAACGTATCACCATGCCAATGAAAAACTGTAAATGGATTGGATATGCCAGAAAACAGGCGCGAGTTTGAGGCTCGGTCTGGCTCGACGTTGTGGTAGAACCCAATCTCCTTTTTCTGCCCTGGATAAACCCTGGCCCCAAACGCTTTTGCAATAAGCTGCGAGCCAAGACAAATTCCAAGTGTCGGAATGTTTTTTTCAGCTGCAGATCTGATTAGCTCCATTTCGTCCTTTAGGTACTGGAGGTCATCATTTGCGCTTTCAGGCGCACCCAATATGAGAATCGTTGAGTGATCAAGTGCCGGAATTTTTTCTTTTTTTGCAAATATTGTTTGCAGCTCAAACCCATCTGATTTGAAGAGATCGCCGATCATCCCAGGTCCCTCAAGTCTTGCATTTTTTATGACAAGAATTTTGGGCATTATCTGTCACAGCTTGTTTTCTGGTTCATCATATCAATGAATTCTTGGCCGGAATATTCGTGCGTTATTGAAAACGGAATTACTCCGATTATCTTTGTGTCAAGTGTTGTAGTTGCCGACATTTTGTTGATATCTATTCTTGCTGCCTGCCCACTGCTGCTAAATGCTGTATCCAAGGATGAAAAGAGAATCTGGGATACCCGTTTGTCATCTGTGGAAAATTTGCCATCAATCATGGTATTGGTGTGAGGTGTTGTTCCAATCCCATTGGCTGAAAACGTTCCGAGGCTTTGGCCGTCATAAACTATGTTAAATGAGTAGTGCTGAAAACTTGCGGGATAATCAGAATTATTGCACACAACCAGTTTTCCGCCAAACATGATTGACAGTAAATCAAAATTACCTTCCTGGTGCCATCTGAACTGCAGGTCTTTTGCAAAAACAAGATTCAGCGACGAATAGCCAAGTGTAGCAGCAATGACTATGATTGATATAATTACGATCAATGTGTGCTTGTTTACCGTAAATTATGTGGAAAATAGGCATAATTTTAGCATAACAAAATGAAAATAGAGTTTTACGGCCAAAGGCCTTTTGCCTTGAATGCCTCTACAACTCGACCTACTGCCAAGACCATTGCAGCCCGCCTCATGTCGATTTTGTGCTTCTTTGAAAGTGCAAGTGTATCTTTGAACCCTCGCACGATGTGATCTTCCATTTTCTTTGCGACCTCGTTAAACGACCAGTAGTACCCCATGTTGTTTTGCACCCACTCCAAATATGAGATGCAAACGCCACCAGAGTTTGCCAGTATGTCTGGTATGACAATTATTTTTTTCTTGTAAATTATTGGGTCTGCCTCTGGCATTGTAGGTCCGTTTGCGGCCTCTGCAATTATTCTGCATTTGAGGTTCTTTGCTATCTTTGCGCTGATCTGATTTTCCAGTGCGGCCGGAACCAAAATGTCGCATTTTGTTGTCAATAGCTGCTCTGTGGAAATCTTTTTACTTCCTGGGTATCCTAAAACTGAACCTGTCTTTTCTTTGTATGCAAGAACCTTCGTTGAGTCAAGCCCTTTTGGATTAGTTATGGATCCCTTTGAATCGCTTATGGCAATTACTTTGGCTCCCATCTTTTCCAAGTATTCTGCAGTGAAGGTTCCGGCGTTTCCATATCCTTGAATCACTACTTTGGCTCCTCTTAGCTTGAGGCCAATTGTTTTTGCAGCTTCGCGTACACAGTATGCGCAACCAAGGCCTGTTGCAACATTTCGCGCAAGCGAGCCTCCAAGTGAAAGTGGTTTTCCAGTGATTACTCCAGGCTCTGATCCCATTCCGGTAAGCTTTCCATAAACATCCATTATCTGCGACATTTCCTTGCCTGTAGTGTAGACGTCAGGCGCAGGAATGTCTTTTTTTGGTCCGATGATTTCAGCTATAGCAAACGCGAATCTTCTTGTGAGTTTTTCAAGCTCGTTTGCGCTCAGCTTTTCTTTTTTAGGGTTGACAAAGATTCCGCCCTTTCCACCGCCGAGTGGAACGTCAACTACTGCACACTTCCAAGTCATCCAAGACGAAAGTGCCTTGACTTCCTTTTCCATGTAATCGGTACCACCCTCCGGATCAAAATACCTAATTCCACCTTTGTATGGGCCCCTGTCGTTGTTGTGCTGGCTTCTAAATCCTACGAAAACTCTGATCTTCCCATTGTCCATCTTTACGGGAAGTTTTACTCGCAAAACCTTGTTTGGTTCTGCAAGATAATCTCTTGTACCTTTGTCTATCTTTAATATCGCGCAAGCATCGTCTAGCTGCTTTAATGCACTCTTAAATGGATCTATCTGAACCAAATCGATCGTGATCTTGTGAATGCAGATTCTATTTAAGTTTATTATGATTGCCCTAAAATAATCGTCATTACCAATTAATGGTAATGGGCACAGACAAACTTGCACAGCTTGTAGATCACAAATACATCAACTTGGAAACATACAAGAAAAACGCACAAGCGGTACGGACACCAGTCTGGTTCGTAATAGATAATGAACAAATTTTTGTCACGACGCGGCCAGACACGGGAAAGGTAAAGAGAATCAAGAACAGTCAGACCGTCAAGATAATGCCATGCGGCATGCGAGGAGAGCCAAAGGGAGAATGGACTGCGGGGACTGCCAGGTTTGCAAACGAATCTGAATCCGAAAACGCCGTCCGTCTTAGAAACAAAAAATACGGAATTAAAGCAAAACTGGTTGGCATGTTTGCCTACAGGGGCGTTGAGCCCGTCGTGATTGCAATCACTATCTAGATGTACACTATTTTACGATTCATCTGTCGCTCTAGCTTGGTTACGGCCTTTTCCAGTGCCAGAATATTTGCCTCGAGATAGTTTGAGAGGTGAAATGTTGCCCCATACCTTTCGCCAATCTTTGTGACTAGGTTGTTTTTTTCAAGCACCCCAAGATGGTGCTGAATTGCCTTGTAGTCAAGATTCATCTTAAAGGCAAGCTGATTTGTATTCATGGGTCTTTCTGAGAGCAGCCTGATTATCTTAAGCCTGGTGAGGCCGCCGCGGGTTGCGGTAAATACGTAGAACAAAAGTCTTTGTGCGTCACGATCTGGCTTGCGAGATGTGCTTGACTTGGCCTGAATCATTTGGCGAATCTCTACTAATTCCATGCTGTCCAAAATGAGATTTTAATTTAAAACACTATTTCCAAATCTATTCCAAATCTGGCCCAGATAGTCGAGGCTGGGTAAGGCAACTAACGCTTAAATTGACAACATAGATAGTTTTGTTCATTATGATGCCAGCACGCGGATACGACATGACTCCTACAATGTATTCTCCTGACGGGAGAATATACCAAGTAGAATATGCGATCGAAACTGTAAAGCGCGGAACGCTGGCAATCGGAGTAAAAAGCAAGGATGGCGTAGTGGTAGCCGTAGAAGAGATCCCGCGAAAACTCCAGGTTTCTGGACTCACGCAAAAAATCTTCCAAGTTGACGACCACATTGGCGTGGCAGCAGCAGGCTACATACCAGATGCCCGTGTCCAAGTCGATGACGCAAGAACGTTCTCACAAAGTCACAAGCTGATCTATGACGAACAAGTCGAAGTAGACACTGTCGCAAAACATCTAGCAGACAGATGCCATCAGTACACGCAATATTCAGGAGTTAGGCCGTTTGGTGTAGCGTTGATCATTGCCGGAGTTGACCAGAGGGGAAACCTCATCTATGTCACAGACCCTTCAGGCACGTACGTCTCTTATGCTGCCGTTGCAATTGGTGCAAGCGCAGACGAGGTAAACGCGTTTTTGGAGAAAAACTATCATGATGAGATGTCCCTTGATGACGCTACCGCCCTCGCAATAGCCGCAATTGAGCTAAAAACCGAGCAGAAAGACGGAACAAAGCACATCAAGGCTGCCAGGGTCACAAAAGACAAAAAGATCCTAGAAAAGCTTAGCGACGCGGAGCTTGACAAATACGCCAAAATAGCAAAAGCAAAGTTTCCAAAGCAAGCCTAGGAATACACAGTACAAATTATGCTTCTTTGATGATTTTCTAATGGGTCTTGGAAGCTACTGGGCCGAGGTAATCGATGTACTCAGGCAAATTATTCCTGTATATGACAAGGTAAACTCGTACATCTCACTTGGAAAAGACGTAGAGCACCGAAACCGCGGGATAAAGGGGAGGGTAAGTCCGGGCGACTCGATTCTTGATGCCGGCTCTGGATTTGGCAACATGTCAAAGACCGCAGAAAAAATCTGTAATGGAAATCTCACCATAACGCTTTATGATCCGCTGGTGCCAATGCTGAAAAACACCGGAACTTTTTTTGCAAATGCTCCGGATATGTCATGCGGGGTCTTTGAGCACATCCCATTCAAAGAAGAACAATTTGATGCAGTTTTGTGCGGATATTCGCTGCGTGACGCAATAAGTCTCAAGATAGCAATTTCTGAAATTCACCGTGTACTGAAAAAGGGCGGGAGATTTGTGATAGTTGATCTGGGCAAGCCAAACAATTCGGTAATCCGAATCGGAGTCTCATTTTATCTCAGAGCAATTCTGCCAATTATCGCCTTTGGCGTTGGCGGAAGGCTAGGGC
>CAZETC010000006.1:17057-27417 GCA_964515435.1 uncultured Candidatus Nitrosotenuis sp.
GAGGAAGACCTGCTTGGCGGCGCAATAATGGTTGCAGCGCACAAATGAACAAAACACTCGCACTCGTAAACATCACGGGACTCATAATCGGAATCTCCTATGGAATTCACAATCCAATAGTTCCTATATTTGCAAAAAATGAAATCGGCGCCTCATACGCAGAGCTTGGCCTGATCGGCCTTGCAAACTTTGTTCCATACATGTTCATCCCTGTTCTTGTCGGACTGCTCATTAACAGGTTCAACAACGGCAGACTCCTCTCACTTGGAATTGCATTAAACGTAGCGTCTGTGTATCTTCTGTCCATTGCAAAATCTGTTCCTGAGATAATGGCATTGCGTGCAATGACTGGCATAGCACACGCGTTTTTTTGGCCTCCGGCAGAATCTATAATCTCAAACTCTAGCGAGGGGCAGTCCCGCGTAAAAAACATCGGCCAGTTCACTGGGTTTTTTGTGAGCGGGTTCATGATAGGGCCTCTTATCGGAACGTTCCTTCTTGAGGGCCTTGATGTTACCTACCGAAACCTCTTTGAGGTTGCAACATTCATCATGGCAGCAGCAATAATCTCGTCAATCCAAGTGGCAAAAAAGAACCCTCAAATACAGCAGGCAAAGTTTTCATTTTCTGGCATACGGGAAATGACCAGATTCCCAATAATCATAATGATCCTGATCTATTGCGCATCGTCCTTTGGAATAATTCTGACAATCTACCCTGCGTTCCTAAATGACCGAAGTATGTCTGCTACAGAAATCGAAATTCTCTACTTTGTTTTTGGAGCATCGCGCGTCATCACATTAGCAATGACAGAAAGACTGGCACGGCACTCTAGTGCAACGCTTGTGTCGTCCACTGCAGCAATATCTGCAGGACTTGTCCTGTCGTTCTTCTCGCAGAACATCTTCGAGTTTGCCGGAGCTATGCTCTTGATGGGATTTGGGTTTAGCATAATATTTCCGCTGACCCTTGAGATAATTCTTAGAAAGACCCCAAAAGAAACGTCTGGCATCACGATTGGGGCGTATGAGACGACGTTTGGAATCGGCTGGGCCGCAGGACCAATCACTGCTGGGCTGATATCGGAGTTTTCCGCAAACTCAATGCCGTATGTGGTATTTTTTGTAATTGGAATCTGCGTTTTCGCGCTCAGCGTGGCAAAAAGAAAAGTGCTGGAACCCTCAATTTGATTTGATAAATTCACGAAGCTTGATGATTGCAAATGCTGGTGCTACAAAGTACATTCCGACGTTTAGCAGCATTATGCCAAGACCATATCCTATAATCTCGCGTTCGGAATCAATGTCGACATAGTTTAGTAATGACAGTGTGGATAGCATCGGGGTCAGCGTTATTTTGACGGCTTCTCTGAACAATATGTTCTCTCTTTCTAAATCTGAAATGGCTGGTGAAAATGAGTAATATGCAGTGTTAAACGCACTCATAAACGCAGCACCCGAGCCGGTCTTTGATATTGTGTTGTCTCGTAATTCTCTTAGCTGCTGGACTTGTGGTGCGAGCTCTGTTCCATATGCCGCGGTTGCGATGAGACATCCGCCACCCAAGAGCCCTCCGGCAGATTCATCCAAAACGCACACTCCGTTTTCAAGATGTGTTCCGGCTCCACAGGAACTTGTGTCTCCTGGTTCTGCAACGCCGACTATCTCATAAATTGTCTCGTCTGGAAAGTTTCTATCAAACCACTCCTTGTATTTTGGCTCGTTGTTGTATCTGTCGATATAGTACTGCGGGTCCTTGGTCGGGTCCGGGAATCCAGGTATGTGGGTCTTTTTTGGTCCTGGCACCCCTAGTATTTCGTAAATGCTGTCCTCTGGAAAGTTTCTATCAAACCACTCCTTGTATTTTGGCTCGTTGTTGTATCTGTCGATATAGTACTGCGGGTCCTTGGTCGGGTCCGGGAATCCAGGTATGTGTGTCTTCTTTGGCCCACTTGGCTCTGCTTCTGGTTCTGCCTCAGGCTCCGGTTCTGATTCTGTAACTACACAAACCCCATCCTTGAGTACTGTTCCAGTTCCACATATGGGCTGGGTCTGTTGTGGCTCTGATGTGGGTGGTGGTGTTGTTGGTGTGGTGGTAGGTGGTGGCGTTGTTGTTGGTGTGGTGGTAGGCGGAGGTGTTGATGTTGCTGGAGGTGTGGACGGCGCCTGACTTTGTGCCATGAGTTCAGCTGCTGAGGGGCTCACCGAAGAACCGTCTGCAGAATAATCAAATAGTGTGAATTTCCAAATTTTTTGCGGCTGAGGTTCTTGACTGTAAAATGCGGTCGCATTGTAGACTCCCTTCACTGTAAATTTGGCAGCAGTGTTTTCAGCTGACGTATCTATTGGGGTTGTCTTGAAGTTCCCATCGGCATCGGCGAAAACCTCTCTTAGTAGTATACCATTGCCGCTCGGATCGGCAATTCTGATTGCGACTATCTTGTTTGCATGCGCAGCATCAGTTTTTCCGGTAAATATGATCTGGTCGCCTTTTTTGTACGATGTTTTTTCCGAGTTTAGCTCTACAATTACTGCATGTGCTGGCATGATTGTCATAGTAATTACCAACGTGGCCAAAATGGCTACTAGCACCTTCATTTCCTATCCAGCGTATCATGAGGCTCTACGTTCTTTAATTAGATTAGGTAGCAATCATTCTATCAAATTATCAGTACATCTAGACCATTTCGCTAAGCTTATTTTTGCAGTTTGGTACCAATACCCATGGACTATTCGCTTAACATTCTCGGGAGTGAGTGGATAATCATCATTTTTGTGGCGCTAATCGCGCTTCTGGGGACAAACCGACTTCCGGAAGTGACAAAGAAACTAGGGCGTGCAGTGGGTGAATATAACAAAACAAAAAACCAGATTCAAAGCCAGATTTCTGGAGTCAGCACCAATCTAGACATAACTGCGCCGGTTCAAAATGAGCGCCAAAAGCTGGAGTTCATGGCAAAGTCGCTTGGAATTGACTTTGCGGGGAAAACCGATGATGATCTCAAGAAAATGATCACGTCAAGAATGTCTACCAGTGACTCAAAGGAAAGTTAGCTTTGAAAAAAATTGTATTTAATCAGATCTACAACATGAATTGTATTGAGGGGATGCAGCTCGTGCCGCCAAACAAAATAGACTTGGTTGTGACCGATCCTCCGTTTGCGATTGATTTCAAGGCTACAAAACAAAACTATAACAGAACCGCTTCGCGCGTAATGCAGGGCTACAACGAAATACGGCAAAAAGACTATTATGATTTTACTTTGCGCTGGATGGGACAGGCATATAGGATTCTCAAAGAAACTGGATGCATGTATGTGTTTTCTGGGTGGAACAATCTCAAAGACATTCTTTGTGCACTAGATGATGTCGGATTCGTAACCATAAACCACATAATCTGGAAGTATCAGTTTGGTGTGGTCACGAAAAAAAAATACGTCACGTCTCACTATCACTGCATATATGTCTGCAAAAATGAAAAAAAGCGCCGTTTCTACCCTTTTTCAAGATTTACACAAAGCCAAAAAACAGAGGGGGGCAGGAGCCTGCATTACAAGGACAAAGAAGATGTCTGGGACATAAAGCGAGAATACTGGACTGGAGACAAAAAGACCCCAACAAAGCTTCCAGCAGAACTTGTCAGAAAAATTCTGGATTATTCGAGTAAAAAGGGAGATGTCATCCTTGATCCGTTCTTGGGCTCAGGCCAGGTTGCGATGATAAGCAAACAGATGGGACGAAACTACCTTGGTTTTGAGATTGTGCCGAAATACTATTACTTTGCAAAAAAGAGACTGGACAAAAATCTTTACCGGGTTAGGGCATAAAAAGAACGGGATTTGGGCTTGTGTCCCAATCCCGAATTTGTCTATCTGTAATCCATCTTGCCCTTTATGCGCTTGACATCAGCCATCTCGTCTTTGAGATGTCTTGCCAAGAGTCTTTCAGATTCTTTCTTATGCCTCCAATATGCATTAAGAACTGATTGTCTACTCTTTGCGCGTTTTAGGGCTGCCTGGTATTTTCTATGAATTCCAGCTACGCCGCGTACATAGCCTCCGGAGCTACTTCCCATGGGTTATTAGAAAAATTTCTAATAGATAACATGGACAAGTTTACCATATTACCATACTTGCTGAGTTAAGGTTGACTAGATTCGGTGTACCCCTGATCAGTAAGGACATTGCCCACTGTAGGGTTGTACCATACCACAGCCAACCCATAAATCCATACTGCCCCTAAACGAGTGTGAGTTGAGGTATTCCTGCCCAAAATGCAGATCGCGTCTCCAGATCCAAAAGACATTTAACAAAAAATTCATGGTTTCCTGCGAGAGCTGTGGGCTGCAGGACCTTTTAGAGTACATAAAGAACGTAGACGAGGTCTACTTGGAGTTTTTGGCCCGGTACGACCAGGGCCAAACGCCAAACAAAAGGCAGATGGGAAGCGATCTCAGGGCTGCTGGCATAGTACGGGACAAAAAGGAGGTAGAAGAAATGATCGCAAGATACTCCCCGGAACCGATAACTAGGGATCTGCTCTTTTCAAAAAAAGACTATGTCTCGTTTTACAAGACAATCAAAGAGCCAGAGCCAGAAATGGGCGCTCAAATAGACGAGCTGGGGCTTGACGATGGCATAGTGGATTATTTGTATCAAAAAAAGATAACAAAATTCTACCGATTCCAGGAAGACGCGATTCGGGAGGTGCTGTATGGCAAAAACATAGTCATCACTGCGCCCACGGCATCTGGAAAAACCGAGGCATTTTCAATACCTGTAATCCAAAAAATAGCAAACGAGATAAGTCAGGCTCAGGTCTTGGCGGTTTTTGTCTATCCAACGAAGGCTCTTTCGCGTGACCAGCTGCCAAAAATACGGGAAATAGCGCAGCGCGTAGGGATCCGGGTGGATGTGTTTGACGGCGACACAACCCAAAGGGAGAGAAACGCAATTCTTGATGAGCCGCCGCAGATAATTGTCACAAATTTCGACGTGCTTCACTATCACATGATGTATGGGACAAAATTTGCGTCATTGTGTAGTTCTATCAAGTTTCTTGTAGTAGATGAGGCTCACGTTTATTCTGGAATTTTTGGCTCAAACGTCCACTACATCATAAAGCGACTCAAAAGAATCTGCAAAAAAATCCAGTTTGTTGCGTCATCAGCAACTCTTGAAAATGCGCAAGAGTTCTGCGAGCAGCTGTTTGGCTCAAAGATGCAGTTGATACGGGGCTCCGGCAAAAAGGGGGAAACCGACTTTGCGATGATTTTTCCGTCACTTAGAACACAAAGGGCACTAATGATAGACCTGCTTGAAAAACTAACCACGAAAAAACACAAGACGATGGTTTTTTCAAACTCGCATCTCAACTCGGAGCTTGTTGCGCTGCAAGCAAGAAAAAAGAAAATAGACATCAAGGTCCATAGGGCAGGGCTGATGGCAAACTATCGAAGCTTTGTTGAAAAATCATTCAAAGAAGACAGGCTCTTGTCGATTTCCTGCACGCCAACCCTTGAGCTCGGAATTGACGTTGGAAACGTTGATGGTGTGATATCATCTACAATTCCTGTCAACAGGCTGATGCAAAGAATCGGACGTGCCGCAAGAAAAGGGCAGAAGGGTTTTGCGTTTCTGGCACTTGGCAACGATCCAATCTCTCAATATTACAGGAATCACCCAGGTGATTATTTTGAGGACGTGGAAAAAACCTACATCGACCCAAAGAACCCATTTGTTGAGGAATTTCATGTTCTGGCGATGGCGTGCGACAAGCCAATCGGGGCTCATGAGCTACCAGAGCATGCAGATTCGATCAAAAGACATCTGGATTTAGGCAATCTGGCGCTCAAAGAAGGCAGATTCGTGCCTAATTTGGACGCAATAAAGGCCATCCTGAACGAATACAGCATCCGTGGCATTGGCAAGTCAATCGACATATTTTACAACGAAAAAAAGATCGGGGACCGTGTCCTTCCAATGGCACTAGAAGAACTGCACGAATCTGCAGTCTATTTCCTTGCGGGAACCAGATACAAGGTAAAAGAATTTGATTATCCAAAAAGCCAGGTGGCAAAGCTGGCATTGCTCCCTCGTGACTATCCGTACTACACCAAAGCCCTGACAGAAGAATGGCCTACAATCGAAACGGTTTATGAGAAAAGACGCGCGCTTGGAATCGAGGTCTGTTTCTGTAAGATTCACATACAAAAACGGGTCTACGGATATGTCAACTTGGAGCTCGGCCAAGAGGTAAACCAGGGACAAAAAATCCTGCTGGAAAAACCTCTGGAATATGATTTTGTCACAAAGGGAATAGTTATTCATGCTCCAAAACCGGAAACACAGATCGAGTCTTCAGAAAACCCTGAATATGTAGAAGCGAGCGGATATCACGCGACAGAACACGTCATAATTGAGGGAAGCAACATGGTTACAGGAGGGGTATCGCAGGACTTGGGCGGGATATCGCTTGGAACATCCGGACTCATCTTCGTTTACGACGGCGCGATTGGTGGAAACGGCGCAAGCAAGGCACTTTATGACAGACTGGAAAATGCATTTGAGCGAAGCCTATCAATAATAAAAGAGTGCCCGTGTAAAAACGAGGCCGGATGCCCAAGGTGCACTTTTTCATACCGGTGTGGGAACAACAACGAGTTTTTGCACAAGGCGGCATCCCTTGAGATACTGCAGAGAATAAACGACGGCCAACAAACTGAGATGACTCAACCAACTGAAGGCGACAGGCCCCTTGTCTAAACTAGCCGTAGTTTTTGCGCTAAAATGGCCAAGTTTACGCATGAAATTCTGATCTTTGATAATTAATTAATGGCAATTCACGAGACATGGCATGCAGAAAATAGCTCTGGTCACTGGAAGCTCAAGCGGAATAGGACTAGAGACAGCACTTGCGCTTGCAAGGGATGGATATTTTACATACGCATCAATGCGCGACACGAAAAAATCTAACAATCTATTAGACAGGGCAAAAAAGGAAAACCTGTCCCCAAATGTCATAGCGCTGGATGTAGATAAACCAGAATCTGTCAAATCTGCGATTTCTCAAATAATGAATGAAAAGCAGCGAATCGATGTTCTAGTGAATAACGCCGGATATGGAATTTTTGGCTGTCTTGAGGATCTGACAATTGATGAGCTAAAAGAACAGTTTGAGACGAATTTTTTTTCAATCGTAAGGATGATTCAAGAGGTTGCGCCAATAATGCGGAAGCAAAAATCCGGCACAATAGTGAATGTGAGTTCAGTTGCTGGACGGATAGGGTTTCCAGGAACCCCTGCATATATCAGCTCCAAGTTTGCCCTTGAGGGGCTAAGCGAGTGCCTCAGATACGAACTTGCACCGTTCGGGGTAAACACAATAATAATAGAGCCCGGTGCAATCAAGACGAACTTTTTTGACTCTCTGAGAATGCCAAAGAGTGCCAAACCCGACTCCCCATACAGGGATATAACAAACAAGGTGGTCTCTGGAATCAAAATGATGGGGGAAATGGGCACTGCTCCAAAAGAGGTTGCAGACGCAATAATCAAGGCCCTGAAGGAAAAGAATCCCCTTCCTAGATACCCTGTCGGAAACGACGCAATTATGTTTTTGGAGGCAAAAAAGATGAAGACTGACATCGAGTTTGAGAATTACCTGAAAAAGGAACTCTTCTGAACTCTAGCTCCGGAATCACGTCTGGCCAACAGGATTATATGGTAGAATATTCTACCATATGGTAGAAATATTTACCATACTATGAAACTACACAAGTATCTGGAGCAAGTGCTTGGGAACAAGACCTCGATTGGCATACTTCGTACTCTAGTTAAATACAAAGGCAAGATCTATACCATCAGAAAATTGGCAGAGGACGCAGGTGTGTCGCACCCGGAGGCATCAACAACACTGCAAGAACTAGAAAAGTTCGGTATAGTGGAGATCCAACCGATAGGCAGGGCACATCAGATAACTCTGAACGAGAAAAGCTACGTGTTGAGCAGAGTCATACTGCCAATTCTCAAGGCAGAGCAAAAGACACTCGACGAAGTTGTTGCAATCCTTCAAAACCATCTTGATACAAGAAAAATCATATCCGCTGTAATCTTTGGTAGCGTCGCGAAAGGGGATGAAAAAGATGGGAGCGATCTTGACGTCCTAATAATATCAAACGATCGTAACCATGCTATATCTCTGATTGCAGATGCTGGGCAGGAGATCTTCTCCAAGTTCCACAGCGACATCTCCCCACTCGTATTTTCTGAATCCGAGTTCAAATCTAAAAAGAAAGACAACGCTCAACTTATTAGCTCAATTTTAAATGAACATATTCCAATGTGCGGCAAAAAGTTGGAAAATATATGACAAAAAACATTGGCGCCGGTAAGGCATCTGATTACATCACAAAGGCTGAGGAGTTTTTGGAGACGGCCAAACTCGCACTTGAGAACAAAAAGTATAACGGCGCAGTAATGGGTGTCATTCATAGCGCCATTAATGCCTTGGATGCACTGACGGCTTCGCACAAGGGCAAACGGGCGTCGGGTCGACACACCGAAGTCCTTTCGCTCATTCAAGGGCTCCTCTCGGCCCAAGAATTTGTAGAGGTCAAAAGACAATTTACAAATCTTATGGACAAAAAGAACGCAACTGAATATCAGCTCAAGCTTATGGGCCCAGATGATGCACACGACTCGATAAAATCAGCAGAACGGATTCTTGCCAGAGTCAAGGCTAAGCTGTAACTACGTCTGATAGGTCTCAGAAAATCAAACCGATCTGTGGTGCTAAAAACTCAACTACTGGTCAACGCTTTAAACGTGGTTAAATTGATATAGGCACAAAATCCAGTTTTTGTCAAAGTCAACACAACCACAAAATGATGAGTTATGAAATGGAAAACACTTGAACACAATGGCATAATCTTCCCACCGAACTACGAATCCAAGGGTATCACAGTCAAGATCAAGGGCCAGCCACAAAACCTGGATCTACTCCAAGAAGAGATGGTTTACCAGTGGGCAAAGAAAAAAGACACGCCATACGTCCAAGACGTGGTTTTCCAAAAGAACTTTGTTGCAGACTTTGCTGCGACCTTTAATGGCAAGTTCAAGGGCCTGGGCATTTCAGACATTGATTTTTCTGCTGCAAACAAGCTAGTAGACCGCGAAAAAGACTCTAAGCTGATCATGACAAAAGAAGAGAAAAAATCGCTCGCACAAAAGCGCAAGGAGCTCCGGGAAAAAATGAAGGGAATCTACGGAAAAGCAATCATGGATGGAAATGAAGTCGAAGTCGCTAATTACATGGCAGAGCCCCCAGGAATATTCATTGGGCGCGGAGACCACCCGATGCGCGGAAAATGGAAGCCAAAGATAACCCACAAGGACATTACGCTAAATCTTGGTAAGGACGCAAAAGTGCCTCAAGGAAACTGGGGCAAAATTGTCCACGAACATGATTCTATGTGGCTTGCGTGCTGGACTGACATACTTTCTGAGAAGATAAAGTATGTGTGGCTTGCAGACACTGCGGGCCTAAAGCAGGACCGAGACAAGGCAAAGTATGACAAGGCAACCACCCTCGGCAAGGAAATCAAAAAGGTAGAGGGAAAAATGATTTTGGCAATGAAGGACAAAGACCAGCGAGTTTTCAAAATCGCAACTGCCTGCTATCTTATTTACAGAACATCAATGAGAGTCGGGGACGAAAAAGACCCAGACGAAGCAGACACGGTAGGTGCTACTACACTGCGAAAGGAGCACGTAAAGCTTGACGACTCTGGAATCCACTTTGACTTTTTGGGAAAAGACAGCGTGCGGTGGGAGGAGACCATCCAGGCTCAAGGAAATGATACCATGCTTTATGAAAACATCAAAAAACTCGTCTCTAACAAAAAACCCGACGAGGAGATCTTTGACGGCATCACATCAAGACACGTAAACGAGTTTCTTAGCGGGGTGGTAAAGGGACTAACCGCAAAGGTATTCAGAACCTATCTTGCAACGACTGAAGTCAAAAAATACCTTGCAGACAAGCTCGACGTGAAGAACAAGTCTGAAAACGAAAAACTCTACATCGCAAAAATGGCAAACCTACAGGCGGCAATAATGTGTAACCACAAGCGAACCATACCAAAGAATTTTGAACTTACACTTGAGAAAAAGCGCGAGACGCTAAAGAAACTCAAAGGCGCTACGACAAAGACTGACAAGCAAAAACAGAGGCTAAAGGAGCGAGAAGAAAAGCTAAAACTCGCAATCGAGCTGCAGGAAAAGACCCGTGACTATAACCTGGGAACATCTCTTCGAAACTATATCGATCCGCGTGTCTTCAAGGCATGGACTGATGAGGTC
>CAZETC010000007.1:0-1396 GCA_964515435.1 uncultured Candidatus Nitrosotenuis sp.
GAGGTAGAGCGAGAATAAACATGGAGAATCTTACTAGCACTAGTATCTGCGTTTATGGCAAAACAGTTTCAATCATCGGCGAGCCGCACCAAATCAAAATGGCAATCTCTGCAATCACCTCGATCTCCTCTGGTAGCAGGCATGGTGCAGTTTATGGCAGACTTGAGGCAAACAAGCGAAAAGAAAAGCTAGCCAGATTACAGCTGTGGGAAACTGACGATGTCTCTTAAGGAAACATTCAGCCAGATATCGCCTAGCGAGTTCTTCTACAGAAATAGGGATCTTGCTGGCTTTAGCAACCCGACACGCTCGTTATACACTGCAGTAAGGGAGTTTGTGGAAAACAGCCTTGACGCGTGCGACCAGCGCGGAATACTGCCTGACATTCACCTCTCAATCAAACCAGTCGATGCAGAAAAACCAGACCCGAAGCCATACATCCTGACAGTAAGGGACAACGGACCAGGAATGGAGTCAAAGCAGATTCCGATGGCGTTTGGAACTGTCTTGTATGGTTCCAAGTTCGGACTCAAACAGGCAAGAGGAATGTTTGGGCTTGGAGCTACAATGGCAATACTTTACGGGCAAATCACGACAAACAAACCAGTCGTCGTGTCAAGCTCAGCTGACGGAAAGACAAACCACGAATATGAGATGATGCTTGACATTCAAAAAAACAAACCAGTGATTCGAAAACACTCCGCAAAGGAAACAAACAAGAAAGGACTGTCCGTGAGCATCACACTGGAGGGGGACTATCCCAAGGCCGGCGCCAAAATCAGAGACTATGTGTACCAAACGTCTCTGATCACACCGTATGCATCAATAACATTTGATGACCCAAAGGGAGAAAAATTTCACTACAAAAGAATCGTGGACACGATGCCCCCACCGCCTACCATAATCAGGCCGCATCCACACGGGGTTGACGTTGAAACATTACGGCGCATGATTGTCGGCACACACTACCAGATCCCGTCTATTGACAATGTGATGATGGAAAAGGTGCGAAAAGAACTCGGCCTTGCAAAAAAGAATTTGAACTTTGACGGAATAATGCTCAAAGCGGAAAAAAAATGGGCATCGCTCTCAAGACCTGTGCGAGTCATAGTTGCGCTTATGTCGTTTCTAAAGATGGATTTTGAAAAAGTCATGAAGATAAGAATAGACGACGTGGATTTGCTGCACAAACATCTCACATACTGGGACTATGGCGAGTCAAAGTCGGTAACAATAGACATGCCAAAATCAAGCCCTTACTACAAGCAGCTCGCTAATACTGTCTCAGGCGAGACATTGGTGACATTTCTGACAAAAAGGTTCCAACGCATAGGGCCGGCTACGGCAATAAAGTTCGCCGAGTTCTCAAACCTAAAGGCAGAAAAACGGATAGGCG
>CAZETC010000007.1:1406-2976 GCA_964515435.1 uncultured Candidatus Nitrosotenuis sp.
TTCAAACGAGGAACTTGTCCAGCTTAGCGATTCGCTTCAAAGATACGAGGACTTTCTGACGCCAGACCCAAGCTGCCTTGCGCCGCTCGGGGAGGAGCCTCTTAGAAAGGGAATAGCCACATTCTTCAATCCTGACTTTTATGATGTGGTACAGCGCAGCGCCTCGGCATATTCAGGATTCCCGTTTGTTGTGGAAATGGGAATAGCATATGGGGGACAGATCCCGGGGGGAAAAATAACGACATACAGGTTTGCAAATAGAATCCCGTTGCTTTACGATGAAGGAAGTGACGTCGTACTCCAAGTGGTAAACGAGACAGACTGGGGAAGATACAAGATAAAAAATGACTCGCCGCTAGTGATCGTCAGCCATATTTGCTCCACTCGCATTCCATACAAGACTGTCGGCAAAGAAAACGTTGCAGACAGGCCGGAAATTGAAAAGGAACTAAGACTGGCCTTGCAGTATTTATCAAGAAAGCTTTCAGCATACATGTCAAAGAGAGGACTTGCAGAAATAGAAAAGAAGAGGAGCAACCTATACCAGAAATACCTCCCATTGATCTCACAGTTTGCAACCGAACTGTCAGGTAAAAATAAACAGCCAGACTACAAGAAACTAATCAAGGATATGAACACAAATGTCGAAACCAAAGAATAAATCAGAAAAAATCGCAACCGCAAAGCGGGACTCGTTACTAGACTTGCTAAAGGGAGAAGGTGCAAAGATCTACAATGACCTGGACAAGGGACAGTTCCCGCAGTTTTATGTGCCAAGCAGATCTGTCAGCAACATAGTCTATGACAAGAAGCTGCGCCAATACATACTGGGAAAGGCGGCAAGTCTTCGAAGCGCACGAAACATGGCTCAGCTTCGCTCATTTACACAACTAATTTGGCTTGCATTTTTCGCAAACAGGCTCGTGCACGAAAAAAAATCATCAACGCTCAGAGACATCTATTATTCGTCTCAGGCATTTGAAATTGATTTTGAAGATCAGCCCGAATCTGACAACATAATAGTCGACCTCGAGGCGGTGCTTGCAAGGCCTCGTGAGGACTTTCACATTTTCCCAGAGGAGCGAAGCAGCGTATTTGGGGATTTGACAATAGAATACACAGTTCCAGGCTATGAGGGCAGGCGAACAAATCTCTCAGACCACCCAGATGGTTACCTGATCGGGCCGAGCCTCAGCAGCGCCGAGCTGGTAGACACCAGCGCAGAGCTTGTCATTGCGATAGAAAAAGGCGGTCTTTTCACCAGGTTCGTCGAAGAAAAAGTCGACAAAAAATTCAAGGCGATAATCATAGACACGGCAGGGCAGGCGCCCCGCTCCACAAGATACCTGCTAAAGAGACTGCACGAGCAAATGAAATTACCAGTAGTCATACTTACCGACGGGGACGTCTACGGGGAGCACATTGCAATGGTCATAAAATCTGGTTCTGCAAACGCGGCACACCTAAGGGAACTAACAGTCTCGGACGCAAAATGGTTGGGGGTATGGGCATCAGACATTGAAAAATACAAACTTCCAACCATCCCAATGACGGAATCTGACATCAAAAG
>CAZETC010000007.1:2986-9981 GCA_964515435.1 uncultured Candidatus Nitrosotenuis sp.
AGATATCAAGAAGGCATCTGGAAAAAAGAACTGGAAATATTCCTAAAATTAAAACGAAAAGCAGAGCTAGAAGCATTTTCAAAGTATGGTCTTACAAACATCACTGACAAGTACCTGCCTGAAAAATTAGAGCTCGCTAAGAGTCTGTAGCTTTCCTAATTCGTAAAGTAAGGACGCCGTTTCTGTATTTGAAGTCGGCAATCTGCATGTCTGTGGATCCTTCGATTGAAACCTCTTTTGAAAAATTACTCGCGCCGCGAATGTACAAGATTCCTTCAATGAGTCTGACCATTATCTTGTCGTCAGGACCTGGCACCTCGGCGACAAAAATAACCTCGTCATTGCCCTTGATGAGGTCGTACACCCAGTTTTTGCTCTCGGCTTCTCTTGCAGAGTATTTCGGCTTTTCCGTCTTTGTCATCTTTTTCAGCACAAAACCCCAGTAAATCATGGTCAAAGCTGCGATGCCTATGAGAATAAAGCTGACCGCACCCTGGCCCTGGCGCAGGGACATGATGTAGATTATGCCCAAAAACAGAATTAGCATGATTGGCACTATGAAATTAATCGACTGTTCATTAGAATAGGATCTTTTGTAGCTTGACACTTCTTAACTAGCTTGGGCTCTGCTAAATATAAAGCATCTACGATTCAGGAACAAAACATCCAGAGGCAGCAGTATTGCCAAAAGGCAAGTCGATTTTTAATATAGGCAGAAAAACTACAACACGTGGACAAAAAAACAAACCCCAGTCTGAGAAAGGGCATATTTCTAAAGGGCTCGATAATTGGGGCAATAATCACAATTCCATCGCTGGTCGCGTTTTTCCTAAGCTGGTACGTCCTGGGCGATAAAATAACCGCGCTCATTGTGGGCATAGTGGTGCATTTTATTGGGATGGGGTTTTCACTCAAGATTTCAAAGAAGCTGTTCAAAATAAAGCAGCAATAATCCACTCAAATTTAATTATGCAAACAAATCATGAGCTGTGTTGTCCCTAGACAGAATAGAAAAGGATCTGGTTGACGAAGTCCGGCTGAGCCCACTTGAAGCGAAGATGTTCTTGCTTGTGACTACAAAAGGCAAGATGGACGCAAAACAAATCGCATCAGATCTTGAGATAAGCTACGATGAATCCATCAGCACTGCCAAAAAACTCATTGAGCGGGGAGGATTCATAGATATCTCTCAAACGGTTTTTGAGGCAATGCACCCAAGATTCACGGCAGTAAACATGTATAGAAAAATGTGCCAGAAAGAAAACATAGAGTTCAAAAAAAATTTAATTGTAGATAACATCGGCGTTGCCTTGGAAGACAGGTATGAACGTGCAAGAACTAAATAGTGCCTTTTTGCGCCAAGAATCGATGAGCGTAGACACGGAAGCATGCAAGCACCAGATCACCTATTTTGGGGTGACCAACATCAACATTGGCGAGAGAACCATAGGATCTGTTGACGTCTGGCGCTGTGCGATATGTAAAAAGAGGTTTTGTGAGGAAAAACAGTTGGGCATCGAGTCTATTGTGGACTATGTGGGGATGCCAAAGATAGAGCCGGACGAAAAATGGGCAGTACTAGTAAGAAAGCTCTTCAAAGGAAAAGACAGGTGGAAGCTTGTCAGGCTGAAGCAAAGCGGGACACTGAAGGTTGAAAACCCAGACGACAAAGTAATCGAGATCACAGTAAAAGAATTTGCAGTCGATGATCCAAACCACGCGAGCTTTCTAATTGATGACTATGTCAACAAGGCAATAGAAATCTAGGTGTTGTGATTGCAAGTAGACGTTTACGTAAACGATGTAAAGGGAAACCAAATGGCAGCAAAGATAACAGGCACTTTTAGCATTGATGGCAACACATTCAAGTTCTCTGCAATAGCATTCGGGCGCATCGGGGGCCACAACATAGGAGCAAAAATCTCAAAGACCACAGAAAAATCACTAGAAAAACTAGGCTATGATGTAAATGCAGTACTTGAAACACTGCAAAAAAACCTCGTCCAGGGAAACATTACACTTCCAGAGGGACTAAGCAAAGAATCCTTTGCCGATGGCTAGAACTCTGCTTCCTCTAGTGCATTTGCACAATGGCATCTTCTGGTGCGGGGAATCTCGTCTGGAACTGATGTTAGGATCTTCTTTGTATTTTGGACGTTTTTTGACAGTGTATCTAAAACCTCTTTTGCAGTGACTGGTTTTTCGGCCCACACATCATAATCCGTTACGGTTGATATTGACGCATAGCAAATTTGGGCCTCCCGTGCAAGCTGGCACTCTGGGACAAGCGTCATGCCAATTACGTCTGCTCCTGTAGACCTGAAAAATCTTGACTCTGCTTTTGTTGAGAACCTTGGGCCCTCAATGCAAACGTAGGTTTTATCCCTGTGCACCTGGATGTTTTGTGTTTTGGCAGCGCCAAGTATTGCGGCCTGGATCTCCGGACAGAACGGATCTGCGACTGAAATGTGGATGACCCTTCCATCCTCTGAAAATGTGCCCTTTCTGGACTTGGTAAAATCGATAAACTGGGACGGCAAGACAAAGTTCCCAGGCGCGAGCTCTTCTTTTAGACTGCCTACTGCAGAAGGTGCAATAATTCGCGTAATGCCGAGCTGCTTGAATGCCCATATGTTTGCTCTGTAGTTTATTAGGTGTGGAGGTATGGTGTGTTTTTTTCCATGTCTTGGCATGAATGCAATTTTTTTTCCGTTGAAAATACCAACCGTGATTGTATCTGAGGGCTTGCCATAAGGGGTGTCTACGGTTATCTCCTTTGCTTCTTTTAGCAGGCCAGAATCATAGATTCCAGTGCCGCCAAAAATTCCGATCTCTGCCTGTTCCACTAGTATTTCACCAGCGATTCGCATCTGTATTTTTCTATCTTCTTTATGCCGTTCAAATCCGACAACTCTACAATAAAGGCAAATCCTGCAACACGTCCTCCTAATCGCTCAACTAGTTCAGCTGCGGCCTTGGCGGTTCCACCCGTAGCTAAAAGATCATCGCAAATTAACACTCGTTGATCTTTGCTGACTGCGTTTTTTTGGATCTCCATCGTGGCCTTTCCATATTCTATGGAATATGACCTCTTGACGGTCGTGCCTGGGAGCTTTCCCTGCTTCCTTATCATGATCATTCCCTTGTTGTAACGCAAGCTTAGCGCACAAGCAAGAGGAAACCCACGCGATTCGATTCCTGCAAAAATATCCACGTCGTTTGTATGAAATTTTTTTGCAAATTCATCAACTACGTGCGATAGTGCGGCGGGATTTTTTAAAATTGGGCTAATGTCGCGAAAAAGAATTCCCTTTTTTGGAAAGTCCTGATACTCCGTAATGATGTTTTGGAGATTCACATCGATCAGGTTTTAGGACAGTAATAAAAAGGGTTCCGATTTTTTAGTTTTATTCTAGTGAGAACGTGGTCTCTGCGGTTTCAGCGCCTAGTGTAACTTTGATCTTGTAGGTCCCAGGTTCAAGTCCTTGTGGAACAGGCCATATGGTCTGGAAGGCCCCCTCATCTGTTGAGCTCATGACGAGCTCTTGAATTTCCACATTACTTGGATCAAGTATGCTTATGATTGTTGTCTGAGTGCTTCCGCCCCCGGTTCCAGATATTGTCATGATCTGGCCTCCATGATATGCCGTGGTTTTGTCGATTTTGACGGTAAAGCTCTCATCTATTGTGCCTAATACAGTTAACTTTGTTTCGGCATGATTTGCGCCACTGCTAGCCTTGACAGTCCATATTCCTTGTTTTCCGCTGCTTGGAATTCTAAGTGTTCCATCAAAGAAGGTGCCTTTTTTGTCAGTAAAAAGATCCTTGCTTCTGAATACCTTCCCCTCCGGATCTATCAAATCAATTTTGAGAAGTATACTTGGATTTGTGGAGCCCAGAATCACTATGCTTTCCCCATGCTGATACGCTTGCTTTGTTGTTTGTACCTTGATCTCTCCTGCACCAAACTGCAAGCCGACAGAGAACACTGTGCTAATCTCGTACTTTTGATACTGCAACACGGCAGAATAAACCCCTGTCTTGTAACCTAAAAGATCGATCTCATATTCTTTTCTGCCATCTAATCCTAGCGTGATGCTGTCTTTGAGCTTTTCTATGTCTGACGGATCTATTATGGATAATGAGAGCTTTGCATTTGCAGGCCCTTGCAATGTCAACTTTGGTTTTTCCGAAGTTGCATAGTTTAGTTTAGCAAATTTTGCTATGATCTGTTCGCTTGGAGGTTCGCCAAGACCTATGCGTAAGATCTGTGTTTCCTCTCCTTGTGTAAACAACACTGCATAGGTTCCCTTGGTTGCAGTTGCTGAAGTCTGATACTCAAAGATAATCGTTCCCGAGTCGCCTAGTTGAATGACGTCAAAAAATATCTCCTTGTTAATTGGATCGTTGATTACTATTTCAAGCGGCTGGTTCGCAGTTCCTGTACCGTTGAACACCATAGTTTCTCCGGGATTGTACTTTGTCAAAGACGACTTGACGTAAATTGTCTTTGTTACAGAAATACTAACTATTTTTACTATCGAATCTATTCCGTCGCTAAATGTCATCGTTCTAGTGCCGATATCGGCATCTGGGGGAATGGTGGTCTCGTGCGACCAAATGCCCTGATTGTTGATTGTGGCTACTGCCTCGTAAATCTTGGTTCCCGTTGCATCTTGGGCAGTTATTGTAACCGAGCGTCCTGGCTGGCCAGTGCCGCTTACACTCGCGACTTGCCCCGGCTCTACGATTCCTGTGAATTGTTCTACTGTCAGCTGATTTGTCTTGGGGCTGACCATCTGAGTTTCCTTGTGTTCTATTCTAATGCTAATTGTTTTTTTATTACCATTGTTATCTGCTAGCGAAAACTCTACTCTGTCTGCAGCTTTGTTTATTGGAATTTTGGCCCTTCCAATGAGATGTCCAGAAGCATCAGTCTGAAAGTCTTCTAGTTTTTCATTATCGATTAAAAAGTCAAGATTGACGTTTGATGGGAACCCCTCACCTACTATTCTGATGCTATCGCCATTTTTTGGCTTGTCTGGAATCAGTCTAAAAGATGCGCTTTCAAAATTTCCCGCCAGCGTTTCCTTATTTGTTACCGGTGGAACAGAAGGCGTGTCTTGCGGTGGCGATATTTGCCCAGCTAAAACTTTTCCAATTGTCATCTCGTTGCCACCCGAATCAAGACTCTTCCAATTTACGCCGGGATTGGCAATCTCTGTCTTGATTCCGAATTTCACTGATTCGCCTTGGGACAGAGGCTCTTCTGAAGTAAATACTAAAACTCCCTGTGGCGTTTTAACGCCCGTCCAGCCTTTTTCAGCCTTATATGACTTGAAGCTACCAGCATCCGCACCGAGCCACATTCTCAGTGTCTTTACATCCGTACTGTCACTGTTGGTAAATTCGATCAGGGTGGTCTTTTCAAAATTTACTGCCTTGGCAGTAGTTTCTGCAAAAGCAGGGGCATTTGCAAAAACAAACATCAAAAAAACAACGAGACCAAAAACTGCTATCTTTGAGTAACTCACAAGCAATCTACCTAATTTGATCAATGTTATTTATTTACCCTTTTTGAGAGTTGGGGGTTATTCATTAGTAAAACACTTTAATGACTATCTGGGCTTGCTTCGCTGATACTTGGTCAAACCAACATGTGCCGTCAGGTTTTGTTGCTGTCTGATTCTCTCCGCAAGCAGCCTAAAGAATCCCCTGAACTGGTCCTTGGTTTTGTCCGAGAGAAAGTCTGCTTCCTTTAGGGCTATTTTTTCGCATATGTACCTTGCAATCTCCTCAACGTCAAACTCGTTCCATTCATCGTCCCTGTGGTCGTGCCAAATGTTGCGCAGATTCTCAACTACGCCCTTTTTGCTCTTTGCTAGAACCTCTTCTTTCGTGAGGTTTCTGAACCCTTCCTTTCTCAGCTTGATCTCATAGGTCTGGTTTACTGCGTGTAAATAATCATCAGCAAGTATCAGATCCTCTATTGATTCGATTGACTTGCCGCCTTGCTCTAGGTAAATTATCTGCATATCGTTAAACTCATTTGCCTTTAGTCGCTCTGCAATCTTTTTTGATTCCAAAGTGTTGTCTAGTATGACAAAGACATTATGGCCGTGGTTTCGATAAAATATTGCAAGAGGCAGGGCAGAGTCCTTGTTAAATGCAGCAACCACGTTTAGGGGGTTCATCGAAATGTTCGGGTCTTCCAAAAACTTGTCAAATGCGTTCAGATACATTGCATCAGACATGGTCTCGACAATTATTACCGGCCTCGAGTTTGTGCCGATTTCCCTGTCTACTATGGACTCCACCAGTCCTCTTGAGAGGCCATACAAAATGGGAATAAGTGTCGCATCGTCTGCATCCCAGTAATCATAATGGATTCTGCTTAGGTGCTTTCTTTTATCGAGCTCAACTACTAGTAGATTTCCAGGAGTGTAGTCAAATATCATGAACGGGGAATGTGTCGCATAGAGCACTTGGTTTGAGCCAGCAAGATTTCTCAGCAGGTCTGATATTCCCATTTGTTGTGCGGGGTGCAGGTTTCTTGCCGGCTCGTCCAAAAGCAGAATCGCTTCCTTTAGCTCGGATTTCTGAGTCTCTGCTGCAAAGTTCACAATAAATGAGAATGTCCACTTGAATCCTTCTGCCCTTCTGCTGAGTAGGCCTGTATTAGTTACCGTTCCATCTTTGTGCACATCTGATATGACCACACTCATTATGTTACCTGGGTTGTAGCGCAAATCGACATGGATCGGATCTCCCTTCCATGCTGGGTTCAGCCTATCGGTGAGTCGCCTGCTTGCGGTGTTTAGGAGTTTGATGAGCTTTGGTGGGCTATGCTTGTATTCTTCGAGCTTTTCAGTGTTAAGCTCTGCTAGGTAGAAGAGGTTTCTTACCGTTTCTGCCCTGTCAAACTCCTCGGAATAGTCAAAACCCTCTGGTCTTTTTGCCTCCTTTATGTATTCGTCCAAGTTTATGTTTCCATA
>CAZETC010000007.1:9991-14838 GCA_964515435.1 uncultured Candidatus Nitrosotenuis sp.
GTTTGGGATGGTGGAAATAAAGCCAAGAATCTTTTCGGTATAGTTTTCCCACGAGTTTAACGCCTTGTTTTTCTCATCGCTTAGTTTTATGTCGCCAAAATCGTACTGAATTTTCTGGTTCTTGTTAGTCCTGAAAATCTTCAGGGCAGCAATATCTGGAAGGTGAGGAAATTTGTCCTTTATTACCTTGGTTTCTGTTGGGCTTAGCTGGAACTGGCCTTCTACAAGGGTCATATCTGACTTGAGATCTTCAGTCATCTCGTCACACAAATCAAGCTCTGAGAGCTTTTCCTCCTTGTTCAGTAAGGTAAGCGCTTGCAGAATTGTAGTCTTGCCACTTTCATTTCTTCCAACAAACGCAGCCAAGTCACCGACCTTGATTTCACCAGAATCATGGATGCACCTGTATGCCCTGACTCGGAACTTTCGTAATCGCATCTAGCGCCTATTTGGATGGCAGCGATTTAACTTATTCGTCACAATTTCACGCTCGAATTTTGAGAATAGTTATAAACGTACAAGACGCCAAAAAATTCGTTGGCAACTGGTAAGGCAGTAGCAGTGTTCATAATTCCAATTGTATTTTCTTTCATATATGGAGGTGCAGTACTGGCCCTGTCGCTACAAAATCCAGACCGTGAATTTGTTGACACGGCCCCAGACACACCAAGTTTCCAAATTACCGATCTTCAAGGTCAATACGCAGCGTCTGATCAAGTGGGTGCACGCGTTTCGGTCAACAATCCTGCGTTTGACTGTGGTGACCTTTACATTACGATTTATGATGTTTCGACAGGCCAAAGAAAGGCAGTAAAACAGGGAGCGTTCTTTGATCAGTGTTACGGGTCATCTGGAACTTTGCCGACATCAGATAGTTTTTTAGAGAAAATAGATGCGCCAGGACAATATCTGCTTGAAGCGCAACTCTTCGATCAAAACGGCGATAAATTCCTCACCACAAACCAACAGTTCCGCGTACAATAGCTTAATGCGATGTTATATATTGCAATCAGAGTGAGTAACAGGCACACGTGAAATAAAATGGCACGACCAAAAGCTGCTGAAACAAAAAACGCAAAAAAAGGCAAGAAAAAAGAAGAAAAGAAAGCGGCAAAAGAAGAAAAAAAACTGAAAGAAAAGACAAAGGATAAGAAAAAAGAAAAGAAAAAATCTGTAAATGAGGACAAGAAAAAGCAAAAGAAGGAAGAAATTCCAGAAAAAACACTAGAAGAAGAACTTGAAGAGCAGCTTACTGACGAGGAAATCGAGAACTTCCAGATCGACAAAGTCGACATGGAAAAGCTCACAAACCGAGTCTGCCTTTATCTGGCAAATTTTGAGGATGGTATGGTGCAAAGCGATCTCTGGAAGAAATTCAAACTGACTAGCAGGGATGGCTCCAGACTCGCACTGAAACTTGAAAGAATGGGAATAATTATGCGCGAAAAAATTCTCGAAAATAAAAGATGGACTTATGTTCTAAAAATAAAAAAGACGCCGGTCAGCACAGAATCGATTGAGAATGCGCCCTGTCTTGTATGCCCAGTCGAACAAAAGTGCAGTCTCGACGGTGAAGTGAGTCCAAGGACGTGTCAGTGGATTGAGGACTGGTCAATCGCTGAGCTGGCAAAGCCAAAGAAAAAGAACGAACAATGAAGCTGCTGGACGCAAAACGCGATCATTATAGAAAGCTTGCAAAAGAGCAGGGATTTAGAAGCAGGGCTACATACAAGATACTTGAGCTAAACAACTCGTACAGGATAATCGGGCCTGGATTCTTAGTAGTGGATCTTGGATGCGCTCCTGGCGGATGGATGCAGGCCGCAGTCAAGCTTGCAGGAAATAAAGGCAAAGTCGTGGGCGTGGATACTGCATACATGGACGAGATTTCTGGTGCGCACTTTATCAAAGGAAGCGTAGAAGATTTGGCAGTCGCCGACGAAATTCTCGAGTATCTTGGGACAAAGGCAAACGCAGTAATCTGCGACATCTCGCCGCAAATCACAGGCCACTGGTCAATGGATCACGCAAGACAAATCTCACTGAACTATTCATGCTCAAAAATAATGGATAAGGTGCTGGCGCTTAAAGGAAACGCAGTATTCAAGGTATTTGATGGGGAATACTCGATGGAGTTTCGGGATTACTTGCAAAAAAAGTTTGTAAAGGTACATCTGCGAAAGCCGAACGCGTCAAGAAAGCCCAGCAGCGAGATGTACTTTGTCTGCCTTGGGTACAAGCCCTAGTGCACAAACAATTCCTTGATTTTATCTATCCTGCAATTCGTTCTAAACCCTGTGGGGTTAAACGAGGTGGGGCTGGCAAGAAATCTGGCCTTCTGAAGGCGAGAAATTATTTCATCCAATGGAATAGGCGAAATACTGAGAATTTCTGCAATCTCGTCTAGCGTGTAGTAGCAAGCAGGCATCTCTGACTCAAGGACGCACTTTTGAAGCGATTTTTCACATTTTTTGTCAACTGAATGATTTGGTATCTCACTTAGCATAGATTCTACGAATTCTTTTTCAAACAAGTTGCCTGTCCAGAGGGGTCCAGCTACTCTCTGCTCAGAACCGCAAAGACTGCATGATAATTCTGGCTCAAGTGTCGCAATTCTGTTTCTGCAGTTATTGCAATGGGAAATAAATCCGATGAGATTTCTCGTGTCTGACTTGTGGAGAATTCTTAGATAAACTCTATAGTAATGCTGGTTTTTCTCAGAAAAAATCGGCACTGCCTCAATATCCAATCTTGCCGCAACCGTGATTATCATACCAAGTATCAGTCTTGTTGCAATTTCGTTGCTGTATGTGGTTTTGATAGGTGTTCCATGGTACTTTTTTTTGCACGCATCATTGAATAATCCGTGCAAGACCTGCAGATCCGTTGCACTAACTGACATCAAGCCCTTGTGGGATGTGGCGCGTATGCCGCACTCGATGAATCTAGATGGAGAGCCAAATGGATCGATATCAACTATTGTGCCTCGGGTTCCCTCACTGGAGAACGCGCTAAGGAACCTGCAAATCTCGTTTTCAGATATCTGATAGTTTTTCAAGCCGTTAAGCTCAGCTGATTCCCTTGAGATCTCAAGTGCCTTTGGGTTTGCATCATTTACAAAAACCTGGATGTCTTTAATCTCGTTTGCAACGCGCAATCCGCGAGCCCCAAGGCCTGACAGGCCATCTAAAAAGATCTTTGGCCGCTCAATCCCCTTCAAAAATGCAGAATATGCTACAATGGAAAAATCCCTGCTGAGCCTTGCCCTTGGGTTAAAGAATGCGACATCCCTTGGAGGTACCTTCTCCTCTATTGCGCCCCTTGGAACAAGAATCTTAGTTGTTCCCTCAATAACGGTGATGATCTGGTTTTGGTTTGTCTGCAATTGGTATGCAGTTCTGTTCTTCTCATATATTCTAACATTTAGCTTGCATCTGGACTACGGTTGTAAATCAAGTTCAACCTAAACTAGTTTAATACACACAAGTCTCAGCTGAATAGTGCTTGTTTGCGGTGTTGACGAAGCTGGGCGGGGATCCATGATTGGCCCGCTTGTCATCGCGGGGGTTTCAATAAAGCAATCAAAACTAAAAACTCTCTCACAACTCGGAGTTCGTGATTCCAAAAAACTCACGCCATCGGCAAGAGAAAGACTCTACAAAAAAATAACAAGTCTAGTTGACAATTACGCTATATCTAAGGTGACTCCAAAACACGTGGATTCCTTTGTCGCAAAGCACCGGCTCAACCATCTTGAGGCATCACACATGGCAAAAATAATCAAAAAGCTGCAGCCGTCAGTGTCTTATGTCGACGCGTGTGATGTTAATGCGGAAAGGTTTGGAGCTAAAATAACATTGCTTGCAAATACTGGCAAGATCAAATCGTACCATCATGCAGACTCGACATTTGTGATAGTTTCTGCTGCATCGATAATTGCCAAGGTAACGCGTGACAGGGTGATTGCCAAACTACACAAGCAATATGATCTCGGTAGCGGTTATCCATCTGATTACAAAACCGTGGAATTTGTCAGTAATTGGTTCTCAAAACACGGCCAAGTTCCGGATTTTGTGCGTAAAAGCTGGTCACCAGTGAAACTACTGATGAATCAGCCCTTGCTGTGAAATCTTGCCACAACCATGGCGTGGTCTTTGTCGTATGGCTCAAGGTTGATGTTCTGAATTACTGAAAAATCAGAACGAAGTTTTTTTATCTCGTTTTCAATGGTTTTTTTTGGTTGCTGTGTGACGTCGATGCTTTGTGTCTTTATGACCAAAAACAGGTATCCCCCATCCTTTAGAAACATCTTGCAGTTTGATATTGCGATTTCCGTTTGATCCGGCTGCGCGATGTCAGAATACACCACATCTACCTTGCCGTACACTGAAAAATACTGTTCTGGGTGTCTTGCATCGTGTAGTATCGGGGTGATGTTTTTTCTCAAGCTTGCCACACGATCCAAAAAATCGCGAGCAACACGACTTGCATGTTCTACTGCAAAAATAATTCCATTATAGTCTACAATGTCAGATACGTGAGAAACCGTCGTGCCTGTGGATGCGCCAAGATACAGTACCTTTGTCCCTCGTTTTATTGGAAAGACATCAAGGCCGATTGTCAGCGCTGCCGCAAGCTTGCTTCGAAACGGATCCCAGACTCTATACTCCACGCCTGATTTTTTGTAGAGTTTTTCCCCATAAACTTGGTTCCCCTCAACATAGTTGACCGTGGCAAGTCTTTTCTGGCCGTCTAACTTTAACCAAAAAATCTCAGTATCTTCTTTTTCCAAACTTTTTTCGCTTGTTTCCGTCCCCTCTAAATTCTCTGCGGGGACCGCCCGATCC
>CAZETC010000007.1:14848-22938 GCA_964515435.1 uncultured Candidatus Nitrosotenuis sp.
ATCCTGATTCTCCTCTTGGCCTATAGCCATCTCTGGGTCTCGAATCTCCTCTTGATTTGAAACCATCTCTGGGTCTATCCTCTCTTGGTCTGAATCCTTCACTTCGTCTAAACTCACCTTGAGGTCTATCATCTCTTGGCCTAAAGCCATCTCTTGGTCTGTCTTGTCTAGGCCTAAAACCAGTCCTAGGCCTAAAAGTGTCATGCGTCTTTCTGTCTCTTGATCTAAAGTCGTCTCTTCGTCTAAAGTCATCATGCCTTCTTTCCATTATTTGTGGTTGTGGTGGGCGCTCTGGGGCCTCCTTGTATTTCCCAGCAATCTCGGTTACTCGGACGTTTAGCTTCTCAAGCAACGTGTGATTTATCCCTGTGCCATACACGTCGACTCGTGCCGCAATTGCCGCCTTTGATGCAATGGCACGTGCCATCTTGCCCCGCTGCCATTTAGGTGCAGCGTGGACTGTCGGGTGCTGGAACAAGATTCCGTGTTTTGGAGGCTGGGTTCCAGTTTTTAACGACCTAAAGAGCGCCTTTTCTGCACCAAGTACCTGAATGGTACTTGCCGGAAGAGTCGCCATTTTTTTGAGGCTTCCAGCCTTTGCCAAAATTCTAGCCCCGACTGCAGTTCCTAAAATCGTCGCAACGTTGGGAGCTAGCGTGTTCATCTCGGCTTCAACGTGATTCTCGATTTTCTTTCTTATTTTGGCCATTTCGAGAATCTGACTCGCAATTGATTGGACCATTGCAAGGTTTTCATTTGAGATCTCACCGCCCTTACTTTTTTCTTGAATAACAGAAAGCATCTGCACTTTTGACTCTGGAAACCCGGCGTCTTCGTATACCTTGGTTGAGAGGTCTGCCCTCCTTCCGGCCATAACAATTTGGGCATAACCGTTTATGCTATCGATGATGTTGTCTAGCTCAGGAAAGTGCAGGCCATACCATTCGCGGAGACGCGAGGAGAGACCGTTTATCATTACGTCCATTTCATCTAGCGCCTTTATTGACTGACTTATGTGGAGGTCAGGACTCTGTGACACCTCAGTCACTTTGGCCGATGAGAGCTGGAGAGCAAAGTCGCGAAGTTTTGTCATTGCATCGGATTCGTTTTTTGCAAATCCTGCATCGACTAGGAGCTGTGGCTTTGTCGCCTGGATTTCATCCATCTGTTTTTCGTCCATTTTGTGGACATCAAGTGATTCTTTTTTGAGAGTCTTTAGAAAAGAATCGTCATTTATCAGAAATCCGGAATTTGTGCCCCTCAGAAATGAGATCAGGTAGTCATGGTCATAATGGCCGCTTTTTGCCTTGACAAAATCTGCGGCCGGTTGCTCAAACGCAAAGGACTTGATCACTTTGCCGCCCTCTAAAACAACAGTGCCGAGTTCTGTCAGCACGACAAAATACATAGAGCATCTCTTATCTTCCTACTAAAAAATCTACCAATACTTTTGAGGCTAAATCAAACGTTATAAGACAACAAAGTCAAGTCAAACAAGTGAAGCCTAACCTTTCCGTCTCAATTGGAACTATTCTGCTTGAGAGGCCAGCAATGCTTGCCTCAGGAATCTTGGGAATATCACTTGAAGTCTTTGACAGAATTTATCGTGCAGGCGCAGGCGCAGTGGTCTCAAAATCGCTAAGCAAGGAGCCATGGGACGGCTATCCAAACCCTACGATAGTCGGAATTAAAGGTGGATACCTCAATGCGGTGGGTCTCTCAAATCCGGGCGCCACAAATTTTGCAAAAATGATCTCACAAAACAGAGAGATTCCGATCATTGTCAGTCTTGTAGGATCAATAGAGGACGATTTTGAATTTATGGTAAGGCAGTTTGAAAATGTCAAGGTGATTGCGTATGAACTGAACCTTTCCTGCCCCCACGTTGAAAAGGTTGGCCTAGAAGTTGGCGATGATCCTAAGCTTGTTACAAAAATCGTTTCCAAAGTAAAGTCTGTAACCAAGTCACCAGTAATTGCCAAGGTAGGCCTTGGCACTATTGACTATCTTGATACTGTAAAGGCTGCAATCGACGGAGGTGCAGATGCAATCACCGCAATCAACACAATTCGCGCAATGGGAATTGATGTGGAAACGCAAAGGCCACTCTTGAGTCACAAAATAGGCGGCCTGTCAGGCGCTGCGATAAAACCAGTTGCGGTTAGATGCGTTTACGAAATATCATCAAAATACAACATCCCGGTGATTGGCTGTGGTGGGGTGTCAAGCTGGGAGGACGCAATCGAGTTCATCTTGGCTGGGGCGTCAGCTATTCAAGTAGGCAGCGCAATAGGTGACAAGTGGCTAAACGTATTTTCTGAAATAAATGACGGAATTGCAAATTATATGAAAAAGAAAGGATTCTCAAAAATCGAAGAGATGGTCGGACTTGCAAAACGTTTCTAAGATGTCTGCCATCAGGACAATTGAAAACGTAATAGATGAGACGCCAACTGTCAGAACTTTGGTGTTCTCAGACGTAGTTCTCTCAGAAGTTCTTCCAGGCCAGTTTGCCATGCTGTGGATTCCTGGAGTAAATGAGCTACCGATGAGCGTAATGATAACTGAGCAAAGCGGTAAAGCTGCATTCACAGTTCGAAAGCGCGGCGAGTCTTCCACTGCGTTATACAACATCAAGGCTGGACAACAAATTGGCGTGAGGGGCCCATATGGTAATTCGTTTGATATCAAGGCAGGAAGAATAGCACTTGTAGGCGGCGGTACGGGACTGGTACCACTGATACGTCTTGCAAAATTTGCCAGACCAGAAAACGATGTGACAATTCTCATGGGTTCAAAATCAAAAGACGAGGTCTTTTTTGAGGACTTGGCAAACAGAATCTTGGCAAAAAACAAACACAACGTAGTTGTTGCCACAGAAGATGGTTCCTATGGCCAAAAAGGATTTGTCACCGACGTTTTTGAAAATATGCTGAAAACTGAAAAATTTGATGCTATCTATACATGCGGCCCCGAAGTAATGATGCACAAAGTGGTGCAGCTCGCAAACTCAAGGGGAATCTTTGTGCAAGCAAGCCTTGAGAGAATGATGAAGTGCGGAATCGGAATCTGCGGAAGCTGCTGCATGGATGACGTTCTTGTGTGCCATGACGGAACCGTCTTTGACGGAAAGTTTCTTGAGGGCTCGAAGGAATTTGGGCATACCCACAGAAGCAAGGCTGGAACGTTCGAAAATTATTAGAATGTCAAAACTGTCAACTGTTGTGCGTAAAAATACCTAAAGGTTTAAAATAAATCAAAAAATAAACGCGTAAGAGACACCAAATGGCACACCCAAAGATAGTACTGACTGCAGATCGTACCCTGATGTCAAATTATAGGGGAATATCACTTGCCTCATTCTTTGGATGCGCGCCGGCACTTGACCCAAACAGGGATCACAACAGCATTTGGTACAAAGTTCTAAAAAACCAAGTAACGCCGAAGGTTCTCTTTGATTTCATTTGTAATACAATCCCGCATAACAATGGCGTTGCAAGCTATGCTCCATACGGACTAAGAAAAGTGGAAGCAGGACTTTTGCGAGATGGTTTCAAACGCGAAGATGTAGTTGTTGCACACCCTGATCATGTGGAAAAGTTCATCGGCCCAGAAACCCAAGTGGTGGGTACATACGAAATGGATCCGCTTGGAATGGGACCAGTTACCATGACATTTACCTATGGACGAAAACAGATCTCATACGACGAATTCTATAATGCAGATCTGCACAAAAAAATCATAGCGGCAAAAAAGAAAAACGGAAGCAATGCCAAGGTAATTTCTGGAGCGTCTGGCACCTGGCAGTACAACTATGACCCAGAAAAAATTGAGGAATTTGGAATTTATGCAGTTCTGGAAGGCGAGCTTGGCGGCATAGCTCCTGAAATCGACGGACACGCGGGAAGATTTTTCAATTATCTGATTAACGGCGACTTTGACAACATGAATCCGTTTAGGAAAAAAAGTGATTTCAAAGTAGACATAAAGGAGTTTAATCGCAACGGAAAAACGCACCACGGAAGATTTGTGAACTTTTGGAGCAGACCAGAAATCGACGAGATCCCAGAGATTGTAGAACCATCTATGCATGGAATGATTGAGGTAATGCGGGGATGCGGGCGTGGCTGCAAGTTCTGCGATGTTACACTGCGCGCACTACGATACTATCCTCCTGAAAAAGTGAAAAAAGAAATCGAGGTCAACATCAAAAAGGGCGGCCTCAGAAATGCGTGGATTCACAGTGACGACATTTTTGTTTACGGAATGGATCCAAGAACAAGCAAACAGATGGAGCCAAACCGCGAAGCGCTAGAAGAACTTTTCACAGCAGTGATGGATGCAGGCGTTACGCACACAAACCCGACACACGGGACACTTGCAGGCGCAATAGCGGACGAAAAACTAATTCCAAACATTTCGAAAATAATCAAGGCAGGGCCTGCAAATCTAATTGGAATCCAGTGCGGATTTGAAACAGGTAGCCTTAGGCTGATTGGCAAGTATGCTGACAGAAAACTTGCACCGTTCATGCCAGAGGAATGGCACTGGGTAGTAAAGGAAGGAGTAAAAACACTAAACGAATACCATTGGGTTCCAGCATTTACATTAATTATGGGTCTTGATAACGACGAAACCCCTGAAGACTCGTGGGAGACAATTCAGCTCATCAGCGAACTTGAGCATGAACAACCGGATTCGATGTTTACCACAACACCGCTGACCTTTGTTCCGATCGGGCTATTGGAGAAATCCGAATTCTTCAATATCGGAAACGAGATGAGTGCACCTCAACTTGGCGTGATGTACAAGACTTGGCAGCACAACTTCAAGTATGGAATTCAGAAATTCATGACAAAGACTGGAACCAGTCAGACATCTATCCAAAAAAAGTTCTTTAACATGCTAGCAAGATCCCTTGGCGGCGTACCACTTGGCGCAATGGAGAGATTTGCACGAAGAAAGGGACCAGAACACGAAAAGGTAATCGAGACAATCAAGGCAAAGTACTGGTAAAGACACATAAATCCAAACTTTAGACGATAAACATGGCAACTCACGGATCAATTACAAAGGCGGGAAAAGTAAAGGGTCAAACACCCAAGGTTGAAGGACGAAAAAGGGTTGGAACCATATCCATTCTAAGAAACAAGAGCAACTTTAGAAAAAGATTCACACTTCACAGGACTCCTGGCCAAAACAAACCTGGCGCCAGGAAAAGAAGACGCTAGGCACTCATTTTTATTCATAAAGATCTCACGATCATCGAATTTCTAAGCAAAGCTAAATTACTACAAGGCTTCATCTACCGTTAACACGGAATTGGCAAGGCCGTTAGGACGGTAATGGGTGATCAAAAAGGGCTTGGGACGTGCGAATCCCCGAGCCTGATCATCATTTTTGCTGTATATTGAAAGTTTAATAAAATTATGATATGGAGGTTACCTGATAAAGATGTCACATTCTAACAAATTTTGCACATCTATTAGTTGTATGGATGGTAGAATTCAGCTTCCAATAATCCACTGGTTAAAAGAAAAATACAATGTCAATTATGTTGATACGATAACAGAGCCAGGAATTGACAAGTTGTTCTCCAATGCAAATAAAATACAGGAAATCAAATCCAAAACCGTAATTTCAGTAAATGCACACGGTTCAAAGTTAATTCTGATTTCAGGGCATCACGACTGCGCAGGAAACCCCGTCTCAAAAAATGAGCACATAACACAGATCAAAAATGCTGTATCGATCATCCAGTCTTGGGAGATGCCAGTTAAGGTAATTGGAGCATGGGTCAATGAAGACTGGGAGTTAGAAATCTTGGGAAGTAGTGAGTAGAAACAGTAAGCCGTCTTTTAACGCTAGTTTTTTTACTTACTTGTGAAGAAAAATCGGAAATTTCTTAACATCCCTTCCTTTGAGGTGATATGCCATGCGGCTGATCTTGATCAATACGAAATAATCGACTCTTACAAAATCGGGAACGCCGATGTTTACATCACAAAAGATGCCAAGTATGTCATATCTGAACCAAAACTTTCCTTGGAAGTCCATTCTATTTACAACCATATGATGCAGCAATTGTTTTTGTCCTTGGAACCACTCAGGTCAGGCGATCCTGTGAACTATGTCGAAAAACACATCTGGAAGGAGGCCAAGTCCTTGGCAATCACGGATCAGATCGGCGCTGCATTTTCACATCTCCAGTATTATCTTGTGCGCGATGTTCTTGGTTATGGAATACTTGATGTTCTAATGAAAGACGAAAACATCGAAGAAATCACCTGTGAGAGATTTGACAGAACCGTGGGCGTGATTCACCGGAAACACACGGAATTTAACATTCTTGACACCAACATAAAGTTCGGCAGTGCAGAATTGATGAACTCCTACATCCAAAAAATAATCCAGAGAACTGGACGAAGTGTCACCGCAGCATATCCTATTGTAAATGCCATGACTGCTGAGGGCGATAGAATCACGGCAACATATGAAAGCGAAGTTTCGTTTCCCGGACCTACTATCGACATAAGGAAATTCACACGCGAGCCGTTCACAATAATCAACCTACTGGAGTTTGGGACTCTGGACGTGATTCTTGCGGCGTATTTGTGGCTGCTTTTTGACGCCAAGTCTTTCGGCCTAATTGTAGGTGAGACGGGTTCTGGCAAAACTACGATTGTCAACGCGTTAATGGTACTCACAAACCCCAGATGGAAAATACTCACAATTGAAGAAACGCCTGAGCTAAAAATCCCACATTACAGGTGGAAGCGACTGCTTACTCGTACAAGTCCACTAATCACCCAAACCGAGAACTATGATATTTCGATAATGGATCTCATAAAGGCCTCACTTAGGATGAGGCCGGACTTTGAAATTGTAGGCGAAGTGAGAGGCCAAGAAGCACAATTTCTCTTTCAAAGTGCCGCCACTGGTCATGGAGGCCTTACGACGTTTCACGCATCAAATGCAGAGTCTGCGCTACAAAGACTGGGTTCAGAGCCTATCAACATCAAGTCCAGTCAACAAATGCTCTTGTGGTTTATCGCACATGTGACGCGTCTAAAAACACCTGATAAAAAAACAACAAGAAAAATTGCTAGTATCGAAGAAGTGATACCAAAGGGACAAACCGTGAAGCTGATCAAAATCTTCGAGTATGACCAAAAAACCAACAGTTTTGGTATCGCAGATATAGATGAGCTAATCGCAAAAAGCACGAGGGCGCATCTAGCTGCAGACAGTCTTAATGTGAATCTGAAGCAGGATTTACAAAAACGAGTATCGCTACTGCTCGAGTGCCAGTCAACAAACCTAAGATCTATACAAGAAATAACGAGTGTTTTTTCAAAATACTACGCATAAAAATATCATACAACTAGCACAAGTCTGAAAAACGAATCTGGATTCTCTAGGAGCATCACGGAAATTATCAAATAAAAATGACTCCGTAATCTAGCAAAATTTGCAATCTCATAAAGATGGAAAAAATGGAATCACGTACACTGAGATAATTGCAATTGCTGAAGTTATCGCAATTGTAAGTGTGTGCTTGGTGGTAAAGTACGTTATTTTTGCCATGATCATGCCGATGCATAACGATGAAATCACCATCACCAAGTTCACCATCTGAAGAAACTCGGTAGATATGATGAGGCCTGATCCAACACCATTCATGAGATATGCGTATTCTGGCGTAATTTTTTCAAGCAGGCTCTTCATCCCCTGGCTTGACCAGATGATCAACAATGGGCTTGCATAAGCAAGATAGGTAAAGATTTTGACTCTTGCAACCATCTCGTTTTTCGCTTGGGTAGTTTTGGTGGAAAAATTCGTCATTTGTTCGAGAATTTGTGGTGTTCCACCACCACTCTCTGCAATCTTGGATAGGATAAAGAAAGAGACTTTTGCGTGCCAGGAACGAATGCCAAGAGAGTCTATGATTGTTCCAAGATTCGTTCCATATGCAAGCCTAGATGATATGTCAAATAATATATCATCAAAAAACTTGTTGTATGTTCTCTCTTTTGAAATGTGTATGATTGAGTTTGGTATGGCAATACCAATCTTTCTGTATTCAGTAA
>CAZETC010000007.1:22948-27116 GCA_964515435.1 uncultured Candidatus Nitrosotenuis sp.
CAGTAATGTCTCTGAAAAAATTGGGCAGTGCATTTTCTGCCATGGTTATTTCAGCAAACTGCCTTGAATGAAGAATGAAATTCATGAATGTTGAGACAAAAGCTGCCACTGCGAGGGCAAACCACGCCTCTTGAACGAAGAAAAACCCAACCATTCCGGCAGCGATTCCAACGGCTAGTGAAGGCCAACCAAACCCAATGTTATCGCGAATCTTTGGTTGAATATTGTTGGTTACTGTGATTAGTACTGCCGTGATAACTGGGATGGCAACAAATGATAGACTTGCCATCACCATTAGCGAATCCTGCGCAATCAAAAACGAGGACATGACTAAAAGAACTGGCAGGATGCTTAACAAAATAAGCGCTGCCTCGGCAATTGTCTCTGCCAAAGACGCGTATTTGAAAAACCTGAATTTCATTTCATTGAAAAACTCCTCACTTCTCAGTTCCATATATCTGCCAAGATCTCCTCCACTTTTTTGTATCGACACGTAACCTAACAACAGGTTTCTGAACTGTGTATTTGGATGAGAAATCGCAAGCGAGTTTAACGCCGAGATCTGATCCATGCCAAACAGCGCAATGTCTCGCTTGATCATTCTTCCCTCACACTCGATAACTGGAAAGATCTTCTTCCCAATTACCTGCAGCATTGATGCAAAAAGCGTCCTTCCTACGGTCTGCATTATGCTTCCATATACTGAAAAAAACGCGATCTCGTCTTCTATTGCAGATTTGCGTTCAGATCCGTGTATTCTCAATCTTATTGAAGGCAGGAAAAGAATGAAAAAAGGCACAACCAGCAAAACAAAAAACAGCCTCTCAATCACTATGCCTAGGACAACTGATAGCGGAACGACGGTGAAAAATGAGAAAATCATGTATGACATACTCTGCGCAGCAAGCGATTTCGGATTGGCCGTCTTTCCAGAAGTTCTGATCCTAGATGTCAGGTTGTCACTAATTGCGTCTTGAATCATAGCCAGTAATCTCTGATTCATTGCAGGCCTTACCAAACTAACTATGACATCATTTGTAATTTTGGCAATCTTTAGCGTTCTTGATGAGCCTAACCTGATGTGCATGAGACCATTTACAACATGTGTTAGACGTTGAATCTTGAATGGTTTTTTGGCGTCATAGCTAAGCGTGATAAAAATCACTACAAGTACTGCCGATGTAAAAAAGCCGGGCGTGTTTTGTAAAAACAAAAAAATCCACATGGAAAAAAATGGCACTATGATGTAGAATCTTTTCATCACTAGATATCAAAAAGGCGCAAAAAAGGTTCTTTTCCTTAAAAATAGTCTCAGATTATCTTTTGATGAAGAGAACGAACAATACAAAAAGGCGACGGGGAATTGCGCCTGCTATTACGACTCTGATCTTGGTCGGGGTTGCAGTTGCAGCGGGCTTGGGGACTTACGCAGCTTACAATTCGGCATCAAGCATAGTCACAATAAAGGCGGTGATCTCTGTTGAAAACGCACAACTGATCAAAAGCACAAATGGCGAAGAATACATTTCAGTCACAGTAAAGAACTCTGGCAACAAACACATCGCCACAACTACGATCAATCTTCAAACGGATACGAACACCAGCTTAATCGGAATGCAGCCATTTACCGCCACACCATTGCCTCTTGCAATGAATCCAGGTCAGACCTCGAGCGTATACTCAAGGATCAGCTTCGCAAACGGTACTGCTATAACCACGCACAACATAGGTGATCACATACCGCTGGAAATAGTCGCGACCACATCCGATGGTTCTACCGTGAGAAGCGCCTCGTCCGTGACTGTGAGTTTGTCCTAGCGGCAAGCAAAATCGCCTTTTATTTTTTTATGGCATTTTGATTGTTGAGATCAATAGATCTTTTGTGGTTTGAAGACGTTAACCCGTTTAACGAATCTGTCTTCGAGTTTCCTGTGGTTGGTAAGCTCAGTATGAGGCAAATGCTGATACTTGGCTTGGGGGTAATGCTCTCCTGGAGCCTGTATCAGTCAACTGGCAACTACTTGTCACTTGCACCAATACTCATGGCTGCCTACATTTCGCTCAATAAGCACAAAGTGAGAACTATCGAGTCACAGTTCTTTTCAGTTTTGTTATTCTGTGCTGAGACAAAAGCCAAAACTGGCGCAAAAAAACCAACAACGACAGATGAAGCGACACACAAAACCAAGAAGCCAGCCGGCAAACTTCGCATGGCAGAACCGTTCCGGCCCAAACTTGAGGTGCAGGGAAAAGAAATCGGCACCAGGGAAATCTACACAGATCCTCTCAGGCCAATCAGACTGAAAATTCATCTTCAAAAGACAGACGGCCAGGTTATTGCCAACACAGAAACAAAAATAGTGTTTGACGGAAAAGTGGTCTCCACTTTATCGACTGATAACAATGGCGAGGTTGAGGCAATCGTAATTCCACAAACTATTGGCGAGAAGAAACTTGCAATCTATGCCAAGGGAGTTGAACTGCCGGTATATCAGGAGCTAATATCTGTAAAACATGGATAAATTCCAAAAATTTACCCAAAGATTCATAAATTCAACTCGGGGAGTTTCGCACGTACTTGTTTTCTATATCGTCTCTAGAGGATGTTGTGCGTATTCCGCCCAACATGTTTGGCTCCTCGCTAAAAAAAGCCTCTATTGCCATTCTTAAAGAAAAATACGAAAGCATGATCAATGCGGAGCTTGGCTACATAATCATGATTCTAGAGGCCAAAGTGGATGAAATGGGAAAAATGATTGCCGGGGACGGCGGAACATATCATAGAGTGGAGTTTGAGGCATTAACCTTTACACCAAAGCTGCAAGAGATCGCTTTGGGTGAAATTGTCGATATTACGGACTTTGGGGCATTTGTAAGAATAGGACCAACAGACGCATTGTTGCACCTATCGCAGGTAATGGATGATTATCTACAATCTGACGTCAAATCTGGAATGATAATTGCAAAGCAGAGCAACAGGACACTCAAAGTGGGATCGATGCTTCGTGCGAGAATCACTGCAGTATCCCTTGGCAAGGCTGCCACAATGGGCAAGATAGGAATCACCTGCAGACAGCCGTTCTTGGGTGCAGAAGACTGGATTGCCGAAGAGGTAAAGAAATCTGGAAAGGACGATTCTGGTGACAAAGCAGAAAAACCAGATTCAAAAAAAAAGCTAATTGAGGCGAAAAAGTAAATGGTTAAAGAAATGGCATGCAGAAAATGCAAGCACGTTTTCGTCGGGAAGGTCTGTCCGCTATGCAAGTCATCGGATTTAACACCTGACTGGACTGGCGTTGTTCTGGTAGCCGATCCACAAAACTCGCATATTGCCAAAACCCTCGGAATCACGGAAAAGGGCAAATACGCACTAAAAGTGGCCTAGTATCAACGAACTTTCTTTTAAATAATTTGTTTGATTAAAACACACACAAGTTCTTACTAACATTTATGAGAATACAATGGTGTGTCAGACATCGATCCGTACCAGTTCATGAAAGAGTTCTCTAACGAGGAGTTAATCCGATTACTGATCCAAAAAATTAAGGAGCTACGGGGGGCAAAGGAAAAAGCGGACGATTTGAACATGAGGCTAAAAGACAACATGACAAAGCTTGAGGAAACGCAACAAACACTGTCACAACAGCGAGACCGACTAAGGGAGGAAGTGGAACAAAAAACTACCAAGCTGCTCAAAGTTGAACGACTTTCCACAATAGGACAAATGTCTGCCAGAATTGCGCATGATTTGAGAAATCCGCTAACCGTCATTCAAAACTCATCGGCAATTCTTAAAATCGGACTAGAGGACCGGCTCGATGAAAAATCGCAGGATCAATGGGCCAGGCTAGACCGTGCAATCTACAGAATGTCGCATCAGCTAGAAGATGTCATGGATTACGTGAGGCTGCCGCAGCTCAAAAAGAAAAACTGTCCGCTTTCAATGATTATACATGATGCCATGGAGAGAATCACGGTACCTCCGAAAATAACAATTCATCCCACATTACAGGATCGTACGGTCTTCTGTGACCCAGAAAAGCTCGAAATAGTGTTCGTTAACCTACTTGTAAATGCCATTCAGGCGATTGAAGGAAAAGAAGGAAGGATAACAATTGAGATATCAGGTGACGTAGATGAAAAATTTGCGATTATTGCGATAACCGAC
>CAZETC010000008.1:0-1380 GCA_964515435.1 uncultured Candidatus Nitrosotenuis sp.
GTCCAAGGCCGTCCTGCAAAATGTTCAGGTTGGTCTCAACTGAGAGAGGTTTTCCGGCAATTTGCGCCATCATCTCGTCAAATCTTTTTTCTGGCAATATTATGCACGGCACGTCTATTCCGTTGTAGTTAAACGACGTAACTCCTGGGTGCACTCTGTCCATCAACTTTTTCATTTCGTCTTCTGGCATCTTATTCCTCCCCCATTTTTGTGACAATCTTGTCGCTTGCCCTAATTAGGAAAGGCGTGACAAACGCGCTGATTATCGTTATTATGCCAATCAGCGGAAACAAAAAGCTGCTCACGGCTCCAATGTCTACTCCAGATTTTACTATAACAATTGAAAACTCCCCCCTAGGGCCGGAAAGGGCAAACGCGGATCGGAGCGACTTGGCCTTTCCCTGCCTGAACAGGAATGTGCCGGCCAAGGCTCCCCCGAACTTTACCAGTATTGCAAGCACGACTAGGCCAAATGCCAAAAAGATGTAGTTTTTCAGCTCCGAGACATTCATGAGCGCACCTACCGAGACGAAAAATATTGCAACGAACATGTCCTTGATTGGACTGGACAGAATTTTAGAGACCTCTGCAGATTTTGATTCGGCCACTAGAACGCCTGCCAGAAACGCGCCGATTGCAACAGAGAGTCCAACCACGTTTGCAAACAGCGCATACCCAAAGCAAAGCCCGAGCACTGACAAGAGTAGAATCTCCTTGTGTTGCGTCGCAGCAACCCTGTCGATTAGCCGCGGGATGACCTTGGTTCCAACGGTCAGCGTTCCGCCAATCATGGCACCTGCCACTACCACTACAGTAATTATGCTTTCAAACGACACAGTGCCGACAAGCGCCACTGACTCCAGTGTTGCGATTAGAATGACTGCTATGATGTCTTCTACTATCAGAATGCCCAGAACAAGAATCGAGGATTCCTTTTTTATTTTTCCCATTTCTTCTAGAATTTTGACAATGATTGCAGTGCTGGTAATCGAGAGCGCCGCGCCCAAAAAAAGCGAGTCCATCGCCTTTAGACCCACAAGGCTTGAGACATAGAACACCACACCAAGGGTCATGAACAGTCCGATGGTTCCAGCTCCTATTGCGACCTTTCCGATTGAGCGAATCCTCGAGTATGGGAACTCGATCCCGATCACAAACAAAAGCAGGATTACGCCAAGCTCTGCAAAAATATTGAGTACTGCGACATCGGAAAGTACTCTGGCCGTTCCAAGGCCCATAAAGCTCTCCCCTTCCGGAATGAGCGAGCCCCAGAGAGGAGAGAGCGGCCCAATCAGCATTCCTGCAAAGAGATAGCCGATTATCAGCGGCTGGCGCATCTTGAAGAAGGCAAGCGTTACAATAGACGCGAGAATCATGATT
>CAZETC010000008.1:1390-13464 GCA_964515435.1 uncultured Candidatus Nitrosotenuis sp.
GTGCGGTATTTCAGGCGTTATCTTATCCATCATGTTTTGGACGCCGCTGCTAATCGAGCCTGACTGGTCAAGCTGCAAAAAATAATTTTGCATCAACTAGTAAAAAATAAAATCATTAAAATTAGTTTTGATTAGATGACGCAGATTGTTTTTGCGAGCATTTTGACCTTTTCTGACTCGGGTTCCTCTATTTTGTGCTCGGTGTACTTGGTGTTGAAGTAAAGCAGGTCTATTACCTTGGACTTGTCCACAAGCACGATTGTTGCGTGGCTTGATGCCGGAATGCTCGTGTTTGTGAGAATCACAAGCTTGTCCACGAATGCAGACGATTTCACAGCGTTGGATATGGTCTCAAAGTTCTTTGCGTGGTTTTGATCCATCACTACTGTTATTCCTATTTTTGTGCCAAACGGATCAGAGTACATGACATCAAATGACGGGTTTGATTTGCTTGATTTTGAGACGTTTCCCATCTCGTGCGCATAGTTGACAAGGTTTGAGACTGCTTCCCTTACCTGGCTCTGAGTTGCGCCGGACTCGCGCTTTATCTTGATAAATTCAGATATCGGAACTTCCATTATGCTGCCTTTGATCTTGAGGCCTGGATAGGTCTGCTTTATGGTTTCGTCTATTACTGCCTCTGAGATTTCTTGCGCGCCAAGCGCGGACGCTGCTTCTACTGCATGGTTCAAAATGTTGATGATTGAGCGGACGTTTCTAAATTCCGGGAATTCGTCGCAGAGCACTCGTACCTTTGCTGCCAATTCCTGCTGTTCTTTTTTGTTGAATCGCTCCGTCTTGTCAGCTTCTTTGATGTATTCGATTGCGATTTCGATTAGCTCATCGACAGAGTTTGCGCCGGCAAGATCGATTTTGTAGTTTGCCTTTTCCAGTCTGTCAAACACAGACGGGTTTGCCCTCTGGACATCAAGGTATAGCGACGGGGTGGTAATTAGCAAGAGAATCGATGCCGGGATGTGGGCGTTTATTAGAGACTTTACGAAATCAAGCGAGCCTTCTTGCGCATCGAACTCGTCCATTTCAAAGAGGATTACCTTGCCAAGCAGATTGTGGCTGAACCTTGCTACTGCGGCAAGTCTTCCGTGCAACTCGTCAAGGTTTGTTATTTTATCAATAGAGTTGCCAAGTATGTTTTTGATTATGACCTGCTCGTGCTGGTTGTGGTTTGCCGCAAGATAGCCGTGTAGCGCCTCTTGAGAGACTGGAGTTTTGTCATAGAGTATGTCATCTGCCTTTTGCTTTATTGTCACGCCCTTTAGCTTGTCGATAAATCCGTAGCCAAGCGCCTTCTTTGCTAGTGCGTCCCCTTTCTGGGCCTTTTCGCATATTTGTTCGAGGAACTTTGCCTTTAGCTCAGAAAACAGATCCTTGCCAAAGCCGTGCATTATTGCGCCGTAGATGCTTTCGTTTGTCTTTGGCGAAATCGTCGACAGATCAACATATGTGGTAATTATGTCCTGTCTTGTCTTCAGAGTCTTGATGTGGAGCGCAAGATGGGTCTTGCCTGATCCGACATCCTGCACTACCGTGACCAGTCGGAAATCGTTTTCTGTCGAGTTTCTTCTCGAGGTTTTCTTGTATAGATCCAAAATGCATTCCATTATGGCCGCCTTTGCTTCCTGGTGCTTTGTTCCCCCAAGGATTTTTGCGTCGCGCTCTGTGGGAGTAGGGCTGCTTGGGTACGGGTTTGATTTTAATCCGTATGGGTATGTCATAGCTTTCTTACGTACCCATGCAGCATTCCGCGTACATGGAGTCCCTCTTGTCCTCCGGTCGAGACTTCGTACTTTTGGTTTGATTCAACTAGTGATGATGCCAAAGAATAGAATTTTTCAGGCGAGATCTCAAGGGATTCGCAAAGCTTTTGCCTAATGCTTGAGAACGGCACCCACCCAAGCGATGAGGAGAGCTCGCCAATGCAGGTATCAAAGTTTGACTGAAAATCGATGCTCACTCCAGCTGGGGCCTTTGTCAAATCGCTGCGTATCTGATTTACCGAGTTTTCCAAGTTTTGTACTTGCTTTGAGATTATCTTGAATTTTGGGTCATTTTGAGAAATATGAGAGATGTAATTGTCCTTGCTCCACACATAATGCGCCATTCCCTTGTTGTCAACTATGATTTTTTCATCTTTTGCCAGCTTCTCAAGCGAAGAATCGCATTCTGTGCCAAAGATCTTTTTTAGCTCTGCCTTTTTTATTCCGCAGACTCCTGATGCTTCTACTTTTTCAAGAATCTGGGAATTCATGCCTACAACTCCCTAAAATTTTTTTTAAGAGGGGATGTCGACTTGTGCAACAAATTTGTGAAAAATTGTTGTCTTGGCTTCAAGATTTGCCTCAAAACAGCCATCATCAAGAATTATTAGTGTTGCATGACAACTGCCCCTTGCAGAGTGATGATTAGGTCGTCTGAAACTAATGTGGAAAGAGACCTGGGGTATCTGACTGCGTTTTTAGCTCTGAGCTTGCAGCCCAAGCTCTTTTCGCATCTCGTCTACACCACGAATTCCGAAAATATCGCGGACCTGATTCAGACGGATGTTTTCCTTTACCAGTTCCTTTCCCAGCTTGTCTGTAAGAATGCTGAAAAGATCAGAGAACCTCACCTCCCACTTGTCCGCAGAATCCAGCATCTTGGATATTGCCCACTGCCTGACCTCTTGTGGCAGTGAGACCTTTTGCTCGGTCTCTATTGCAAGAGAGTCGAACAGGTTTACAATTGACGCAGTCTGCTCCGCCATTTTTTCAATGTCTTTTAGCTCACCATACTTTGACTCGGAGAGAATTCTGATGTTTGACTGGAATTCTGATAACTTTAGAAGTGCGACGACTTCTTTGGTGTTGTGGCTTGATGACTTGTTCGTGACGTTTTGGAGATTTGCCACGTTCTGGACTAGCCCATCAGCTTTTTTGTGGAACTCGGCCATTGACAGGTCAGATCTTTTCAACATATCTGAAATTATGGAGATTTTTTGGTCTATCGTGTTTGTCTTACTAAAAACATTTTCCTTAAATGAGGATATGTCTACCTGGACTGATTTTAGGCCATCACCGAAAAATGCCGCGGTGTCGACCCTTTTGACGAGTTTGCTTATTTCGGCTTCTATTCTTTGGACTTCGCCGCGCAGGTGAATTATTGTATCTGCTTTGCTTCCCGTCGCAGACAACGCTGCAAGGTCTTGCTTTAGCGATGCGATCTCGGATTCCAGTTTGGCCGTGCTAGACTTTGAGGAGATGCTCTCAAGGTCTTCTTTTAATCCGTCTATTCTTTGCGCTATTTTTATTATCATGTGCGTGTTGTTTTGAATCGAGTTTTTGTTGTCCGATGCTACCTTCATGAGGTTTTGAGAATCTAGGCCCTCCTTTTGAGCATGAATGATCTTGTTTACCTGTTCTTGCAGCTTGTTTGCATGCTCGTTTATCTTGGTGATGAAGCTTGCCTGCGAGCGAACCTGATTTAGCCCCGCAAACAGTTTTCGGTTGTCTTCATCTATAATGTTCATCTGTTTTGACTGTTTTTGGATATGCTCAAGTGTGGTGGTCAGCGAATCAATCATTTCCTTCATGGATATGAGGATTTTTTGGTTGTCGGCAAAAATTTTGGACATTGACCTGATTTCCTTTGAGAGCGTCTTTGTGGAATCAGAGACTGCGCCTATTTTTTTGACCAGTGTGCTAGAATCCTTTCCGGTCAGGCTGACGCCCGTAGGTTTTGCCTTGTGCTTTGCTGGTTTCCTTGCTGACACACATTAGGTCTGGACTAGGAGCAATAAAACATTAGAGCTAAAATAAATAAAAAGAGAAGTCGCTACTCATTGACCAGTTCTGGTCCATGGAGTATTTCGTGAAGGGTTTTTTCCGTCAAACCGTTTCTTGACTCGACGAACTGTTTTGTGCAATATTCGCAGTGTATCATATGGTACGGTACCATACCGTACTATTAATAATCTGGTTATAGTATAATTACCTGGTTTGATGCCTAGACGTCTTCTGATGTGTCGTATGCCTTGAGCCTGTCCTTTTTCCTTTTTAGAACCGCAAAGATTCCCAAGATTGCCGCAATCCAAACAGAGCTAAACACGATGTTTGAAAAGCTCGCATACATGTATGGCGTTGCGTCCATGAGGTTTTGCCTCATCTGGATTGCAGAATAGTGCAAGTTGAGCATCGCCGTATTGAATGCCTCCGAGTTAACCGGCTCGTTTCTCACTCCCTCAATGCTTGCAATCATAGAGTCAAGGTCGTTTTGGATTCTCCCAAAGTCAGTAGTGTCTGTAGGGAATATCCACACGGGATTTCCTTCCAACGGGAGGCTTTCCTTCATTTTGCCAAGATCCTGCAGAATCGACTGCGCGTCGTTGCTCGTTGCGATTCTGTCAAGATATCCTCGTGAGAGGTCCAGCGGGTAGACATCAGTCTGATATCCTGTGTACGCCATGTACCCACCAAACGCGATTACTGCGAACATGCCAATGATTGCAGCGCCATAATGACTATCAGCCATCTTTTCTGCCTTTGATTTGGGGACGCTTGATTTATTCCTTTTAAATCGCGAGTGTGAAAGGCTCAGGTACGCCACGTAAAAGAACCCTATTGTCGGTATGGCAATCATAGGAGCAAAGATCGGATTTTTTGAAAATATCGAGATCATTATTCCCATTAGTCCGTAGACTCCAAAGAAGATTTCCAAAAGGGTAGTTTTTGTGAACGGGAGGTTGTACGCCTTGTCTTTCCAGTCATCTGTTCTGCTTATGATTCCGTATTTGGGTGTCCTGAGGAACTCGTTCTTTTTTCCAAATATCCCGTCAAAGACTGCCACGGTGTTGTTAACAGACAGCCCGGCTGCATATATCAGAAGGAATGGTAGGATCTTTGCCTTTTGCTTCCAGTCCTTGCCCCACAAATTATAGATTACAAGTAGATATGCAAATGGCCCCATTGCAAGATACGTCGCAATCGTAAGTGCAGGTATGAAGCGTATCACATGCAAGTTCATGTTTGATGCAAGAAGAATTGGAAGTGCAAGAAACTGAATCAGCAACAACGGATAGCCAATGTGTCGCGTCAGCTGCACAAACGCCTGGATCTTTGCCTCAAATGGGATCTTTCTTTTTATCAGAATATCTCCGAGCAGCTTTATTGCGCACTGGATTGCCCCCTTTGCCCACCTGAACTGCTGCCTCTTTGCGGCGTTCATCTGTACTGGCAGTTCCGCGTCAACTACAATGTCCTCAATGAAAAGACATTTCCAGCCCTTCATCTGAGCACGGTAGCTGAGGTCAAGGTCTTCAACCAGTGTGGACGTGTGCCATCCTCCTGCATCCTCTATGCAGTCCCGCTTCCAGATTCCCGCAGTGCCATTAAAGTTCATGTACATCTTAGAGTTGCTTTTTGCCTTTTGCTCTATTAGGAAATGAAAGTCGAGGCTCAGCGCCTGGGCCTGCGTTATTGCGGAATAGTCTTCGTTTATGTGACCCCACCTGCACTGGACTAGGCCGATGTTTGGCTTTGCAAAGTACGGAATTGCTTTTTTTAGAAACCACGATGGTGGTATAAAGTCGGCATCGAAGATTGCCACATATTCAGTAGTTGTGAGACTCATTGCGTACTTGAGGGCGCCTGCCTTGTACCCGTTTCTTGTTCCACGCCTTATGTGGATGATATCAAACCCGTCTTTTTTGTATTGGTTTACCAGATCATGTAGCAGGTCTGTTGTGTCATCATCAGAGTCATCAAGAACCATTATCTTCATTTTGTCTTTTGGATAATCCATAGCACATACTGCATCAACGAGTCTTGACGCGACATATTTCTCGTTGTATATCGGGAGCTGGATTGTCACGGACGGCGTTCCAAGAGAAACTACAGGGTGCTTGTCCTTTCTTCTAAGCGAACGAAATGCTAGATAATAGAAATTTACTGTATAGGCAGTGAGTAAAATTGCGGAAACGATGAAAATGTTAAAGACAAACTGGGTGAATGTGTTTACTACCATACGCTTTCAGCCGTGGCTGCCTATTTATGACTTCTAGCCTTTTCTCTGGAAGATCTTGATTGCTTGTGGCGGACATACGCCCTCGCATGCAAGACAGAAGATGCAGTCTGGCTCTCTTGCCATCAGAGGCTTTTTCTCAGATGCGGGATTTCCTGGAGTGTCAAACCACTCGTAGACATTAACCGGGCATGCCTCTATGCATGCGCCGTCTGCCACGCAGATATCATAATCGACTGAAACAAACTCCCCCCAGACGCCCATTGTGTTGTTGCTGCTCCCCCTTCTGCCCCATGTCTTGATGACGTTTTTGTTTGCAGCCACCGTATATGGTGTGCTTGGTCGCATGTGTGATTTGTATTCGACATCTATTGGCCCAGGCTTTGCACCATCACGAACCTCGCCAGTATCTCCAGAGTCTGCCGGTGCCTCTTCTAGTGCCTCCACCTTTGGTTTTGGTTTTGCGTCCGGCACTATTTTTGCAAGCGGTGTGAGTTCTTCTAGTGCTGTTATCGCTGCGTCCTGACTAAGTTTCTGCGTCTTCATCAGACTTTCTATCATCTTGTCTGCAAGGATTGTGTTTCGGAGTATAGTGTCCATTATCATCTTTGCATAATGATCCGCCTTTTTGCGATAGTCAGTCACCCATTGCGGGTCACCAAACTTTTCAATTGGGAATATTTGGTAAATGATATCAACTACCTCGCCTGACACGATTTCAACAGTAACTGAAAGGTTCGCCTTTTCGTATCCTTTTGCTTCCGGATCTGGCATGTTTTCCTCAACCCAGTTGTATGTTGCAAATACCCTGTCGGCATAGGTATCCATGACGAATACTTTTTTGAGCCCCTCTGCGATTGATTTCATCTCCATTGGCTCTTCTAGTTTGATTGGTAAACGGTAAAGACCAAGTTTGTAGCCGTGCAGCGGGTAAACACCCCTTTTTGCAGTTGGGGATTCCATCGTGTACACTCGATCCTTTAACAGCAGCGACATGATGTTTTTGGGTCGAAATGGCTTAAAAATCTTCTTTTAGTCTGCGTCGTCAGGGCATGTCAATTCGCGAAGCTCTGTGTATTTTTTTTCCATCTTTTCTGCGTGAACCAAGACCTTTTGCAGATCATGGCTCGTTTTTGGAAAATACCACCTAATTGGAACCCAGTGGCCAATTCCGTCCATGTCGTGGATCATTCCCTTGTCTGCAAAAACTTGGAGGGTTTCGTCGATTGAGCGCTCCCTGACTGTGAGGCCACGCTTGGTTCTGTCTTCCATGATGAGATCATCGTTTGCGTCTTTAATGAGGTAAAAGGCGCCTTTTTTTAGAATTGGAAATTCCTGGCTCATCTATTTTTCTACGGGGTTTCCTATCATGTTGCCCCATTCTGTCCAGGAACCATCATAGTTCCTAACCTGTGGGTATCCAAGCAGGTACTTTAGGACAAACCAAGAATGTGATGAACGTTCGCCAATTCTGCAATAACAGATTATGTCTTTGTCAGGTGTGATCCCTTTTGGGAAATAGTTTTGTTGGAGTTCGGCAACGGACTTGAATGTGCCATTGGCATCGTTTACCGCAGTAGCCCACGGAATGTTTTGTGCCCCCGGCACGTGCCCTCCCCTTTGCGCATGTTCCATTGGATATTCCGGCGGTGCCGTGATTTCTCCAGTGAACTCTTTTGGAGAGCGGACATCTACCATTGCGACCTCTTTTCTGCCCAACGCTCGCCTTACATCAAAGAGATATGCCCTTAGACCCTCGTCTGGAGGCTGCGCCACGTAGTTTGTCGGAGCTAGCTGTGGCTCTTCGGTGGTGTACGGTTTTTTTTCCAGCTCCCACTTTTTTCTGCCGCCATTCATTATTTTGACATTTTTGTGTCCATAATACTTGAAGATCCAAAAAGCGAATGCCGCAAACCAGTTGTTAAAATCGCCATAAAGAACCACCTCGGAATTCTGTTTGATGCCGTTTTTGGACATGAGCGCCTCAAACTGTGTTTTGTCCACAATGTCTCGAGTTATCGGATCGTTGATGTCGCGTTTCCACCAGATCAGGCTTGCGCCCTTGATGTGTCCCTTTCTGTAACCGTTCTCAGGATCATAATCTACTTCCACAATCTTTAGGTTGTCGCTTGGAGGATTTTTTGATACCCAATCAGTGTCTACCAAAACTTCTGGATATGCGTAACTCATTTCAATTTAGAAAAAAGTTCATTCATACTTAATTGTTTTCAAGCGCGAAGGACTATGTTTTTTAAACAAAGTCGTACAAGGGGGAATGGTTGAAACTAAATCGTGTCGCAATAGTAAGCAAGGTTGGTTCTGAAGAATCAGAGAGCGCGGCAAAAAAGGTTGCAAAAAAGTTTCTTGCAGGCAGGGCCGAAGTGTTTACAATATCTCCCGTCTCAATCGAGGGGGTAAAAAAAGTCGAAACTGTTGAAGACCTCAAAGGCAAAAAACTCGACTTGGTAGTTACGCTTGGCGGGGACGGTACAACACTTCGCACATGTCGAAGTCTTGTAAACGAGGTGCCTGTTTTGACCATCAATGTTGGCGGAAACAAAGGCATCCTGTCTGAGATCACCCTAGACAAGATAGATTTGGCAATCAAAGACATCAGAGCAAACAAAATCTGGCTCGACAAAAGAATGCGTGTGGTAGCCTCAGTTGGCGGCGAAGAGTTCCCTCCAGCATTAAATGAAATTTACGTCAACAGACAAAACATGACAAAGACTGCGGAGTTTGAGATCAAATTCCAAAACGACATAGTGAAACACAAGATGGACGGCGTGATGATCTCCACTCCAAGCGGCTCTACTGGCCACTCGTTTTCTTTTGGCGGTCCGATATTGCACGAAAGCCTAGACATCTTGATAATAACGCCAATAGCTCCAGTATTACGAAGGCTGCCGTCAATTGTCGTTCCTGACGAAAAGATTCAGGTGATTTGTTCTCATGACACCAACATAGTAATGGACGCGCAGGTAATCAAAACGGCAAATTTTGAAGAGTCCATAATTATCAAAAAGCACGACAAGTGCGCAGTCTTTGTGAGACTCAAAAAACAAGGGCTACGACAGATGAGCAAGCTTGGCGTCTAAAATTTATGATGCGAGCGCGTTTTATGCGGGAATCCCCTTTGCCTCCCCCGAAGAGGGCTGCACCACGTCGCTTGTCTTTGAAGAGATAAAACACATCAAGAAAAGCCACGGTGCCATCGATACACTTCTAGAGACAGGAAGACTGAGAATACTTGATGCAGATTCTGAGAATACTAGTTTGGTAGTAGAGAGTGCAAAAAAGACCGGTGATTTCCAAAAAATGTCAAAGGCAGATATATCTGCAGTTGCGCTTGCACTTGAAACTGGGGGACAGTTGATAACAGATGATTTTGCCGTCTCAAATCTGGCAAAAAATATGGGCATTGACACCAAGCCAGTCATGACAAGAGGGATAAAGAACGTAGGAAAATGGAATTATTATTGTCCGGCATGCAGAAAGGGGTTCTCCGGAGCAGACACATGCCCGATTTGCGGAAACAGGCTGAAAAGAAAACTACTCAAGGACGAGTCTTTTTGAGTACCAATCAATGAAAGAGCCTACGAGTCAAGTGTGCTTTGGTTTGATTTCTTACTTAGCTTACTTTGTTGTTCAAGCATTTGCTTTATTTTTTTGGCGCGCGCCTCACCGAGCCCCTCCACCCTGGATAGGTCTGCAAATGAGGCACTCAGTGTCCGTGCTGGTGAGCCAAACTTTTCAAGCATTCTTGTCGCCAGCTTCTCTCCAACTCCTGGAAGGCTGCACAGGACTGAAAGCTGTTGCCTTGCAAGGTCGTCGGATTTTTTTATTTTCTTAAGGAACGGCCCTTTTGTGAGCTCCTTTCTTGAGCACATTGAGACGAGCAGTTTTGCAGTATGGGTTGCGCTCGGCGTTGGAATTATCGGAATCTTAAAATCGATTGCTACTGATGCGATGGCGCCATAAAACACCAGCGGGTTTTCTACTATTTGCTCGATTTCTTCTACGTTTCCCTCCATCAGAATCACCGGATGCGTAAAATGGCCCTTTAGCCTATTGCACTGATCAAAAAGCCTCCCGTCAAAAATTGATGATATCAGATCAGAGACACTTTTTCTTTCCACTACCGTCTCTGGCGCCACGATGTAATCACCAATTGGCAGCGTCTTTATCTCCAAATTGACGCCAACTGCCCTCAACAAATCAGGAATGCCGCTTTTTTTCTCCCGTTCATCTACTACGATTCTAAGATTTTCAATTTTCATCCACTACAACTTGGATTTAACACTAATAATCATTGTTGGGGGCTTGGCTTTGAGCTTGGGTTTTGCGAGCTACGTATCATTTCATTTATTTTTGTTTCTTGCTCCTTGATGCTTTCTTTGAGCCGCGTTTCCTGCTTTGCCAGAACTGCAGTCCTCGTGTTGGAAAGCTCCTTTCTCTCCTCCAGATCCGCAATGAGTGCGGCCTTGGTGGATTTTATCAAAATAGAGCCAGCGTGTTTATAGACAGCGTCACCATCTGCCGCCTTTTTTAGTTCCTCTAGCGCTCGCTCAGATTCCATTTGTTCCAAGTCCAGCTGCTGTTTTTGCGCCATTATTGATTGCAGGTTCTGCTGGGATTGTTGGAGCTTCATTAGCTGTTCTTGCAGCCATGGTGGGATTTGTTGGCCTTGAGACATACGGTAGGACTTGGCGGATTTCTTATTATTTTTACCGATTATGGCCAAAAACGAAATGTCTTGTTCTGATCCATCTATTGGAATGGCTCGGGCCAAAAACGCATCATAAAAACTTAAATTTTCACCCCAAGTGATGTAATTACGTTGTCTGACGAGTCGCAAGATCCATCTAAAAGGAAGGAAGGGTTTACGGCGGCCGAGGCAGCAGAGTTAGCAGAGGCAATAGCAAAAAGAGCAAAGGCGGCGGCCGAGGCAGCAGCTGATAAAGAATACGAGGCAGCAAAGGCAGCAGCGGTAGCTGCAGTGCAAGCATCAGAATCATTTACCAACAAGCGCAACCAAGAGCGCATATTTAGGCGAGAGATGGGAGAGCCTGAATTTTTCCATACAAAGGCTGATCTGATTCCACCAAGGCACATGCTGTCAGAAGAAGAGCAGGAGGAGGTTTCTAGAATGGTCGAAGTACCAAGGGATCAAACTCCATCGTACAATCCAACGCACGTGCTCAGCCCCGAATTTGGCGGCACGTCCAATTACGAGTCGGGAATCAATCAGATCGTAGCTGAAACCGCGCAAAAACTTAACGCGCTAAAAACCAACCCTAATGCAACCGCACCTGACATCGCCAAAGCCGAACAAGATCTCAAGTATTTGGATTACTTATATCAGAACTTTTACTTTGGCATGAATGTTTTTCGTACAGCAAAAGGTGGCAGAGACAAGCTCAAGGAGTAAGGGCATGGATAAAAAAAATTTTAATGTCATCAATGTCCGGGTCACTTTCAGAAACCTCCCGATTCATAGTTTAGAAAGATTCTCTTTCAAAGACGTAGCAGCTGCGTGTGAGTCTTTTAAGAAAATTCCCAGCATTTCAGAATGTGTGATAATTCAGACTGCCAGCAGGGTCGAGGTTCTGCTTGTAAAGAACATTGCGGATAGAGGAGAAGAGGTTCCAGACGCAAGAAGGGAGGAGGGAAAAGGACTCACCCTAAACAAAATCAAGGAAACATGGATGTCACTTACACAGCTAGAACAGTATGACATTGACCACTTTGACCAGATTCTCGAGGTGTATGAAAACACTGATGTCTATCTTCATTTGTTAAGAGTGGCATCCGGCCTGGAATCAATAGTGATAGGAAATCAAACAGTCCTTGACGATGTAAAAGCGGCAATCTCAAGTGCAAAACTAGCCAAAACATCTGGCACAATACTGAACAAACTGTTTGAGAGCACCATACGAATTGCAACTCGCATTAGAGAGTCTAGCGGAATCGGCAAGGGGGCAACATCGATTGGAGAGCTAGCAGTCAAGATTGCAGAAGAGTTCGCAGGGCTGGACGGAAAAAAGCACACCCTGATC
>CAZETC010000008.1:13474-16007 GCA_964515435.1 uncultured Candidatus Nitrosotenuis sp.
CCTGATCATAGGCACGGGCGAGACTGCCGCCATGGTTGCCAAGTCGCTCAATAAAAAATCCTACGCCTTTGACATTACCAGCATGACCATTGAGCGAGCCACTGGTTTTTCTAAAATACTGGGCGGAAAGCCAATAAGTTACCAAGACGTCATAGCGGGCTTTGATAAATTTGATATTATTTTTATTGCAACCACAGCGGACTACTTCATAATTACTTATGACAAAGTCAGAATACTAATGGAAAATAAAAAGAAAGGCACCATGATACTGGATTTGTCAGATCCCAGAATAATTGACGAGAATCTTTCTATGCTCCCCGGAGTCAAACTGATGTTCAGAGACCAGATTACCGAGTTTGAGAACCAAGATCTGAAAACCATCGAGGAGAAGGTTCTTGCCGTAGAAAAAATTATCATAAAGGAGGTCCCCATTATCGATTCAGCAATGAAGCTGCTTGAACCAGAACCCTTGGTCACAGACGTATTTTCTAGCGTAGACGTGCTAAGAAAAAAGGAATTGGAAAAGGCGCTAGAAATGCTCGGAGAAACTGATGAGAAAAAGATCAAGATTATTGAAGAGCTGACAAAGGCCGTTGTCGCAAGTATCGTTTCCACGCCCGGAAGCAATCCAAAAAAGTCAGCAAACTAGGCAGATTATATCCTTGATGCTGCAGGTGAATTTTTTTGCTTTTTCCTCATCATGTCGAAGCTGATCGTAGAGGTTGGTTCGTTGGAATTGCAAATGAAACGAGATATATAATACTGATTTTTTTGTACTGGTGATGGTAAAGCTAGTATGCAAAGACTACGGTTTTGAGTGCGATTTTATTGCCGAAGGAACCGACGTTGGAAAGGTAATTGCAGAATACAGCAAGCACTCTACTGACGAGCACGGAATAGAATACTCTAAGGAAGCCTTGATGCAGTTTATAATAAGAAAAGGCTAAATTTACTGATAAAAAATTCGTTAAGCATTTGTTAGCGCGATGCCGTCTTGGCATTTGCACTTGGTTTAAATGCGCAGGTTTGGTTTTTTGAGGAATCCTGACGGCTAGCCGTATGATTCGTATTTTACTTCAAAGCTTCCGTCTTCACGCGCATCATGCTCGGTCACAAAGCCTTGAGGCCCCAAAGTGTCCATCACCCCGTCGATGGTTCCTTGCCAGCCGCAAATGTAGAACATTGTGTTTTCTTTGGTGATTTTTTCTCCAACGAGCTTTTCTAAAGGCGACATGCCTCCATCGCGCGGCTTTAGGAAACTTTCAATTCTGCCTGTTGGACCGTTCCATGATCTGTTAAACCATTCTTGGGGGCGACTAATGGATGCAACATATCTGAAATTCCACTTGTCACGCCCCCTATCAATGCTATCAGTTGCCAAGTCGGTGAAGGTGTCTTTGTAGCTTAATTCGTCCACATAGCTTGCGCCGTGTAAGACGACAACTTCTCTTTTATCACCTACCGCATGAAGGTGCTTTGCAAAGCTTACAAAGGGTGCAATGCCAGTTCCACCCCCGATACACACGATTCTTCTTTTATCTTTTCTTCCGTCGTGCAGCGTATCATTAATTGTCAAGGCATTTCCAGTTGGTTTACCCAGAATTATCTCGTCTCCTTCACTTGCATAAAATAATTGGGTTGTAACGCGACCAGGTAATGGTTTTCTCACCCATCGGATCACAAATTCAAAATACTTTCTGTTTTCAGGATGCGAAGCAATAGAATATGCTCTTCGAACGATCTTGTAATTTTCACTTATTACTGGAATGCCAATTGTAAGGAACTGTCCTGACTTGTATTCTGGCATAACGCCGTCTTTTGGAACCATGCGAAAAACTGCGAGATCTTCTTTGAGTAATTGGACATAAGAAAGTGCGTATTTACTCTCCGAGACCATGTCTGAATAATCTGTCACCAATGGTTAAAAATCTTATTGGTGTTATGCGATGATCATACGAAATTGTGCATTTTTTGATGGTTTTGTAATCACCTTAACACCGAAACTATGTTTTCAGTCAAGTCTATGAAAGGACGTTCATTTTGTTTTTGTGGATTCTAACGAGTCGTGGCTTGCCTGGATTAGCCGCAGAACAGAGTTGATGTTTGCCCGGAGATGTGGGAGCTCATCAGAACCAATTAAGATTTGCAGCCTATTTTTCTTCATGGATATCTCGGTCCTAGTCGGGTTTTCTGGATAGAACTTGTTGTCCGCACTTAACGAGTCAAAAATTGCTTTTGTCTTTTCTTTTGCGTTAACTGATATCTCTGCGCTAAAGGTTGACATCGTATGCCGTTCCGGCAACCTTGAAGCTGCATTTCTTGCATCTCCAGATTCCGACTGCTTCTCTTCCAAACTTTAACGAGCCGCACTCTGGGCATTTTCTCTTTGTTTTTAGAATCATGTGCACTTGGGTGAACTTTTTCCTGTGCTTGATCCCGTATTTCTGCCTAAGACCTTTTAGTGATCCGCCTTTCTTGAGCATTTAACTTCCACCGACCTTCTTTATGGTCTCCCTTATTTTTGCTCCGATGG
>CAZETC010000008.1:16017-22541 GCA_964515435.1 uncultured Candidatus Nitrosotenuis sp.
GATGGCAATCGAGATTTGACCGCATTTAATCAGCTGCTCCTGCGTAAAGCCGTCGTTGCCGCCCTTTTGGATTGCGCATATGTTACCGGCGGAGTTTGTCGTGATCGTGATTCTGGCATCCATGCAGCCCCATTCGTCTGCGTTTGGATCCACTATTATTTGATCACCAATTCTGCCCATGGTAACTGATACTGGGAGTGTTGTGATTGGTGGATCCATTACTTGGCCGTCGACTTTGGTCGGTACGTCATCCTTGATTTCCCATTTTGGTATCTTGCACGACATAATGCTTGCAACCGACGCATAAGAGCATGCGTCAAAGAGATTGCCATCGTAATCAGTCACGCTGTTATCAACAAATATCCCAACCACTGACTTGTTCTTTTGCAGCACAAGCTGAGTCAGATCAATCATGCCACTTTCGCGAATTCCCCTGTCCACCACTCTTGCAAGCTCGATTACGTCCTCGCCAGGAGGCCCTGTCTCCACTGTGGGATCAGCCAGCGGCATTATCTCTGCAGTACAGATGAAAATTCCCCTGTCGCCAAGATCTGGAAAGGGCTTGTCTGGCTGTATCTTTACCCCGCAGACAACCTCGGTGTCCCCGAGTCGTACGCGCGCAGAGCCCTCCGCCTTTGGAATTACTCCGGTGTCAATTGTAATCTGTCTTGGTTCGTCCAGTGCACGTCCATCGATTCGCTGTCCTTCTTTTAAAAGTGCGACGATTTTTCTCTTTTTTAGATCATCAATGATTGCGCTACTAGTCATTGTGCGCTATCCCCGAAAAACTTGTCCCGCAGGGCGTTTTTTTGGATTTCGTAGACTAGCTTGCAGCCGCTGACTGCGGTGTTGACACATTTTTCATATTCCTGCGGCGTCAGTACCCCGTCTAGCTGTATTAGTGTGATTTTGCCCAAGTTCGGCATCAGTGCTACCGGCATGTCTGCCTGCCCCTCTTGGTCCTCTTCGTTGTTTATGTCAAGTACTATCGTGTCTGCCACCTTTCCTGCAGCGCACGCAGATACCATATCCCTCATCGGGATTCCCGCGTCTGCCAGGGCCACTGCGGCAGCATCGAGTGCTGCGCACCTAGAGCCGCCGTCTGCCTGGAGTATCTCTATAAAGACATCAACTACTGTTCTTGGAAAATTTTCAAGCATCAGTGCCGGCTCGAGTGCCTCCTTGATCACTTTGGAGATCTCGATTTCCCTTCTTGACGGGGCCGGGTTTTTTCTTTCACTGACTGAGTATGGTTGCATGTGGTATCTGCAACGCAGGATTCCTCTGTCTGTGTTTGCCAAGTGTTTTGGATGAACGTCGCGCGGTCCGAATACGCCTGCAAGAATTTTGTTTTCGCCAAACTCGATGTATGCAGAGCCGTTTGCGTTTTTGAGTACGCCTGCCTTTATCATTATTCTGCGCGGCTCGTCAATTTTTCTTCCGTCGCAACGGATCCCTTTATCATCTAGTAATACGATATCTGTTTTTTTTACACCCATGATTATTCACTGTTTGATCCTAACATTTCTTGAATTCTTTCCGTCAAATTTGGAACATGTGCCTGTTCTTCGACCATTTTGATGGCGTCCAGAGCCTTTAATAATCCATCGGGATCCTCGGACGACACTACGACATATCCATTTTGTCCAATTGTAATTATTGCCTTTGTTGCACTTTCAATGGTTTGAATCATCGAGCCGCGCTTGCCAATCAATCGCGGAACCTTTGATGGCTGTATCTTGATGAGCTCGCCTTCCTCGATTTTTCCCAAGTCCCTGTCAGAGATTGTTATCAGCGGATCCCTTGATCTGTCAGAATTTGCTATTCTTGCAGCTACCAAGTCGCCTGTCTTTAGACGCGAGGTTAGCTGATCCACTTTTGGGTCAAAGTCCCGGCCGAAGACGTCTGATGCCGGCAAGATTCCAGCATAGCATGAGTTTATGTCAAGTTCCCACGAAAGCGAGGTGTGTGATTTTACTATACCAATTACAAAGTCGTCAATCCTAGGCAGGTATCTTCCAGTGAGCGGAATCACCCTGACGCCGCTATCAAAAACTTCAGAAATGCCAACGGTGGTTGCAATAATTTTATCTCCAAAAAGATGGACGTTTTCTTCGGCTCGGTACGGGCCTGTTGTGATTACATCGCCCGGTATTACGTATTTTCTTTTTACGTCATCCATTACCGGACCATCTCCACGGTCGCAGTTCCTTTTGTTATGGAGCCAAGCCTGTCTATCACGCTTGCCCTTGCTCCAGCAGGTATTTCTAGTATTGCTTTAAGTGAACCATTATTTTGCCATTCTTCTTTTTTCAAAGTTCCAGTTGATTTGAGAACTGCATATGATTGGGCCGCGTATTGCGCCGGAACTATAATTTCGAGCAACATGTTTTCTGATTTTAGCGGAATTATTGTGCGAAGTTTTTCGACTACGTCCTTTGATTGCTCTTCCGTGTTTCGGAACGGATCAATTGAAATGCGGGCCTGCTCCAGTGCCTGCTCGATTCGCATAGGCGGGTGTGGCAGGTGGGATCTTGGATCAACAAACGTCTTTGCGATGTAGTCGATTATCTGCTTTCTTTTTTCCGAGATCATTTTTCGTCGCTGGTCAGTCGTTAGGTTCAGGTCCCCTTTTTTGAGAATGATCTCGATTATCGCCATTGGATCCTGCGTGTTAAAGGCCTTGAGCAGCTTTTCAGTAGACGCCCTGGTCCCTTTTCCGGAATCCGTGTAGACTTCGTCAGACACCAGGACGGTTGAAACGTCCTTTCTTTTGCCAAGCTTGTATTCCAGGGCAGGATCTGGCTTGACTAGAATCTCGAATTTTTCCCCAGCCACAGAATGCCTGATTACCGTGACGTCGGTCATAAGGTTTGTAGGCAAATCTTGGTATTTATCTCATGTCAAAATTCACGCTAGATTTTTATGTGGACTGGGAAAATTTTTTTCAAGTTGCCTTCTTTGGAAATAGTTTCGCAAGACAAACAGCGCATGACAGTAAAGCTAAAGGGCGTTCCGCTCCAATACGCAAACGCGCTTAGAAGAATCTGCCTGAACGGCGTTCCGGTATTTGCGATTGATACAGTAGACATCATTGAAAACTCGTCGGTAATGTCTGACGAGGGAATAGCCCACAGGTTAGGCTTGATACCGATTAAGACAGATCTCAAGAGGTTTGCCGAGCCGTCCAAGTGCTCATGCAAAAGCACGGCTGGTTGCTCAAACTGCCGTGTCATGCTGATGATAAGTTCTGGCAATACGGATTCGACTCGAACCATTACGTCTGCCGAGATGAGCTCCGAAGACGGGGAAGTCAAGTCAATTTCCGACAAAATTCCAATAGTTCAACTTGCACCTGGACAGAAGCTAACACTGGAAGCATATGCAAGACTTGGCCGGGGAACAACTCATGCAAAATGGAACTCTGCTAACGTATCAGTTCTCACTCCGACTGACAAGCACGATGAATATGTCCTGACCGTGGAATCTACTGGGGCACTAGCACCAGAACAGATAATCAGATCCGGAGTTGACGAGCTCGCCCAAAGACTGGAAGAGTTCAAGGACGTAATTGCTGAGCTGAAAGCGTAATAACATTTTATATTGGGTCGCAAAAGGGCAATAAATATGACCAATCAGCTGGTTCTAACAATGGTAAAGGAACTAAAGACAGCTTCTGCCAAGAACAAGGCTCCAATATGGCAAAGACTTGCGGTGATGGCCCAAAAGCCAGGAATTGCCCAGAGAATAGTTAATGTAAAAAAGATAAACGGCGTAACAAAGGAAAACGACGTCATCGTTGTTCCAGGCAAGGTTTTGGGTACAGGAAATATTTCACACAAGATTACAATTTGCTCGTTTTCTATTTCGACCTCGGCTGCACAAAAAGTGCTTGCGGCCGGCGGCAAGATAATCAGCTATTCCGAGATGATATCAAAGTTCCCAACAGGAAAAGGCGTGAGAATAATTGGATAACCAACAGATAGTAGTAGACGGGACAAACCTTCTGGCAGGAAGACTGAGCTCAAACGTGGCAAAACTTCTCCTGCAGGGAAATCGCGTGACAATTGTGAACTGTGAAAAAATTATGATAAGCGGAAGTAGAAAGAACATCGTGAAAAACTACAAGACCTTTCTTGAAATCGCAAGCATTCTGCACCCAGAGCACGGTCCTTACCACCCAAGAAGGCCAGACACAATGATTGCAAAGATGATACGCGGCATGCTCCCGAGAAAAAAGCCATCAGGCTGGGCAGCATACAAGCGCCTCCGCACATACATAGGTGTGCCAAGCGGCTTGGGCTCATCAGAAAAGACAGTGTTTGACACTGCAAAGATCACAAGACCCTCTGCAAACTATACTACCGTTTCAGAACTGGCAAAGGAGGTAGGGTGGAATTGATTCCAAAGACAGAGATCTATTTTGCAACAAGAAAGACCTCAAAGGCACACGTATACATCACAAAAGGCTCAGGCAGAGTAAGAATCAACAACACGCCAGCAGAAATGATCCAGCAGGAAACTGCACGCGAGGTAATTCTTAGCCCGCTAGAAGTAGCAGGCGAGCTAAGACACAAAATAGACATTTCAGTACGAGTCAAGGGGGGCGGGTTCATGGGCCAAGCATATGCCGCGGCTACTGCGATTTCACGCGCGATGACTGGTTGGACCAAAACGAAAAAAGATCCAAAGGATCACCCCTTTACAAAGCAGATAAGAAATGACCTAAGAAAGAGAATCAACGATTTTGACAAACACCTTCTATCCGGCGATGCAAGGCAGAAAGAACCAAAGAAGTTTGGCGGTCCTGGCGCAAGAAGAAGAAAGCAAAAGTCATACAGGTAGATTGAAAGCAGTAATTTTAGCCGGTGGAAAGGGTACTCGCGCAAGGCCATTTACAGAGTATTTTCCAAAGGCGATGATGTCAATAGACGGAAAGCCCATGATAAGCTACATCGTAAGGCACCTTTCCTCGTTCAAGACGATATCCGAAATAATCATAGTTGCAGACCTCAAGGGCCTTGGGGGCCAGATAAGGCATTATTTCTCGAATTCCCCGAAAATTCGCTTTGTCCAGGATTCTTCAAGTGGGACTGCGGGGGACCTGCTGCACCTCGGCAAGATGAAAGACGAGCCGTTTGTGCTCTGGTTTGCAGACAACCTTTGCGCGCTGGACCTAGAAAAAATGTACAGGTATTATTCCAAGAAAAATAGCATCGCGTGCATTGCCACAAGGCGGCACAGAAAGGAGGAGACCGGCTTTGCAAAGGTGAAAAACGGAAAGATCTTGCAGTTTATGGAAAAGCCGCTGGTAAAAATGCAGGACTGCGAGTGTACTGGAATCTACATTCTCAGCGGAAAAATACTAGACATTATAAAAAAATCAGGTAAGAAAAATGCGAATCTTTCCTACGACATATTGCAGAATCTCTCAAAAAAGAACTTGGTGAGCTCCTTTGATCTTGGAAGGATTCTATGGGTTGACGTCGAATCGCCTGCGACCCTTGAGCGAAAAAGAAGCGACGTAAAAAAAATAATCAGTCAGATGTAGTGGGTTTTCTCGTATCTTGCTATTTTGCCTTCGTATTTCATGGTAACTGCTATGTCATCTAGTCCCTCTAACAGTGTCTTTTTGCGGCTTGAATTGATTTGAAATTGGATCGATTTGGAATCGTACTTTATGGTCTGGTTTTGCAGATCAACTTTGATGACCGATCTTGTCTGCAGTATGTTAGAGACCTGGTCTTTTGGCAGGAAAATGGGGAGTATCCCGTTTTTGAAGCAGTTATTGTAGAAGATGTCTGCAAATGACGGAGCAATTATCACGTCAAAGCCATAGTCCTTTAGTGCCCATGCTGCATGCTCTCTGCTTGAGCCGCATCCAAAGTTCTCTCCTGTGATCAGAATATGCGAGTCAGAGTATTTTGGATCGTTTAGCACGAATTCTTTTTTTCTGCCGTCCGGCTCAAACCTCCAGTCATAGAACAAAAACTCTCCAAATCCTGTCCTTTGCACTAGTTTTAGGAATTGCTTTGGCACTATTTGATCAGTGTCTACGTTTGGCCTCTCAAACGGCGTGCCGATGCTTGATACTGGAGTGAATTTTTCCATTATACCCATTCCCGGACATCTACAAAATGGCCTGTGACTGCGGCTGCTGCTGCCATTATAGGGCTGACTAGGTGTGTTCTGCCGCCTGAGCCCTGCCTTCCCTCAAAGTTTCGATTTGATGTGCTTGCGCATCTTTCTCCTCTTGACAAAATATCAGGGTTCATGCCAAGACACATGCTACAGCCGGACTCGCGCCACTCAAAGTTTGCTTCCTGAAATATTTTGTCAAGGCCAAGATCTTCAGCTTGTTTTTTGACTTGTTGCGATCCCGGCACGATCATTGCCCTGACATTTGGCGAGACCTTCCTTCCCTTAATGACACTTGATGCCTCGATTAGATCTTGGAGTCTTGCGTTTGTGCATGAGCCGATAAAGACCCGGTCCAGTTTTATGTCTATAATTGGAGTTCCTGC
>CAZETC010000008.1:22551-23941 GCA_964515435.1 uncultured Candidatus Nitrosotenuis sp.
TTTGACATAGTCGAATGTTTTTTGGTCTGGCGCGACTAGGCCTGCCCTAGCTCCTGCCTCAATTGACATGTTACATATTGTCATCCTTTCTTCCATGGACAGATCAGAGATTGCCTGGCCCCTGTATTCTATTACGGTACCGTTTCCACCACCGGTGCCGATTTTCTTTATTATAGAAAGTATGATGTCCTTTGCAGTTATTGCGTGTGTGTTTTTTCTTGTGCCGTCGACTCGTATCTCAAACGTCTTTGGCTTGTCCAATACCAAACACTGGGTAGCAAGGACATGTTCTACGTCGCTTGTGCCTATTCCAAGTGCAAATGCCCCAAAGGCTCCATGTGTCGAGGTGTGGGAATCTCCGCATGCCATCGTTATACCTGGGAGCGTTATTCCAAGTTCTGGGCCTATCACGTGTACTATTCCCTGATATGGGCTGTCAAGACCAAACAACGGAATCCCAAATTCCTTGCAGTTGTTTTCAAGTGCCTTGATTTGTGTTGCAGAAATCTGGTCTATTATTGGAAGGGAGCGGTTGTTTGTTGGCACGTTGTGGTCCATTGTGGCAAACGTGAGGTCTGGCCTGCGTACCTTTCTTTTGTTAATTCGAAGTCCGTCAAATGCCTGCGGTGATGTGACTTCATGTACCATATGGCGGTCAATGTAGATTAGTGTCCTTCCGTCGATTTCTTCGACCTTGTGGTTTTCCCAGATTTTTTCAAAGAGAGTTTTGCCCATTTACAATCAATCTAGACAGTACTCGATATAAAATTGTAAAATCAGTCCGGCTTGTACTTGAAGAGTCCGCCGGCTGCGATTATCTTTGAGACTATCTCAGAAAACGGCTTCATGGGATAGACCTCGTTTTTCGTTACGTTTCTTATCTCGTTTTTTTCCGTGTTTACCTCAAGCTCGTCGCCGTCAGAGATTTTCTTGTATGTTTCTTCTTCTATCTCAATTGGCAGCAGGAATGCACCATCCACGGAGTTTCTGTAGAATATCCTTGCAAACGACAGCGCTAGGACTCCCTTTATTCCGCAGTGGGAAAGCGCAATTGGCGCGTGCTCCCTTGACGAGCCGCAGCCAAAGTTCTTTCCAGCTACTATAAAGTCGCCATTCTTTACTCGCGCATGAAAATTGGGATCGATTCCCTCCATTGCGTGCTTGGCTATTTCGTCATAATCGTGCAGCTTCAGGTATGTTCCCGGCAAAATAACATCGGTGTCGATGTTGTCGCGTTCGTACTTGATTACGTTTCCTGCCATTTAGAGATCCCTCGAGTCCGTTATTTTTCCAGTCACCGCTGATGCCGCAGCCACAAGAGGCGATGCCAGATACGTCTGTGATTCTACGTGCCCCATCCTTCCTGGGAAATTTCTGTTTGTTGTGCTGA
>CAZETC010000009.1:0-5334 GCA_964515435.1 uncultured Candidatus Nitrosotenuis sp.
CGGCAGAAAAATTAAAGCAAGATGCCCGAGTAGACATTAGCCAAGAAAAGACAAAACTCGATGAATTCCTAAAAAACGCAGAGGAATTCCTGACAGGCTCAAATACCGCAAGACCGTCCTAATCACGCCTGTTTTCCTATTTGTAATATTTTCAAACGTTGGGAATTGTTAATAGGCGAATTAGTAAGATAACCAGCGTTGTCTCTCAGGGATGTAAATCTCACAAAGAACTTGGACGCCCCAATAACGAGCAGACTGTTGGTGATATGTGTAGACAGAGACAATGACGTAGGTGAGAAGGCTGGTGTGGCAACTCCAGTAATTGGAAGAAACGCATGTATCGAAGCTGCACAAAAACTTGCCCTAGAGGATCCCGAAGATGCGGACGCAAACTCGATTTTCTTTGCAGTAAAGACGTATGAGGACTTGGCACGAAAGGGCTACCAAGCAGAAGTAATAGTAGTGGCTGGAGTTGGAGACAGAGGCGTCCAGGCTGATGAAAAAATAATACGTGAGGTAAAGACCGTTCTGTCAAGTTTTTCCGCAAACGGCGCAGTGATAGTATCAGACGGCGAAGATGATGAAAGTGTAATTCCAATCATACAAAATGTTGTTCCGATTGTTTCTGTACAGCGAGTTGTAATGAAGGTAAGCCGAAGTGTAGAGTATTCGTATGCAGTGTTTGGGAAATACCTGAAAATGATTGCTTATGATTCTAAATACTCCAAGTTTTTCTTGGGCGTCCCTGGAATCTTACTGTTAATTGGCGGCATCGGGGCAATATCTGGATATACAAATGAGATTTTTGCAGTACTCGTTAGCATTTTAGGCGGAGCGTTTTTGATCAGGGCGTTTGATGTCGACAGGGCTTGGGCTACTTGGTCCAAGCCAACACCTGCAGGGCTGATCAGAATGTTCACGATGGTTGCTGGAACATTAATCGGACTTGCGTCAATTCTTTCTGGATATTCTGCAATTAATACAAATATCTTAGACCCACAAATTCTCGATTCCGGTCTTCCAAACATATTTGCCGATGGGGTCACGTTAGGACAGTTCATGGCAGGTGCCCTGCCATTTTTGTGGATGGGAATAGGCTCAATTTTTGGAGGAATTTTGCTTAGCAACTGGCTAAAGGGAAGCCTTCGACAGATAACAGACATTCTGAGGATGATTGTGCTTGTTGCGCTATACCCTACCGTACACCAGTTTACAAATCTGCTCATTCATGACGAGAGCTCATTTACACTGATTCCGCCGTTTCTTGTAGGTCTTACAATAACACTGATATCTGCCACCTTCTTATTCCGCAAATATAGGAAGAAGAAGGGGGGAGAAGTTTTATCGGAATAAAAAAGACCACACTTTATCTCTCCGGCCTGTACAAGTTATACGCTCAAAAACTGGAAAAAGAGATCAAACGGGAAACCATTCCAAACCACATCGCAGTCATTTTGGATGGCAACAGAAGGTGGGCGAAAAAAGCACTAGAGTCAAACCGACTGGGCCACTTCAGAGGAGCAGATGCTGTAGAGAACTTGCTTGATTGGTGCGAGGAGCTTGACATCAAAATAATTACGTTGTATGTGCTTTCTACCGAGAATTTAGAGCGAACTGATGATGAGCTCAAATATTTATTTAAGCTGATACACGAGCGACTTGAAAAACTCTACAATGATCCACGGATTCACAAAAACAAAATGCGTGTAAAAGCGATGGGACGGCTCGAGTTGCTGCCGGATTTCATAAATGACGTGCTAAAAAGACTTGATGATGCAACCAAAGAGTACGACAGGCATTACCTCAATGTCGCCATTGCCTATGGAGGCCAAAACGAGCTTGTTGACGCGGTAAAAAAAATCTCAGCTAGGATCAAGGACGGTAGTATTGGAATCGATGACATAAACAAAGATGTGATAGAAGCAAACCTATACACTGCGCACCTCCCACAACAGTCACCTGATCTCATCCTTAGAACGTCTGGTGAGCAGAGAATGAGCGGGTTTTTGCTCTGGCAGGGAGCCTATAGTGAGCTTGTCTTTATGGATATTTTTTGGCCTGAATTTAGGAAGATTGATCTTTTGAGGGCAATCAGAACATTCCAGAAAAGAAGTCGAAGGACGGGCAAGTAATGTCCGAGTTTGACGAGAGATCCGCTGGAATTGTATTATATTGTGAAAAACAAGGCGGCAAGTTATTTTTGCTCCTGCACTATCCCTCAGGACACTGGGATTTCATCAAGGGCAGAATAGAAAAAAACGAGCAGCCAAGGGAGGCTGCTGTACGTGAGGCACGTGAAGAGACAGGCATAACAGACATCCAGTTTATCGACGGTTTTGAAGAAAAGATACGGTACGTTTACCAGTTTGACAGAAAAACGATAAAAAAACAGGTAGTATTCTTCTTGGCAAAAACCAACACGATTGACATTACTCTTTCTCATGAACACCTCGACTTTGCCTGGCTGGAATTTGATGCCGCATTTGCCAAGATAACATACCAGAACGCAAAAGACCTTTTGAAAAAATCAAAAAGCCTAGTTTTTCCTAGCTAGCTCAAACAGCGACTGCGAGGTTTGTTTTGGGCTTTTGGAGTTGAGAATGGCTCTTCCAACTATCAGATAGTCAGAGCCAGAGGCCATAGTGCTTTGTATGTCCCCCTCTTGTGCGCCTATCCCTGGGGAGTAGATGCTTAGATTTCCTTTGCTTTGTTGTTTACAGTACCGTATTATTTGTGGAAACGTTGCGCCGACTATGATTCCGTCTGCATTCAGTTCTGAGGCCCACCGTAAAAACATCTGGTACAGATGTGCGGTTTTTGATTGTGCGCTGACCTTTAGTTCGTATGTCACTCGTGCCTCAGGCGCGCTCATATGACAAAGCGATATTACTCCCTTTTTGTTTTTGTGTGCAAGTTTGATGAGATTTTGAAGGCTTTGCGGGCCCATTATCGGGTTTACAATTATTGCGTCAAACCCCATATCCCAGAGTGCTTGTGCCGTCACGAAGTTGGTGTTGCCAATGTCATTTAGCTTAATATCAGCAATGGTTTGCAGTCCAGAGTCGTGCGCTGTCTTGTTTATTTTTGAGATTTGTCCTTTACCCAAGGGCAACAAAAGATGGAAGTTAAGCTTTACCGCGCAGAGATACTTGTGTAAAGTTTTGATGTTTGCGAGTGTTTTTGATTCTAGATTTTTTTGATCGTCGTAATCGTTTGCAAGAATTAAAGGGCTTTTTTCTTTTGAGAGGGTCTTGATTCTTTCTTTGAAGCTACTCATAACCAATTAGTGGATGCGTTTCGTTTAGCTTTATTATTTTGACGTAGGAATACCCATGTTCGTTTAGGTTATCAGTAAATACTGGCGCACTGCTGTTATGCATTGGCGATTTTAGGAACGGTTGCTTTGGCTCCGAGTCAAGTGTTACGTGGCAGAAATACGACGGCCCTTCCTCGTTGAAGTTCATAAAGACCCCAAGAAGCCATTTTTCCTTGTGCTTGAAGGCAAACAGTGGGAATGGCGCCTCATCATAGCCGTAACTTAGCTTTGCCAGGCTAGCGAGGTCTTCTAGTTCCAATAACTCGTATTTTTCCATCAAGTCATCCTGGTTTTGCTGAAGTGAGGGCGGGAGTTGTTTTATCTTTACAATAGGTGAGTAAAGCTTCGTAGATTCTGATATTGTGTCGACTACGGTAGTCTCTTCCTTGCCGTTTTTGAAGCCATACGAGAGATAGTGTCCCTGTTGTTCTATAGGCACGTAGTAGATTATCGGTCGTTCCTTGAGCAGATCCATTTGTATGGCTAGTATTTTCTTTCCATTGTGCTCATGGTGGAATGATACTCGTGGTGCACGTTCAAGGGCACAAACCAAGCGTGAAAATTCTAACTGTGAAGCCAGTTCAACGTATTTTGGGGCTTTTTGCTTGTCCACGAACACAGTAAAACAATTGGATCAAATTAAAGCTTGGCAAAAAAATTTCAAACACTCACCGCAGATCGATGATGTCATTTACACCTGCACCAGTACCGATCAGTGTCACAGGCACATCCAGTGCGTCTTCGATTTTTGTTACGAATAATTTTGCTGCGTCGCTCAGCTGCTCGAATGAATTTTTGTGGGCGCACTCCTTGAACAAGACATCCAGTTTTGTGAGTCCAATCTGCGTCGCGCTGTTGAGCATGATCGCCCTCTTTGCCAGATCAAAATCAAATTCGGCTGCGCGCCTTTGTCTGCCTGTGACCGTGCCTACCTCAGACCAGCCGCGTGCCACGACTTCGTCTGCAGGAAGCTCGCCTTTGAGCATGCCTGTGCCCACACGAGTCACATACGACTTGAAGACAACCATCACGTCATCTACTTTCTTAGGCCCAAGCCCAATGTCTGAACATATTCCAGACGCGGTTACGTCCTTTGAGGTCACAAACGGGTATGTCCCATGCCAGAGTGAGAGAAATGTACCTTGAGTTCCCTCGACTAAAACCCCCTCGTCATTGTCCAAAGCCACGTTTAACTTCTCTGCCACATCAACAAGATATGGCTTGAGTGAATCAATGTCCCTTGCGAGCTTGAGTGTACGCATCGCCCTGTCGGCGTTTGCAGGTCCGGTTCCGGATCCGGTGCTTCCAATTTTTTCTTTTAGTCTCCCCCCCGAATCTGCGTCCGTGTGAGTTTTTTCAATGATGCCGCAATTAGAGTCCACGAATGCTCTTTTTGATACGCCGAACTCTTCTATTTCTTTGTGCAAAACATCTGGGTTTACAACTACACCGGGACCTATCATGAGCTTTGCATTTTTATTTAAAAATCCGCTCGGCAGCATTCTAACTTTGTATTTTTTGTTACCATCCTCGATTGTGTGTCCGGCATTTGGTCCTGCGCCGCCCCTTACTACAATTGCCGGATCGTCTTTTTGCGCAAGATACGAGATTATCTTGCCTTTTCCCTCGTCTCCGAAAAATCCACCAACTACAACAGTCGAAGGCATGATTAGCTGAGGCTTTAGACTTTAATTTAAGCTAAGTTATTGCACTCGATCAAATTTTTAATGCCCGACGTGTAACAGAAAACATGTCACAACCAAACTATGCGGGCAACATAATTGTGAATTTGGCAAGCCTCCCAGACTTTCTAAGAAAGCCCATTTTGAAAAAACGCATGGATGAGTTCTTCACGCTTTCCGATGCGGATCGGCTCGAGATAATCAACAATGCTCTGGAGGCAGGCCCGACCATACCATTTCCAAATTTTGCCAAACTTTTTGTGACTTGGCTTGAGATCATCGCGTCCATTCCAGAGGAAAAAAGAACGCTGATGTTTTCCACGTACCTTTCTGAGA
>CAZETC010000009.1:5344-9067 GCA_964515435.1 uncultured Candidatus Nitrosotenuis sp.
ATACTCAAGAACCCCCAGAGGCTGGTTTTGTTCAACCTTGATGGAATACTTGAGATCTTTATCTCGCTTGAAAGACCCAAAAAAGACACCATCTCGGCATCACTCAGGCAGATAATCTCAACGATGGTAGAGGGGCAAAAAAGGCAGTTGTTTTTGATAATTCCCCAAAACGCCAGGACCCACCTTGGGATCTAGGCTTGCGGCTTGTCTGGCTTTCTGTTGTCTTCGTTGCTAAAGTCGACCACATCCCCCTGAGCGGTCAGCACCCCGACAAAGATTTTTTCGTTCTTTTTAAGCAGTTTCCTGTGATCAGGCATAGACATGTCAAGCCTTAGCTCGTTCATTACCATTATTCTGTAGGTCTTCCATTCTTCCCAGCACTTGTTGCAGCAAGGATATGCGCCTCCAATTGCGTCTAGCTGCTCAGAGTCTGGAATTTCGGATTTGCATTTTGTACAGATTCTAGCCATTGATTTTTGGCGTTTTGTTGTCAATTTATTCTTTGAGAATGAATAATAATGCAAAACGCTCTATTGCCCATGTGAAGATAAAGTGCCCCAAGTGCAAAGGTTCTGCCGATCTTGAAGCTGACTTTTCTTTGGTCAAATGCAGAGACTGTGATCTTGAAATGACATATGGCGAATACGTCAAATATCTCGCACATAACGATGTTACATATACTGACGTTTTAGGTGACTATACTGAAAACACCGCGGGCCAGAAATCCGGCACGCTTGACGAATGGGACTAGATTTAAAATCAATTATACTATTAGATAACCGATGGCAGATTTTTTTCTTGAAAGCATTTTGAATTTGGTTGGGTTTGCAGTCGGGATTGTGATAGGAACAATTTCCTACATTGGCTTTCGCAACACCGGAAGCCCGACCCTGTTCAGACTCACGTTAGCGTTTTTTGCCATCGGCACCGGATTCATCATAATGTGGATTGGCCAGGCATCAGACATGTTTGTCTACAAGACAGGTCATCCCGTGCAATGGGTGCAGACACTTGGTATAGGGGCACAGACTGTCGGGTATTTTTTCATCGCATTTTCCCATACAATAAAGTCGTTTTTCCCCAAGTCAAGCTATCTCAGATCAGTTGGAATCTTCCCACTGTTTTTGATTTCGTTCATCTCAATTGAAAACATCATACGATCAGTTTCGTTCATCTTGCTGGCATATGGCGCTATTGAAACCATTTTGTCGTATTTTGAAAGCCGCAGAAAGACCGTGATTTTCGTGGCTGCAGGCCTTGGCGCACTTGGATTTGGCGAGTTTCTTGGGTGGTATTACTTTGTGTTTCCGCAGTCGGTACTTGGAATCGTTTCGATTTCGACAAAAATCATCGGTTTGATTCTCTTGTTTGTCCCGGTAACCAAGGTTCCCCTAACCAAAATGAAATTTGACGAAAGGCTGTAGGGTTCCACGGCTAAATTTAGTTCAATGAGGTTATTTTGTCAAATAATTTTATCCCGTCAATATATTGAAGAATTGCGTTTATACCGTCTTGTAGAAAGGACTATGAGCGTAGTGTACAGAACGCATATGAAGATAATCGGTGATATTCTTACCACCACAAGAGACGACTTGCCAGACGAGCATGGGGCAAGTATAACATATCTGATACGAAAGGCAAACATTTCTCATAGCAGGATCTCTAAAATTTTGGGCATACTTGTGGCACAGGGATTGCTCGAGCAGACCAATTCTAATGGCACATTCAAGTACAAGATAAGCCACGTAGGCAGAGAGTTTCTTCAGGCATACAGCACGTTCAATAGATTTGCAGACGGTTTCGGTCTGACAATTTAGTCAAAATCTTCGTCCTCTATTTCTTCGTCCTCAAAATCATCTTCAAAATCATTTTCCATGTCTGGATCTGTGCTCATTGCAAAGATAGGCGATGGTTTGTTTATTTAATTTTTTGAAGCTTCAAACACTATAATACGGATTTTGCCAAGATGGTTCGTTGGACCTGATAGTTACCTGTGCAAGACACTTTGAAGAGGAGACCAAGAGCGAAGTAAAAACCATTTTAGAGGAGCTTGGAGACCTCGAACCCAAGATAACAATAACAGAATTTTCAGGAATTCTGACGGTTGATACGGCCGTTCCCGCGCTAGACGTCATAAAAAAAATTCGCGCCAAGCTAGAAGACGAGCCTTGGTCAATCAGATACACGCTAAGGGCAATTCCAGTATTTGGGAATGCCGAGACAAATGTCAAGTCCATTGCACAGTCAGCGCTGGTTCAGACACAGAAGATGAAACGGGATGAAACCTATCGAATTACGATTGAAAAAAGAAATTCCGATGTCTCTTCTGCCGAAATAATCAGCCATATAGCAGAAAATGTAAAAAACAAAGTCTCCCTTGAAAAATATGACTGGGTTATTCTAGTCGAGGTGCTAGGCCCAGTCACTGGCGTGTCTGTCTTAAGAGATGACGATGTTTTGAGTGTAGAGAGAGCAAAACGCAAGTCATTTGATTAGTACCGCTGCCCGCTCCACAAGCAGATCCTCAAGCGGCGTTTGTGAAGAAACTGTTTTGATGTGATTTTTTGAAATTTTGAAAAGGCGTTGCAGGTGTTTTGAGCTTTTGAGATATTGCGGACTTGATAGATGGGGGGAAATATGCCTGTAAAGTCTGTCTTGCGCTGATTTTTTCCCTATTGCGATTACAGTGAAATCCTTGTCCCCGTCAATTCCCACTGTTTTGATTGCAAGGGAAATCTGCGTAGTAGATGCAAACCTCAGTAAGATGTCCGTCTGAAGTTTTTTTGATAAAAGTAGCTTGTGCTTTTGCGCATAAAGTGACAGTCCGATAATTTTTTTTGCGTGTGTCGGGCTCAGAATGCACTTTGACGATATTCCCTCCAAGACAAGATCAGAGAATTTTTTTCGAATCAAGTCCAAAAACTCATAGTTTTTGCCCTTTTGGTGCGACACGTTGAAGAGCTCTACGTGATGCCTGTCGATTCTGAACTGCATTCTAGAGCCACCATGAATTATCGGTATTATGCTTACGGTGTCACCTGGGCGCAGGCTCGTGTTTCGTCCTTGCAGCGCAGACGAATCAACGCCGTTTACTGCGACAAGGATGTTTTTTGTGTCAAGCTCCAGCGTGTTTTTCGGCTTTATTGACAAGAGATATTCCAGCAGGTTTTGGATTGTTTTGTTGTCTAGGTCAGCAGAGATAAAATCTGTACCGAGTGATTTTTTTGCACCACCCAAGAGCTTGATTGTAATCAATTTATGGCGTAAAAAACCGGTTTAGGCGGATTCTTCGCTTGCACTTTCCACTAGGATTTCTTGTTGCATGGATTTATTGGCCGTTTCTTGTCCTTGAGCCTCGACTTGGTCTATTTGCCCTTCCTCAACGGATTCCTCTTTTTGTGCCTTTGAATCGTTCTCACGTTTGATAAACTTGGTAATGTAACCTGCCATCTCGTTTTTGAGCCCCTTTGAACGGACTATGGCTAGCTGTTCTAGGAGTTTTTTGTTTTGTGCAAAATCTGCGGTAAATTTTTCTTTATGTCTTTCAAGAACCTGCATTGCGAGGCTTCTTATTCTATCCACTCTGAGGAGTGTCCCATGGGGTATTTTATAGATAACGAGTAGAAAGACCCCAACCGTTTAGGGTAGCTCACACCATTCCCAGATAGGTTTTCGAATTTGTTTCCAGCATGGCAGCGCACTCGTCGTATGACTGCCCAAGTG
>CAZETC010000009.1:9077-11132 GCA_964515435.1 uncultured Candidatus Nitrosotenuis sp.
TTGAAATGCAAAAGATTACACTCGGTATGAAGCTGATTTGTGCCGGCTTCATGCCAAAACAATGAGAGAACTTTACAGGTCCGTCCGTTTCAACTAGAATCTTGTTTCTATCAGCATTTGAAATGAGTGTCCGCTTGTCCTCAGAGTATACCGATACTGGGCCAAAAGACGCATAGCAACCAAGATCCATTGCTTTCCTGAGCTGCTTTGTGCTGCCATCAAACCAGTGCAGCAAAAACCCAGATATACGGTAAGATGGGATTAGTTCAAAAATTTCATCAAGCGTTCTCCTGGAATGAACCGACACTGGCTTTTTTAATTTTTCAGACTCTCCTAGCAGTTTTTCAAAGACTTGTTTTTGCCTTTTGAAGTCTTGCTCGTTTTGAGCATATGTCTTGTCTAGTCCTATCTCCCCAATGCCAGAAATGATATTCGAATTGTTCTTGATTATCTCAACTATTAGCTCTAGACTGTCTCGCGATTTTTCCGGATGAATCCCCACAAATGGCAACACAAGTTTGCTTTTTTTTGCAATTTCGAGCGTGTCTTGCGAGGACGCATTATCCATTGAAACTGCGCATGCTTTGATGTCGAGTCTTTTCATGGAGTCCAGCACCATATCGATGTCGTTTCGATATTCGGCATCTGATAGATGGATGTGGGCGTCATATAACATGACTTTTGATTTTTGTGGCTGTTTTTAAGTTTGCATATGTGAATTAGAATGTAGAATTTTTTCACTCACAATCCTTTATCGGCAGATTGTCAGATTGATTTTGATGAAGTCATCAGAACTTGGGCTTTCAGCAATGTACAGGATACTAAAAAAAGCAGGGGCTGACCGCGTAAGCGATGAGTCAGCAGACGAGTTGAGACGGGTTTTAGAAGAAATTGCCACAACCATCGCAAAGAGCGCAGTCGACATGTCAAATCACGCCGGAAGAAAAACAATTCGCGGCGATGACGTCAAGCTCGCGTCAAAGACCTTCACCAAATCATAAGAGTTTAATTCTTGGCGAGGCGAGTTTTTTTGTTGGTGAGGTGGCAGAGTGGTTATGCGTTCGCCTGCAAAGCGAATTTTATAAGGGTTCGAATCCCTTCCTCACCTTAATTTAGGTTCTTGGCAATTTACTTTCTCTGAGGCACAAACTAGGTTATTATGTAATAACCAGCTTTTCTAAATACCCCACACATCAGGTATGTCGTGGCAGAAAAAAGCAATGGGTTGCTAGAGTACATTCCTGGCTCCCAGTCGCTCCTAGTCCAGAAAAAAACAGATCAGCCGCTTGAGGGTTTTTCTCAAAACATTAAAGACAGCGTATTAGAGTATGCGGAAAGCTCAAAAAGCGATGTCGAAAAAGGCCACAACTTTCTCCACTGGGTACTAACAAGGGTTTTTGAGGCAACCGAAGACGACGCGTCTGATGCCATAATTGACGGCGCAAATGATCTTGGAATTGATGCATACCTGCCGGTTGATTTTTCTGACAACAAGATACGATTGTTCCAATCAAAGTATGGGACTGCCCATTCCGAGGAGGCGATCGCCAAGTTCAAGGAGGACGTAAGGCGTCTCTTGAGCAAAGACGTAACAAAGATGAGACCAGAGCTGGCAAACCTGGTCACAAAGATTCAGGAAAAAAACCTCAAAGTAGAGTGCTGCTATGTTACAAACCAGGCAGTGAGCTATAACGACGATTCAGTTGAGATAATGGACATTGACAAGATTGTCAGGAGCCTCTGGGATCGGATAAAAAAGCCAGCGGCTGGAAAAAAATCCAAGATAAAGCTTGAGGAGATGATCCGCTACAAAAATACGGTTTTAGGCATACTAAAGCTGAGGGAATTGACAGATTTTGTGGCAAAAAATCGGGATTATGTGTTTGAATCCAACATCAGGCAGTGGATGCAGTTCAAGACAAATGTAAACAAGGGGATTAGGGAAACGCTACAGAATTCTCCTGACAAGTTTTTTTATTATAACAACGGAATTACAATTGTAGTAAGCGACTTTGAGGTGCTTGAAGATATCAACCTAGTTTTGCATGCGCCGCA
>CAZETC010000009.1:11142-15265 GCA_964515435.1 uncultured Candidatus Nitrosotenuis sp.
TAGTCAACGGGGCACAGACGTCAAGCTCGATTTTGGATCACGCAAAAAGAACGAACAATTTGGATGGAAGTATCACAATAACAATAATCAAGGCAGACGACGAGCAGGATCAAAACAACATAACAAAATACAGAAACTCGCAAAATTCCGTGCGGGGAAAGGACCTAGTATCCCTGATGGATTTTCACAAGTCGATAAAATCCCAGCTTGAAAACTATAGCTATTTTTATGAAATCCAGGCAGGATCGTTTGATAGCAAGACCAAGTCGCAGCAGACAGAATTCAAAGGAGATTCTATCTACAACAGATACCTGCCGGACAATCACAAAAAAGTAATTGTTGCAAAAGACGCAATACAGGCACTTGTTGCCGGAATAGAGCAAAGGCCAACAGAATCGTACAGCTCCCCTGCGCAGTTCTTGCCACGAGGAAGTAAATACGACGACGTCTTTAACGAAAATCTAAAAGACGACTACAGGTTGCTTTTGTATCCGTATCTTGTAAAGGAATACGCGAAAAAATCTCTTGGCTACGGAAAGAGAGGTGGCCACAAGACAAAAAGGTACGCGACACTGTTCTTTGTTGCATCGTATTTCAGAATAGTCCACAGGAGCATTCTTGGCACAAAAGGCGACTTTAAGGAAGATGTTGTGAAGCTCGAGCCGATTTTCAAAAGTTACAAGCTCAACGAGCGAGTTTTGAGACTAACTGACGGAATGGTGACAAGGTTCCTTGAGGACACGGTAGTCGAGGACGAGATGGACATCGCAAACACAAAGCACAACTTTTTTTCCCATCATGTCTGGAACGAGGCGATGCTCCGGGTCATAGACAAGAAAATCCGGCAGGAAGAAGATGAAATAGAGAGCATCAAAAAGCTAGTAGGAAGCTTGCTTTAGTTTTTCATAAAGTGCGATAGTTGCCGAGCCCTGTAAAAATTGCAGGAGGTTTACATGGCCAGACAATCTATCGCAGATTTTCTCACACACACTATTATTTAACGAGTTTTTTCCGGATGCAAAAAATGATCATGATTTTTATATAGAAGTCAAAAACCGTAGATGTTTGAAGGAAGAAATCAAGTGCGTTGTGTGCAATGGATTAGTGGTGCAAAGATACACCCCAATGAAGGAATGGGGTATGAATGGATTTCTGTGCGGCAAGTGTTATTCTAAGAAAATTTCCGAGCACTACCCAGGCGAGCACGTCAGGGTCAATCTAGACAAGGAATAGAATTACGAGTTTTTGTACTTGTTTACGTAAAGACAGTTCCAAGACACGGAATCGTTCTTTACGTCTTTTTCCTCAAGAAACTTGATGTCAGTAATGGTTTTTTTCTTTTTCAGCATGTTTAGCACAAAGGTATCGAATTTTCTGCATCCGCATCCGTCGATGGTGCACGAGCCGTCATGGTCTGCCTTTTCGTGTCCGCAGTTGCATACTGCGTTGTTCTTGACTTCTTTTTCACTTTTTTGCGTGTATACTGAAAACCTGAGATAGGCCTCGCCCTGGTGTCCCTTCTTGAATCGCAGATAGTTCTCTGATTTGGGGAGTAGTTTGAAGAGCGATCTGTTGTGTTCTGGCCTCCTTGATTCGGCCGCTAAAATGAACCAGTACTGGTCGTCGTTTTCGACAAATCGTAACTTTATGTCATGATCACTCCACCAATGTACGGTTTCATTCCAGACGTCAGATGCCTGCTTTTTTCCAGAAAACAGCGGTATTACGTTCATCCTGAGATCAAAATACCTATAGGCCACGCCAAGAAAGTCATCATACCACTGAATAGAAGCGCTTGACACTGATGCCAAAAACCTGCTTGACTATTAAATCATCGTGCGTAAGAGTTAATACCTTATATGATGGTAAAAATTACGACTAAGAAATGGCAACGTATAGGACTAGTATGCAAATAGTAGCGGATCTGCTTACAGCCACTGATGAGTGTGGCCAGGAAGGAATCAAAGTAACATCGCTGCTTACAAAAGCAAATCTGTCACATTCAAGACTTGCCAAGTTCATTGAGAACCTGACAGGCGCAGAACTCATAAACAAAATTGAGTTTGATGGAAAAAATACATACATCATCACACCAAAGGGCAAACAGTATCTTGAATCATACACAAGATTCCAAGACCTTGCCGGATCATTTGGACTGGATCTCTAGTTATCTCTTTTCGGCCTTTCGTTTTCGTCTCTCTCTGAAAGTAGAATATATTATTATGATTAGAGCCCCTGCTAGCTGCGCATAAAACAACTCTACACTTGGAGGGTTTTTGAAAATTGCAAAGCCCATCCCCATAATAAGCACGATTAGTATAATCAGCAGATACTTGTCCACGCATGGGGTTGACAAACAAACAATATATCTTTTCGATCATGTGATTGTGCATGAGCAAGATTCTTGAGCTGATTGGTTTTGGACTGATAGGAGGCACGATATACTCGTGGCTCGGACTTGGAGACCCATTGCGCTGGCCAGTCTTTTGGGGCTGTGCCGGAGGAGCACTTGCAATAATATTGTACAACAGAAAGAACAGAAGAGCTAAATTTCAATAACTGATGACGGGATCAAGTTGAGCGTTTTTCAACCGACAGATCTATAAGGGAGCATTTTATGATACCTTCGGGGAGTATGACAGAGCGATCAGGCAAGTGGTGGGAAGGGCTTGCCCAAGAACTTCAAGTCGACATTGAAACCCTAGAAGACTAGATTCGTTTTTTGATATTAAGAAGCCTCGAATGGGATTTGGACCCACGACCTATTGTTTACGAAACAATCGCTCTGCCGGGCTGAGCTATCGAGGCATGGAAGGCTCTTCTATCAGAGTTTATAAAAAGCATTTCAGGTTTTGTACCATTGAAAAAATCCATTTCCGGAATTCGAGGGATTTTTGGCGACGACCTCACATTGGCGGATGTTTTGAGATTTTGTTCTAATTTTGCGCCCCTCATCAAATCCAAAAGGTGCGTAGTCGGAAACGATACCAGACCGTCTAGTGACATGGTAAGAGAAGCTGCAATAGCAGCTCTCATGGCACATGGAACAGACGTGTATAATCTAGGAATGGTACCAACGCCTGTCGTCTTTAGGGAGGCGCGCAGGTACGGCGCCGGTCTTGTCATCACATCATCCCATAACCCGATACGATGGAACGGCCTCAAGTTCATAATTGGTGGAAGGGGTCCAAATGAAAAAGAATTCAAAGAGATACTAAAGAAAAAGCCCCAAACTACGTCAAGAATAGGTACTGAAAACAAGATAACATCGAATTATGTGAATCAGGCGGCAAAAGTAATTGGCAAAATTAGGAACAGTCCCAGGATAATAATAGACGCTGGTGGGGGTGCTGCAACAAACGTGGCACCCCAGCTGCTAAAAAAAATAGGCTGCCGAGTTCATGTAATAAATCAAAACTCTTCAAGCAGGGGGCCTGATCCTACCGCTGACAAGCTTACAAGACTGACATCATTAAGTAAAAAAGCAGACATTGGTTTTGCCTTTGATTTGGACGGAGACAGACTTGTAGTGATCAAGGACGGCAAAAAGCAATCCGCAGACACCACACTTGCACTCGGGGTATCAAAGGCGCTAGATCTTGGGCACAAGAGATTTTGTCTGAGCATAGACACAAGCATAGCGGTTGAAAAATACATCACAAGTCATGGCGGCATGGTTGTTCGCTCAAAAGTAGGCGAAGCAAATGTCATAGATGTGATGCTAAAGAAAAAATGTCAGGCGGGCGGAGAGGGAAGCAGTGGTGGATTCATCCTTCCGGAATTTAACATGTGCCGCGATGGAATTCTGACCTCGGGTCTAGTAGCTGCAATGGCAGGCAAGAAAGTCGATGAAATAATAGAGTTCGTATCAAGATATCATCAGCTTCGAACCAAAATCGAGATAGCGTCAAGGTTCCATGATGATGTGCTTGCAAAACTCAAGAAAAAACTCGGCAAAAAATTCGGTAAAATAATCACAATTGACGGCATAAAGGTGATAATTGATAGCGACACCTGGGCGCTTGTCAGGAAATCAAACACCGAAGACATCATCCGAATATCAGTCGAGTCAAATGATTTGGCAAAAGCAAAATCTGTCCAAAGACAAATTACAAGTCTTGTA
>CAZETC010000009.1:15275-21968 GCA_964515435.1 uncultured Candidatus Nitrosotenuis sp.
AGAGAAAAATAATAGAAATCTTCCAGAATACTTTTGGCAACCGAAATTTTGTGCCAGAAGACGTTGAAACATTTCGAATCGGAAAAAATTTTGGTGTCATCAAGACAGACACTCTTGTCGCAAGCACCGACGTTCCGCCAAAGATGAGTCTAGTTGAAGTTGCAAGAAAGAGCATCGTTGCCAGCATCAGCGATTTTGCTGCAAAAGGAGTAAGGCCGCTCTACTGCATCATATCAGTATCGATGCCAAAGAATTTCTCAAAATCCAAAGTCGCACAGCTGGCAAAGGGCTTTCGTACGGCATCAAGAGAGTTTGGGTTCAGAATACTTGGCGGAGACACGAATCAAGCAAAGGAGCTAGTCATTTCCGTCACACTAGTAGGCATGGTAGGCAAAATCACGCCCAGAAACGGCTCGCGTGTTGGTGATATCATAATGGTGACAGGTCCGTTTGGCTTGAGCTCCGCAGGCCTTGAAATAATTCTTAATGGGAAAAATGCCACTTCCAGATTCCAAAGTCAGGCAAAAAAAGCTGTTTTTCATCCAACGCCAAGGCTCGGGTTTGGCATCAGGGCGGCAAAACTTGTTTCAGCTGCTATGGATTCAAGTGATGGCCTTTCCACGTGTCTAGTCGAAATGGCATCTCAGAGCAAGAAAAAATTCTCGCTCACCCTTGCTCCCGGTGCTGACGGGCTGCAGGAGTTTGCCAGCTCAAACAGGCTTGACTTTCTGGATCTAATATTCAATGGCGGCGAGGAATATGAAATGGTGTTAACCGCTCCTGCACGTAACATAAGCAAGCTCAAAAAAATTGCCAGAGAGCAAAAAATCCATTTGATTGAGATAGGCCGTGTGCAGAAAGGGAATGGCGTGGTTTTGCAAAAGACCAAGATAAAAGACGGCGGATGGTCTCACAAATTCTAAAGTCCAGCCGTCAAGAAATCGGACAAGTATTTTAAACCCTCCAAACTTTTGGTAACCAATGTCAGAAGAACACGTAGAAAAGTGGGGCATTGCTCACATCTTTAGTAGCTACAACAACACCATAGTGCACATGACAGACCTTACCGGAGCAGAAACCGTAGCGATAAGCTCAGGCGGAGTGCACGTTACCGCTGACAGATATGAATCCTCACCGTTTGCTGCAATGAAGTCATCAAACGCTGTAGTAGAGGCTGCAAGAGCAAAGGGATTTACCGCATTTCACATACGAGTCAGAGCCGTAGGAGGAGTGGGTTCGCGAGTCCCTGGACCCGGAGCACAGGCAGCCATTCGAGCCCTTGCCAGAGGCGGATTCAAGATAGGAAGAATTGACGATGTAACCCCGATTCCCCATGACACCACAAGAAAGAAGGGTGGAAAGCGTGGACGAAGAGTCTAGACATCAACCATTTTGATTTTAGCCTTACAGCCATTTGACCGGAAATAGTCTGACATAAAATTAGTAAACTTTTCCTCGTGCTTGCTGCCCTTTGACTTTTTTATCATGTCTGCAAATTTTGTTTCAATTTGCGTCTGGAGGTTTGGCTTTACCCAGAGCTTGAAAAAAGTCCAGCCAAACCTTGAAGTCGGACTTCCAAACTCAAAATCACTTTGCACCCCGCACTGGGCTGCCATATCGATTAGTGCGTTGTTGATGAGGCGCTTGTCCTCAATATAGTCAGTTGAGCTTACATCAAAGAGTTTCATTTTCATCAGTATTGCTTAGCTTGTCAGAAAGTGACACGAACTTGCCGTCCTGTTCTACGTTTATTTTTGTTGCCATCCTTACATTGATGCCAACTGATCTGAAAAGCGCCAAGAGCTGGCCCCCGTCGAGCTCCTCGTTGAGATCACCGGAATGAATTAGCTGTCCCAACTTTTCAATTACTTTTTTTGCGTCGTTTGGGAATTGTTGTTCTGCGTTTTGGAGTACCTCCATTCCTCTATATCCTAGGTGCGAGGCTACTATCTCCCTGTATGAGATTGGTTTTGATTCTGTTTGTTTTTCATTGTCTTTTTGCGCCTGAAAAGAAATGTTTTTTTTCATTTCTGCTAGGCGCCTTGCCTTTAGCGCCTCTAGCTCCTTGTCTTCGCTCATCCCTTTATCACACCGATCGGGACAAGCTTTGCTACCTTTGTTGCAATACCAAGCTCATGTGAAACATTTACCACTGCATCCACATCCTTGTAGGCCTCCGGTGTCTCTTCGACTACGCCATCCCTTGTCAATGATTTTATGAAAATTCCTTTATCACTTAGTGATTTTTTGACCTGTTCTTCCGTGTATTCGCGCCTGGCCCTTGAGCGTGACATCATCCTTCCGGCGCCGTGCGCAGTCGAGCCGAAGCTCAAGTCCATCGAGTTTGGCTTGCCCAAAAGTATCCAGCTGCCAGTGCCCATGGAGCCCGGAATCAGAACGGGCTGTCCCAAGTCCCTGTACTTTTGCGGAACCTCGTCGCGGTTTGCAGGAAATGCGCGTGTGGCGCCCTTTCTGTGGACCACCACAGACCTTTCCTTTCCGTCGATTTTGTGTTTTTCTACCTTTGCTATATTGTGCGCTACGTCATAGACCAGCTTCATCTCAAGGTCGGATTCCGATTTTTTAAAGACCCGCTCAAAGGATTTTCTAGTCCAGTGCGTTATCATCTGCCTGTTGCTCCAGGCGAAATTCAGTGCGGCAAACATCGCCTTTCGGTATGCTTCCCCTTCCTCTGATGTGTTTGGCACGCATGCAAGCTCCCTGTCAGGCAAGGTGATGTTGTATTTTTTTAGCGCCTGCTCTGAAACCCTCAGGTAATCGCTGCAGATCTGGTGTCCAAATCCTCTGGAGCCGCAGTGAATCAGGACTGTGGTTCCGCCTTCCTGTATTCCCATCCTTTTTGCTGCCTCCTCGTCGTAGATTTTCTCTATTTTTTGAACCTCCAAAAAGTGATTGCCAGAACCCAGGCTTCCAAGCTGTGGCGCACCCCTTTTTCGTGCGGTGTTTGAGACCTTGTTTGGGTCTGCGTTTTTTATCTGGCCGTTTTCCTCGCAGACGTCTGCGTCGTCTTTGGTGCCATACCCGTGCTCTATTGCCCAGTTTACGCCCCGTACCAGGACCTCGTCAAGCTCTGAATAGTTTAGTTTTACTGCCCCATGGGAGCCGACACCAGAAGGAACCGAGTTGAAAAGATCAGTTACTAATTCCTTTAGTTTTGGCCTTACTTCTTTTTCGGTAAGATTCATTCTAAGTAATCTGACGCCGCAGTTTGATACAACTATGCCATTCGCGATAAAGTTATGGTTGTGGTCGTTTATGGTTAGATCGTAGACATAACCATCATAATCAGTTTTTTCTATTTTTGTAATCTGGTCCCATCCGTATCCGTCACCTATTGAAATTTCCTGCATAAACTCGTTGAAGCGTATTATATCCCAAACCCTTGGCGATTTTCTCTCAGACCATATCGAGTGTTTTACAAAGCTTTGAGTATAGTAATCGCCTGTCAAGGTGGCTAAAATCTGTCTAGAGCTTGTTCCATTAGAATACATTTCTCGTGCTGTGTTTCTTGCGTCTTCTCTTTGTTCTTTGACCTCAATAGTAAAACGCAGATACAACGAGGCAATACTGGCCAACACTTCCTTTTCCTTGTTGTACACATATCCTACGGTACTGAGGAATCTGAGCATGTTCTCTGCGTTGGATTCAATTCCTAAACGTACGGCCTTTGTCGTGCCATTCTTGCCGACGTATGTATAGCCATCCACTAGTGTCGGCTCTGATGTCTTTATGCCAAGTGAGTTGAGGATTTCTCTTATGTCATTGATTATCTCAAATGCATTATCTGTCAGAGTTTGCAGCTTGCTTACGCTGAGTGTCGGCATGTAAAAATTATAGCCATTGTTAGAAATTGGTTTGGTGAGCTCGCCTCCAAAATATGCGGCGACAAAAAGTCTCTTTTGCCATGCATCAAGTGATTTTATCCACAGAGGTATTCGGTATCTTTTAGATGATCTGTTCCCTGAAGGCATGCCCATTGCGTGGAGAATAACTCTGAATCCTCTGGAAGTTATTTTCAGTGAACGTTCCACGGTTTGAAAAGTATTCTCGCCATAATGCGTAGTGATCTTGTGGTGTCTTTTCCGAGAGACTATAATTGATGGGATTCCCAGTTCCTTCAAATCATTTTTTATTGATTCTAGATCGTCTTGCTTTCCATAAATTGAAACGTATCTGCTTCCTTTAGGTACTGTTCCATCGCTCAATATTATTCCCAGCAGCTTGAGTATCTTTGGAAGCTTGTTGCTTGTTGTTTTCAGTTCTGCGAGTCCCAATTTGTTCAAGTAATTCAGAATCTGCGTCTTGGCGTGTCCTTTTTCGCTTATGCCTAATTCTGTCATCGCCTTGTCAATGTCGGCCAAACTGTAAATGGCATGTTCGTTTGGCTCAGAGTACTCCAATCCTTCAAACCCGTGAGAAGCCAGCCTAGTACCAGGTAATACTAATCCTGCATCCACCATGCCCTTGTCGGTAAGCAACGGATGGTCTCTGGTGACTAAGAGTTCTCTTCCAAACTTTGTGGTTATTTTGAGTATAGCACCATTGTGTTTTTTCTTAAGCGTTAGAATAGGCGTCGTTTTTATGGTCGATTTGCTTTGTGTATCAAATGACAATGTGATGTCGTTATCGCCGATTGCATCTATACACTTCCAAGTCCCTTCTTCTCGGCAAACTCTGGTGGAGGGATGGAGGCAGTTAATGTCATAACCTACGCCCCCAGGGCTTATCATTCCCTCTTGTGCATCCATTGCGGCCACGCCGCCTACCGGAAAACCATATCCTTCGTGTCCGTCAGGCAGCACCACTGCATGTCCTAGGATTCCTGGAATCGTTGAGACATTGATTGCCTGCAAAATAGTTCTGTCTGTCATCATTTTTGAGAGAAGCCCCTCGTCTGCATATATGGTGACTGGAACCTTCATTCCCCTGCTAGAATCAGCCTCGATTTGGTATTTCATGTCTCCAATTTTTTTTGGAGTTATTGACGACATTATTGGTAAGGCTACTCCAAGCCAATTTAAATCATAAGTAGATTTATGTTTGATATATTTTTAGAAATATTGTGGCAATCCTTCCAATAGACAGCGGGCGATACGGCACTCGTGAAATGCTTGCGATTTTTCATGATCAAAAAAAGATAGATTATCAACTACAGATAGAGGGCGCTGCCGCAGTCTCACAAGGAGAGATTGGCCTAATCCCGAGATCTGCTGCGCAAAACATTCTTGCAGTTTCAAAATCAGGCAAGATAACTGCAAAGAGAATCAAACAGCTCGAGGCAAAAAGCGACCACGACACTGCAGCACTGGTAGAGGCGTTAAGTGAAAAATGTACGCCCAGTGCGAGACCCTGGATTCATTATGGCTTGACTAGCAACGACTTGGTTGATACGAGCACCTCTTTGCAGGTCAGGGACGCATTTACAATAATAGAACCAAAGGTTGCAAGACTTGCTATTCTTTTAGCAAAAAAAGCTGTGCAGTACAAAGACATGCCAGCAGTTGGTCGTACACATGGCCAGCACGCAAGCATCATTTCGTTCGGCCTGAAATTTGCCAACTGGGCAGCCGAGATGGCAAAGCACGTAGAAAGAATCGAGGAGCTGAAAAAACGCGTCTTGATCTGCAAAACTCTTGGAGTTGTCGGCACCGGCTCGCTAATGGGCGCAAAGGCAGTCGAGGTTCAAAAAAGGGTTGCAAAAAAACTCGGACTATTTTCCGCCGAAGTCACCACGCAGATAATACCTAGGGAGAGATATGCAGAATACATTTTCCAGTTGGCACTCATTGGAAGCACACTTGAAAAGATTGCAATTGAGATTAGAAACTTGCAGCGAACTGAATTAGGCGAGGTAGCCGAGCACTTTAAGGAAGGCCAGATGGGAAGCAGCGCAGTTCCAGTCAAGAGAAACCCAATCAAAAGCGAGAGGATTACATCGCTATCAAAGCTCTTGCGCAGCCAGCTGAGCGCGTCATTTGAAAACATCCCATTATGGCACGAACGTGACCTATCAAACTCTGCAAACGAGAGATTCACAATACCAATGTGCTCTATTTTGCTTGATGAGATGCTGGAAACGATGCTAAAAATAATTGAAAAGCTCAAAATAAACACGGAAAAAATAGAGCAAAACCTCCACATAACACGGGGTCAGATATTTGCAGAGTTTGTACTGGAAGCGCTTATCAAAAAAGGAGTACCGAGATTTGAAGCATACAGGGATGTCCAAAGGGTAGCCTTTGCGGCTCACGACAAGGGAACTGACTATATTGATGCCGTAAAAGGCGACAAGGCCATTTCCTCAAAGCTGTCAGAGAGGGAAATTGACAGAATATTTTTCCCGTCTAGTCACCTTGGATCATCCTCACAGATAATTGCAAACGTAAACTCTACGGTTCAGAGAACTTGCAAAAAGTTTACCTAGACTTTGTAAGGGCCTTGTGAATCAGCGAGCCATACTGAAGCGCCTTTTTTCTTGCATTCGCAGACAGTTCCGGGACTCCGATTTTTAGTGCCAGTTCCCGTATGACGTGCTTGCGTAAAAGGTCGTTTTCGTCTGTGATCTTATCAGAAATTGGTACGGATTTTGCATAATTAACAAAATCTGGAGACAGTAAAGGCTGGACTATCCTTACGCCAAACTCTGAGCAGACCAATTTTACTGCCTTCATC
>CAZETC010000009.1:21978-22818 GCA_964515435.1 uncultured Candidatus Nitrosotenuis sp.
ATTAGATCCATTACCTTGGCCTGTCCCCCTTTTATTGCGTCGCGATATGCGTTATACCCGCAGAACAGCTCATCAATTCCGTTTGCCGTTACCACTACACTCAATCCGAATCTTTTTGCAAGCTTGGCAACATGGTAAAACGCGATGCAGTTTTCGTTCCACGAGAGGTTGTCCGTTTTTATCGTGGATTTTACCTTGGCCGATATGTCATCAAACTCGTTTGGGTCGATTTCTAGAATCTTGTGTGGTAACATTAGAAAATCATTTACTTGTTTTGAGAATGCAATGTCGTGCGAGCCTGCAAACCCAATTGTCAATAATGTGACATAACGTTTCATGTCGTTGCAGATTTTTGCGACAAGACAGCTGTCAACGCCTCCAGAAAATGCGACGCCTATTTTCTCTTCAGGTATCTGCGAAATTGCAGAGATTATTTTCCCTAGCAGCTCATCAAGTTGTGACATTTGTCATTTTATCACCTAAAATTATTAATTTAAGTTTGACAGATTCTGTATATGCGGCCTGAAAAGCTAACAGATCACCAAATACTAGAAGAGATAAAAGAACTCCCCGGATGGACGCTTGAAAACGGAAAACTCCACAAGGAGTTTGTCTTTAAGGACTTTGTACAGGCGTTTGGCTTTATGACAAGGGCTGCGTTATACGCAGAAAAGATGGACCACCACCCAGAATGGTTCAATGTGTACAACAAGGTTCGAGTGGATTTAATGACGCACGATGTAGGCGGCATAACTGCAAACGACGTTGCCCTGGCAAAGGCATTCGAGTCCATAAAATAAGAAAAGTCAGAGTATAAGCAATTTATATACAGAATGCGGA
>CAZETC010000010.1:0-294 GCA_964515435.1 uncultured Candidatus Nitrosotenuis sp.
AAACGGAGCCGATATCATTCGCACGCACAACGTAAAAGAGACAAGGGACGCAGCAACTCTCGCACAAATGTTTTCAAAAAAATCCAAGAAAAGCTTGTGAACTACCACCGCTAAATCCAGTGGCCTGTTCCTATTTCATCGACATCTTCGATGTCTTCACAGGCGTAACTTCCCGCAGTTCCTGCGATAGTTTATTCCTAAAGATTTCTAATCCTTTTTTCAAAATATTGATTGTCTTCTAGCAATTTTTCTTTGTACTTTGGCAAGGGGCTTTAGTATTTTTTTGAGGTTAAG
>CAZETC010000010.1:304-2773 GCA_964515435.1 uncultured Candidatus Nitrosotenuis sp.
GTTGAAAATCCGTCAGAATCATATGCAAAGTTTTTGATCCCTACATCGATTCCGGCCGATTTACCAATATTGATTTTTAACATTACACAAGTCATGTCAAATACAACACATGCATGCCATTTTCCTGATTTTGATTTTGATATGGTGATTTGTTTGATTTCTGAATTTTCTGGTATTTGTCTATGCTGTATGATTTTGAGTTTTCCTATTTTTGTTAGGTGCAAAAAACCATTTATGATTTTGAATCCTGATTGGTTGTATGTGAATATGTTATAATTGGAATATTTTGCAAATTTTAGATTACCTGTCTTGTAGCCATTTTGGTGTAATTGAATTAGTGCCTTTTGTGCACCATATAACTGAGTGGATATCATTTGTAGCATTTTAGAGTGACATGAATAGAGCCATGGTTCTTGCTCTTTTAATTCTGTTAGAAAATAGTTCAGATCATTTCTTGAGTGACGCCCTTCTTTGTTTATTTTTTCCACCATCTTGTTGTAGACCCATCTGCAGACTGACAAGTTGTTTTGTAATATCTTCTGTTGATTTTGTGTTGGATATAGACGAAATCTGAAACTTCTAGTCTGCCCCATTTCTTGACATCTTGATGTTGTTTTTGACTAACAGATCCTATGGAAGGAGTTTAAACCATTTGTAAATGATATTCGAATTTGTTAATTATTAACTAGAAAAAGATTGGTGATCTCGTTGCGTTTTTATAATGCATTGTAGCCCTTCCTAAGGGTTCAGTTGGAAATAAAAGAAGGATTAACTTTTGACGATGTTCTTCTTGTGCCCAAATACTCTAACATTACTACCAGATCGCAGACAGATCTGAGAACCAAGCTTTCAAAAAATATCTCGCTAAACATCCCCTTAATCTCTGCAAACATGGATACCGTGACAGAGGCTCCAATGGCAGTGGCCATGGCGCGTGAGGGCGGAATTGGAATAATCCACAGGTTTCTTACGGTACAGGAGGAAGTGGAGGAGGTTCTCAAGGTAAAGCGCTCGGCAAGCGTAATGATAGAAAAACCATACACTGTTTCCCCAGATCAGACGATCAAAGACGCAATAAGCTACATGCATGAAAAAGGGGTTTCAGGGCTTCTTGTAGTAAAGGACTCTAAACTAGCTGGAATCCTGACCGGACGAGACGTCATGTTCGAGTCAGAATCAAACAAGCTGGTTCGCGACGTCATGACAAAAGATGTAATCACCGCAAAACCTGGAATCTCCCTTGATCAGGCAAAAGAAATCCTGAGACAGCACAGAATTGAAAAGCTCCCACTGGTGGATGAGAACGGTTCGGTAAAGGGGTTGGTGACAAGCAAGGACATCACACACAATGAAAATTATCCAAACGCATCAAAGGACAAAAAGGGCAGGCCACTTGTTGGTGCCGCAGTAGGAGTAAAAGGAGACTTTATGGAGAGAACCGAGGCACTTTTGGAAGCCGATACCGACGTGATTGTAGTTGACATAGCACATGGACACAGCGAAAACGCAATCAACACAATTCGCAACATCAAAAAGGCGTTTCCAAACTGCGAGCTTATTGCAGGAAATGTCGCAACAGCAAAAGGCGCAGAAGACCTCATAAAGACAGGAGTGGATGCAGTAAAGGTCGGCGTTGGTTCTGGCTCAATTTGCATAACGCGGGTAATAACCGGCTCTGGCGTTCCGCAGCTTACCGCAGTGTTTGATTGCGCGCAGGTCGGCAAAAAGCATGGTATTCCAATAATCTCTGACGGGGGAACAAGGACCTCAGGTGACGTGACAAAGGCCCTGGCAGCAGGCGCATCCTCAGTTATGATTGGAGGACTGTTCGGGGGAACAGACGAGAGCCCTGGCTCATACGTGATGAAAAACGGGAAAAGATACAAAATCTACAGGGGAATGGCCTCGTTTTACGCAGCACTTGGCAGAAAGTCAAAGGAGACTGGAAACGTCGTAATCGATGATGATCTAAATGACTATGTGGCAGAAGGAGTCGAGGCGATGGTTCCGTACAAGGGAACCGTGACTGACATGATAAAGCAGCTAGCTGGCGGTGTACGCTCTGGACTGAGCTACTGTGGGGCACATACCATACCGCAGATGCAGGAAAACGCCGAATTCATCAAAATGTCTCGCGCAGGCTTTGCGGAAAGCCAGCCGCACGACGTTGATTTAATGTAGGTTTTTATTTTCAGCAACGAAACCCATCCTGTGTTTACAAAGCTTACCGTCATCGGAATATGCATTGGTGCAGTAATCTTGGGAATAGGCGTGTATGCTTTTATCACCTCGCCGCCATGGCCGCATACAAAAATCATAGATGAAACAATACTTGTCGGCAACGTAGCGACGTATGAATTCACTGCAGAGAAAAGATCGCACCAGAACTTTAAGGTAATGGGAGAATCATTCCATGTAAAACTGGAAACGCCTGGGGCTGGAATACAAAAAGACGAAGATTTCAAAAAA
>CAZETC010000010.1:2783-4777 GCA_964515435.1 uncultured Candidatus Nitrosotenuis sp.
TTGACTGGTTCGTGTTAACTGAGGGGGCAAACAAGATCAAGATAAACAACACTGGGTCATCAGATCTTTCGTTTCAGGGCACATTCGAGCAGTTTGGAGACCAGATCTACATAATACATAACGTCTTGTTGATAACAACCGGAATTGTGATAATTGGCTTTAGCGGCGCGTTCAGCGTCAGAAAGCCAAAGGGATTCTAGTTCAGCCTTGCCTTGTTGTAGGAGCCAAGGATCTTTAGAAACAAGGAGTTCACGTTGATCCTTTTCAAGAGCTCCGCTATTTTTGCATCGTCCTGGTTGCCGTCAAAATCCACGTAAAAGTTGTACTCCCACGGGGTGCTCTTGTTCGGTCTTGATTCTATTTTTGTGAGATTTATCTTGTAGTCATGGAATTCTTTTAGAATGTTAAAGAGGGTCCCGGCCTCGTGCTTTACTGAGAATATTATCGATGTCTTGTCACCTTCGGTCGCCTTTGTCTTTGAGAGAACCAGAAATCTGGTATAGTTATTCGTGTTATCCTCTATTCCCTCTGCGATTGTCGGAACCCCGTAAATCTCAGACGCTCTCTTGCTTGCAATGCAGCTGATGTTTTTTTTGCCAAGATCCTTTATCATTTTGACGCTGCCTGCCGTATCGTAGGCAGGAATTGGCTTGAGCTTGTACTTTTGAATGAACTTTCTGCACTGGCCAAGCGCCTGTGGGTGCGAATACACGGTATCGACGTTTTGAATTTTATCAAAGCCTATCAGGCAGTGTCTCACCCTGTAGTATATCTCGCCAACAACGCTCAAACTGGTTGACAAAAGCAGGTCATAGCTCTCGCCTACGCTGCCCTCAAGCGAATTTTCAACTGGCAGAACTGAGTACTGGGTCTTGTCGTTTTCCGTCGCCTCCACTACCTCAGCAAAGGTAGAAAGTGGAACGGTGTCTGCCTTACCAAAAAATGATACTGCCGCATCCTCACTGTACGCTCCTCGTTCTCCCTGGAACGATATTTTTTGCATCTTAATCTAGAATCTTTATGAAATCGGCCTTTTCGTAGTTGGTTGATATTTTTCGGTCTTCCATATATCCACAGTTGGGGCACTTTACTCTGTCCCGCATAGGCACTACGCTGCCGGCGCAAATGTTGCACTTTGTAAATAACACTCCTAGCTCAGGCTCGTCTATTGTTGCGTGGATTGCTCCGTTTAGATGCGATTCAATTCTTAGTGCAATTATGTCATTTACTCTTGCGATAACTCTCTTTCTGTCCATGTTCTGGCATATGCATTCGACGCCAGAGAAATTCGGTTTTCCGTTAATATATTGAATAGCTACTGCAATCATGGCCGAGAGAACAGCGCTGACTGAGCCAATCACAACGTCGCCTTTTTTTGGAATTGACAGTTGTTTTCCGTTTTGGACCTCGGCAACCCGGTTCTTCTTGTCTATGTTGATAATTCCGACAGTAGATGCTCTTATCATGTCGCCGTCATCAAACGTGTTGCTGCCTGCCTCCAATTCTTCAATAGAACCAATTCTGTCTCCAGGCATTACAAATTCGTCCATGATACTCTTCCTTTATGTCAACTAATAATTCTTTATAGTACTCTAGATTTCAGAATCGCAGACCTGGATGTCTTTTAGAATGTCTTTTCCATCCTCATCGACAATGGACGGTGCCACGAGGCAAATCTTTCCGTTTTTTCTTTTGCAGTATACCTCGGATTCGTTGTTTTCCTTGTCTCTTGCCCAAAACGAGTGCGTCTGGGAAAAGTTCGGACTCTGTCCGCTTTTTTCGTAGATCTCCTCTGCGGTCCAGATCTGATCACGCGGAGCAGAACTGCTGCCGAGCTTCAAACCCTTTATTCCTACGATGTCTCCGTCCGCATCCTTAATCACGCAGCTAACGTGAACCCTGGCTTTTGGGTATCTGATAAAATTCTTTTTTGTGTGAGTAAAATTGTTCTTGCGTGCCATTTACATCAAATTATGAAAAACGAAAAACAGTTT
>CAZETC010000010.1:4787-6284 GCA_964515435.1 uncultured Candidatus Nitrosotenuis sp.
GCTTCGAAGTATTTTTAGTAGGGCGTTTGCCTGCGGCGTGGACAAAACAGGTTTGTCAAATTGATTGTCAGTAGAAATTCTCGGGCATGCGACCTGGATGAACGCGTCGATTCCTTTCAGGTTGCGCAGTCTCTCATTTGTGATGTCGGTGAGCGCAAACAACTGTACCGTTCTTCCTTCTTTTTCCAGCTCTCGCTTGAATTTGAGTGCGGTGGTTTTTGAGATCTGGCCCTCCTTTAGGCCGACAACTATTCCAAACGTCTTTGCCTCCACGGCCTTGTAGATGGTAAGTGTGGCCTTTTTCTGCATCTTTTGGGCAAACTCTGTCACCTCCCTTACCTCGTTAAAGTACGGATCAAGGACATAGGTCGGTTTGTCTGTCGCAAGTGCGAGGCCTGCTGCATGGAAATTGCTCTGTCCCATGAAAACATTGGCATCAACCTGGTCCCTTACTTCAAGCGCGGGGTAGAACTCGCAGCCAAATACCTGCCCGTCATTTAGCTGTCCCTTGCCTTTGCCTATCTTTACTGTAACTCCGTTACTCTCGAAAACATTGCGAACAGAGTCCATCTGATTTAGGTGCTGGCTGTCAGTAACAAGAGATACCGTCTTTCCTTTGAGAACGTCCGAGCATTTTCTTGCCACGTCATCAAAAACAACGTCGTCAAAGGCGTCAACAAACACAACATTATCCATTTCTTGCATGCTGATTGTGTGGCCTATGTTGAACAAAATTTCTGCAGAAAGCACCTTGGCCCCGTTTGAGTTGAGATCGCAAGAACCCCATGTTGTGTCTGCCAGAACATATGCAGGAATACCAAATCGGCTCATTACCCTTACAGCCGTTTCCTGCACGTACGGCAAAATTCCGTCAGGGCCGTTCAGCGCAACCGATACCGGCTTGCGCTCCTGAATTATCTCGAAGATTTTCTTCTCGTCTATTATTATCAATGCACCTTTAATTCTCTGGCGATGATATAAGAACCAAACTAGGGAAAATCACAAATGTCCGATTGACTTTTGCTCATTGTGCAGAAAAACACGGTCCTAAACATCGGCTTTGACGACACTGACTCGCCAAAAGGAATGTGTACTACATATCTTGCATACAGGCTAGTTGATTCGCTAAGAAAACAAAACGTAGAGTTTGTGGACTATCCAAGACTTGTTCGCTTCAATCCAAACATTCCTTGGAAGACGCGTGGGAACGGTGCAGTCTCCTTGAGGGTGAAGACTCGCGCGCCGGCCAAAATCAAAAAAATGGTAATCAAATTCGTAACCAAGTTCTCCGATCTTAAAAATGGCGCAAACCCAGGCATTGTTTTTTTTGAAAACGACTCCATTCCGCCACAGTTCTCCGAATTCAGTAGGAATGCGCTGTGGAAGCTAATCCGCAGGAAGGACGCAAAGAAGTTCATCTCAGAAAACAACCTAGAATCGTTTCACATTGGGAACGGGCAGGGCTTGGTTGGCGCAATTGGAGCAATAGGGTACAGG
>CAZETC010000010.1:6294-11937 GCA_964515435.1 uncultured Candidatus Nitrosotenuis sp.
GGTTCAACGATCATACGTTTGAACTACTCAGTTACAGGAAACGATCCCAGTTTGGAAAGAAAAGAAAAATCATCGGTTCTAGCGTACAACAAATGCAGGAGGCAACGTATCCGGAAACGTTTAACAGCTATGACACTAAAAAAGGCCGAGTTCTGTTTGCTCCCCACGGCCCAGATCCAGTATTCTTTGGAATCCGGGGAGAAAACATCGATTCGCTTCTCCGTGCATCAAAACTTGTGAAGACGCATGAAAGGCCTGTCGGACACTTGGTCTTCAAATCAAATCAAGGTACAGGTGATCACCTGCAAAACGAGCTGGACGCGTCATCACTTGGGCCCTATTTGTCTGGGACTATAACTGGAACGGTATCAGAGGAACCAAGGATGGAAAAGGGCGGGCACGTCAACTTTTCTGTAACAAAAGACGGAATCAAGGTAAGCTGCTACGTGTACAGGCCAACAGGAATGACAAGACAAGCCATGGGTCTGATCAAAGGGGATCTAATTCGCGTGGGCGGCGGCATCAGGAGGCTATCTGCAAAACACGGAAGGACACTCAACGTTGAGTTCTTTGAGGCCATCAAGCTTCAAAAAAACACATCGCCTGTCAACCCGTTATGCACAAAATGCAACAAGAGGATGAAGTCAAAGGGACAGAGGCAGGGCTTTGAGTGCATCAAGTGCGGGAGCAAGGCAGCAAAAAAAATAACCATGGAAATTCCAAGACAAATCAAACACGAGCTGTACATGCCGCAGATGTCTGCACACAGGCACCTCACGCGGCCATACCAAAGAATCGGCGTTACAAACAAAAAAACAAAGTTCGACAGTAAATCAAACTGGTTTTCGCAATACCAAAATTAAAGGACTAGCGGGGGATGGACTTTCAGGAGTTTTGGCTCCATTTGAACCATCGATCTGCGGGTTTCTCATCGTAATGATTATGAGCCCGCCGGGATGACTTAGCCCTGTGAAGACTGACTTCCCCACCCCGCTGATCAGATGTTGAAAATTGGCGCTATATACCTGTTATTTTTTGCAAATGATTAATAAGATTTCAAAATTCTTCTGATTGTGAACAAGAAAATCAGAATCGCAGGAATCATAGCTGCACTTGCGGTATCTGCAATAATTCTTAGCTCTCCCTCACAGGCACCGCCACTTCCGTCACCCACACCACAACAAAACGAATCCATCAAAATACTTGCGACAGGCCTCAAAAAACCATGGGCGATTGCTTTTACGGAAGACAAGATTTTCGTGACAGAAAAGGAGGGCGACATCAGAATAATCCAGTCCGACGTTCTGCTAGACGAGCCGCTAGCTTCGTTGCGTGTAACCAAAGTGTTTGGCGGCGGACTTTTAGGAATAACGGCGCATCCTGATTTCGTAATTAACCACTTTTTGTATGTCTACTATACGTATTCTGAAGATGGCCAACTGTGGAACAAGGTTCTCCGCATCACAGAATCAGATAACAAGATCACAGACGCAACAACAATAATTGATAAAATTCCGGGCTCCCAGTTCTATAACGGAGGCGTCATCAAGTTCGGCCCAGATGGAAAGCTTTACGTCGCAACTGGATTATCGTCGGAATTTTCGCATGGCGCACAAGACAAATCCTCACTTGAGGGTAAGGTGCTGAGGCTAAATGACGACGGTACCATTCCACAAGACAATCCCTTCCAAGACTCACCGGTATTTTCATTCGGACACAGGGATCCGCAGGGAATTGCATGGAACAAAAACGCAAACCTGTTTTTGACCGAGTCCGGACCGACAAAAAATGACGAAATAAACATGATACGGCAGGGGCATAACTATGGCTGGCCTGAACAAGAGTGCGGCGGAAATGACAAATTCACAAACCCTGTCATGTGCTATGATCCTAGCATCGAGCCGGGGGGAATTGTGTTTTATAGTGGTGACAAGCTAGAATACAAGGACAGCTTGATTATGGCTACACTACGCGGTGCCAACCTATACAAATTAGATGTGACCGAAGACGGTGTGCTCTCACAAAAGGGAATACTGAGCGGGGCTGGAAGAATCAGAGACGTTGGGGAAGGTCCAGACGGTTATCTTTACATTATTACATCAAACACTGACGGGAAAGGATTCCCTGACAAGACAGACGACAAGCTAATACGAATTTTGAGCTAAATTGAAGGACTCTTCGATATCGGGATTTTTTGAAAAAAGCAGAAAGGAACGGCTCGATATTGTAGCCAAGTTTGCAAACCTCACGGCGAGCGAGAGAAAAACCCTTGAGGAATCAGGCGGCATAGGCTTTGATCAGGCAGACAAGATGGTGGAAAACGCAGTCGGAACATTTTCGTTTCCGCTTGGAATCGCCACCAACTTCATCATAAACAAAAAGGAATACCTAGTTCCGATGGTAATCGAGGAGCCATCAGTAGTAGCGGCTGCATCAAAGGCGGCCAAGATAGCTCGCATTCACGGAGGGTTTACAATGAAAAACGACGAATCATACAGCATAGGCCAGATCCAGATAGTCAACGTCGACGCAAAAACAGCAGCTGCAAAGGTAATGAAATCATCAAAGGAAATACTGGAACTGGCAAACTCAAAGAGCGCGACGCTTTCAAAGATCGGCAAAGGAGCAAAAGAAATATCATGCAAGGAAATAGCGACAGACTCTGGACCGATGCTGATAGTGGAGCTTCTAATAGACGTGGGAGACGCAATGGGCGCAAACGTGACAAACACAATATGCGAGGGCGTGGCCCCGTTGATTGGCAAAGTCACCGGAGGAAAAACGCTCCTGCGTATACTCTCAAACTATTCCACCAGAAGGCTTGTCCGTGGCACTGCAACATTTGACAAGGAGCAAGTCGGGGGAAGCGACACAGTTGACAACATCATTTTGGCCTACCAGTTTGCGGCAAACGACGAGTACCGGGCGGTCACCCACAACAAGGGAGTGATGAACGGAATAATCGCAGTCGCCAATGCGACAGGCCAGGACACGCGCGCAATAGAGGCAGCTGCACACGCGTACGCGTCAAGAAAAGGAAGGTACGGCTCCATCACGGAATGGAGCAAGGACAAGGAGGGCAACCTGGTCGGCAAAATCGAGCTGCCGCTGTCCGTAGGTACAGTTGGTGGAATCATAACAGCCCATCCGACTGCCAAAGTCTGCGCAAAAATACTCGGAGTCGAGTCTGCACGTGAGCTTGCGTGCGTAATTGCAGCTACAGGCCTTGCGCAAAACTTTAGCGCGCTGCGCGCACTAGCCTCAGAGGGAATACAGAAAGGGCATATGAAACTGCACGCAAGAAAGCAAGTACATCTCTAAACATCAAAAATAACGAGAGCCATATCGTATAAGAGGGAATCCATTTGTATTATTTGTAAACTTCTTTTCTGTGTTCAAATCTCAGTAAATACAGAATGGTTCCTTGGTATGAGTAGATGAGTCTGTAGGGTTTTACGTAAATAGTTCTCTCGCCTTTCAGATCATATCTTAACGGTTTACCAAATTCTGGACATTCAATTATGTTTTGTATTTGCTTTTGCAGTTTTTCTTTTATTTTATTGTCTTTGATTTTTGTAACCTCTTTTTTGAACTTGTCAGACCATACAACTTGTGAGATTACCATTTAGCAAATTCCGCAAGGAACTTTGCCACGCCAGCTTTGCCTCCTTTACCACTTTCAATTTCCTTCCAGGCATCATTAATTGATTTAAGGGTATCAATATCATCTTCAGTAAGTTGTCGGTTTACTCTTTTTAAAACAATCAGGCCTTTTTTTTCCGTTATCGCAAACACATTACCGTCCTGTATGTCAAGCTTTTTTCTAACCTTGTTTGGTATGACTATCTGTCCCTTACTGCTGATTTTAGTGAACATGGTCTCGTTTGACAATAATGTAAGATTGTCTTACTATCTATTAAGGATGTTTACTTTATGAATGCCAGAATCAATGCACAAAGTCACACTCGCTAGCTTTACTTGAAAGGCTTCACGCAAGAACACCGATTGCAGCAGGCATCAGAGACGACTAACCCACGCCATGGTCAAGAAAACGCAAGGCAACATCAGGCGTGCAAAGAAACGGGCAAACCACAAACGCCAAAAATAATAGAGGTCGATAATCTCACAATTCCATGACTAAGATAAAGTTCGCCATTCCGAAGGGCAGCCTCGAGGAAGCTACGTTTAGCCTACTGGAAAGATCCTGGACCAAGGTCCAAAGAAAAAGCCGTACGTACCGCGTAACGCTGGACGACCCTGACATCGCAGTGAAAATGCTGAGGCCACAGGAGATACCGACCTTTGTCTCAGACGGCCTTTACGATGTCGGAATAACCGGCAAGGACTGGATTGCAGAAACAAAGGCAGACGTTGTGCCAATCTTGGATCTGGAAATCGGAAAGATAAAGCTAGTCATCGCAATTCCTGATAATTACAAATTCAAATCACTTGATGAGATGATTGCAGCATATGCAAAACAAAAAAGAATCCTGAGGATTTCATCAGAGTATCTTACCACCGCATCAAAATTCATAAAACAGCTAAAGTCCTACAAAAAATTCTACGGCGCAAAGGATCCACAAGTTGTCACACCATGGCTGCGCTTTGGGGCAAACAAGAATGTCCAAATCCACCTCTCGTTTGGCGCAACGGAGGCAAAGCCGCCAGATGCTGTAGATGCGATAATGGACGTGACAGAGAGCGGAACGACTCTCGGGCAAAACCAGCTCAAGATAGTTGATGTCGTCAAGGAGTCAAGTGCGCATCTGATTGCAAACAAAAGCTCACTGCGAGACAAGGCAAAGAGGGAAAAAATCTACGACATACTGACAGTAATAAGGGGAGCAGTACAGGGGAAAAAATACCTGCACATCTACCTAAATGTAGAGGAAAAGAACATGAAAAAACTGCTCACCAGTCTTCCATCACTGAAAAGGCCTACAGTAAGTCCGCTCAGCGCTAAGGGATGGTATGGAGTTAACACAATAGTTCCAAAGTCGGAATTCCACAAGATGATCCCAAAGTTGCGCAAGATAGCTCAAGGGCTGGTAGTGCACGAGCCTAGACAAATACTGGAACTTGAGGAGATAAAGCGTGATGAAGAAAATTGATGAGAATCATACCAGTCAAAAACGTACGCGCATTTGCCAAATCTGCTGAACAAAAATACGACAAAAAGCTGGTCGAATCGATAATCGCCCAAGTGGCCAGACAGGGGGACTCGGCGCTCAAGAAGTTTGAAAAAAAATTCAGCCGGGCTGATCTCAAAACGCTCCAGGTGTCAAAAAAGGAAATCGCAAACGCATACAAAACTGTGACAAAAGAACAGCTAGACGCAATTAATCTGGCCAGGGCAAAGCTTGCAAAAACCGAGCGGGCAATAAAAAATCAGCTAAAAAAGATCACAATTACATCGGATGGGACAAAGGTTGTCAAGTCATTTGTTCCCCTGGATAGCGTAGGCTGTTATGTGCCGGGAGGCCTTGCACGTTATCCAAGCTCTGCAGTGATGTCGATAGTTCCAGCAAAAATCGCGGGAGTAAAGAAAATCATCATGACTACGCCTCCAGACAAGCAGGGTAAAGTGGCCCCACTGGTCCTGGTTGCCGCGGATATTTGCGGCGCGGACATGATCTTCAAGGT
>CAZETC010000010.1:11947-17782 GCA_964515435.1 uncultured Candidatus Nitrosotenuis sp.
CACACGCAATAGCGGCACTGGCAATGGGTACAAGATCCATTCCACAAGTCGACAAAATCGTAGGCCCTGGAAGTGCATTTGTCACCGCAGCCAAGTACCTAGTTACAAACATGACATCAATAGACATGCTTGCAGGTCCTACGGAGCTCGTCGTCCTTGCAGACGATTCTTCTGATCCAAAGCTAGTCGCCCTTGATCTTGTCTCGCAGGCAGAACACAGCACTGACACCAGATGTTGTCTCATAACTACATCCAAGACACTTGCAAACAAGGTGGTAAGCGAAGTCGACAGGCTGATTCCTACCCTGAAAAGAAAGGAAATCATCAAATCAAGCCTGCAGAAAAATGGATTTGTGGCCCTATGCAGTAAAATGTCGGACGCAGTACTGCTTGCTAACAACCTTGCACCTGAGCACCTGCAAATCATTACAAGAAACCCCAGCTCCATATCAAAAAAGATAAGCTCAGCCGGGTTGGTGCTGCTTGGCAAAAACACGCCGTCGGCTGCAAGCGACTACCTTCTTGGAACAAATCACATTCTGCCTACGAACAGATTCGGACGAGCAAGAGGCTCACTATCTGTACTTGACTATCTAAAAATACAGACTACTGCAGAATCCTCAAAGCGGGCGCTGCAAAAAATCAGAAAACCACTCAAGGCACTGACAGAATCTGAAAACCTGCCGAACCACTACAATGCGGTGAGAAATAGGCTATGAGCAGACAATGGTTTGACAAAAAGCTGGAAGATCTTTCAAAGCTACAGGGATACCAAAAACCAGAGTACCACGAGGGGACACTGAAGCTTGACTCTAACGAAAACTTTGCAATAAGTAAGCAGCTTCAGCAGGATCTAATCGACAGTGCCAAAAAGAATTCCGACGTACGTGAGTATCCGCTTGGCAAATCAGAAAAGCTGATAGAGTCATTGTCAAAATACCTCCAAGTTCCAACATCAATGATAGGAATAGGGAACGGCTCTGATCAAATTCTTGATCTGTTCCTTGCTAATTTCGCGTCAAAGAAGACCAAAATACTAACCTCAAACCCGACATTTGGGTTTTTTGAGGAACGGTGCAAGCTGTACGCAATACCTACAATAAAAGTGCCGTTTTCAAAAGACATGACGCTAGATATCTCAGATTTTGCGTCAAAGTCAAAAAACGCAGACATTCTGTACCTTGATTCGCCCAACAATCCGACCGGATTTCAATTCAGAAAGGAGGAAATTGCAGAGCTGATAAAAAAATTCCATGGAATAGCAATTGTGGATGAGGCATACGGCGAGTTTTCCGATTATTCTGTCGCTGGCATGACAAAAAAATTCGACAACCTTATCGTAGTCAGGACTTTTTCAAAGACCTTTGGCCTGGCAGGACTCAGACTCGGATATGTGGTGGCAAACAAAAAGTTCATCGACGTTTTTTCACGCGTGCTCCAGTATCCGTACCCACTTAACACGCTGGCAATAGAGGCAGGAATACTGGTGCTGCAAAAGGCAAAGCAAGTAGCGGAAACAACAGAAGCAATCAAACAAGAACGCCTAAGAATAATAAAAAAACTGCGCGAAAGCGGGGCATTTGACGTCTTTGACTCCAAGGCAAACTTTGTGCTATTTGATGCAGGGGGAGCGGACAAGCGAATCTATACTGCGCTGCTAGAACAAGGGATTTCCATTCGAAAACTAGGCAAAATAGGAAAACACGAGGGATGCCTCAGAGTCACCGTAGGCACAAAAGACATGAATTCTAAATTCCTGCTTGCAGTGCGTGATCTTCTGAAATGAAATACCAAAACAGGGGAAAAGGCATCTACATAAGAAAAGATGCTCTAAAATCACTTGAGAAGGCAGACGGGATAATCTTTGACTGTGACGGGGTTTTAGTCGACGTATCAAAGTCATACGATCTGGCAATAATGCGAACAACTGCATTTATCCTGGGAAAATTCGCTGATGCCAAATCAATTCCCATCACGACTGAAATAATTCAGGGGTTCAAGGATACTGGCGGATTCAACGACGAAGTTGACTTGACATACGCTGCAATCCTGTCGCTTGTAGCTGCAAAAAAACTCAAGGCAAACCCGAAAAAATTTATTCTTAAGGTGATCAAAAACGCAGATGAAACAGGAATAACTTCGGTTGAAAAATTTCTCGATACACTCAAAGTCGACGTCTCGGACGTGAGAAAGAAGCTCAGCTATCCTGGGCCGCACTCGACAAACCCACTGTATACAATTTTCGATCAGATATTCTACGGCACAAGACTCTACGAAAAAATATTCAGAAAAAAATCCCAGTTTTCTGAAAAAGGCCTGATTGAAAACGACAAGGTAATTATAACAAAACAGCTAATAAAGTCACTGCAGAAAAAATTTGGAAAAAAAAACGCAATAGTTACAGGTCGCGGAAGACAATCCATCAAGTACTCACTAAAGGAGTTGCTGGATGGATTTGATCTTAGAAGCTCAGTCTTTCTTGAAGACGAGCCAAGAAAGCTGGCAAAGCCCAACCCAATGTCGCTCCTGATGTCTCTTGGCGGGCTGAAAGCAAAATACTGCGTATACGTGGGCGACTCAATGGAGGACCTAATCATGGCAAAAAGGGTAAACAAACTCGGAAAAAAAATAACCTTTTGCGGAATCTATGGTACGAGCAAGAGCCCCACCTCAAAAAAGAAATTCTTTGAAAAAAACGGCGCACCAATCATACTGGAATCAATCAAACTGCTTCCAAAGACATTAAATTTAGTAAAATAACTTTGGATACTTGTTGGCACGAGCAGGCAAAATTAAGCGAGAGACAAAAGAAACATCAATCACTGTACAAGTAAATATTGATGGGACAGGCAAGACCTCGGTTAATACCGGAATCGACTTTTTTGATCACCTGATCGGCTCTTTTGGAAAACACGCGATGCTTGATCTTACCGTAAGGGCAAAATCAAATGACAGAATACTGCACCACCTAATAGAAGATACCGGAATTGCAATAGGTAGCGCAATTGACAAGGCGCTTGGAAGCAGAACCGGGATAACGAGATTCAGCTACGCGTCAGTGCCGATGGACGAGTCACTCGCAGAGGCGTCTGTGGACCTAGTCAAACGCCCGTACCACAAAATCAACCTTGCAATCAAGAGAGCGCAAATAGAAGGAATGTCAAAAGAAGACATCGAGCACTTTTTCTCCTCACTTGCACAAAACCTCAACAGCTGTATCCACATCAACATCAGATACGGAGAAAACGACCACCACAAAATCGAGGCCGCAATCAAGTCCCTAGCTGTGGCTCTAAGAGCGGCTGCAAGTCCAGACAAAAAACAAAAAGGAATTCCAAGCACAAAAGGTTCAATGTAAATGAAGGTTGCAATCTTTGATTATGGGGCAGGGAACATATTCAGCCTCAAGGTAGCGCTCGAAAAGCAAGGGGCGACTGTAGACGTAATAACAAATTTTGATTCGGCAAACAACTACTCAGGCCTACTGCTTCCGGGAGTCGGAAACTTTGATCCAGCAATTCGAAGCATCAGGGATTATTCCAGCACTTCTTTTTCAGATTATGTAAAAGACAAGACACCAGTTCTTGGAATATGCCTTGGAATGGAGATGTTTTTTGAAAAAAGCGAGGAAGGAAAAGAAAAGGGACTTGCAGCCATGGAAGGCGAAGTGGTTCTCTTGCCAAACAAGTTCAAAATTCCACACATGGGCTGGAATAGCCTCAAAATCAAAAAATCAAGTCCCCTGCTGGACGGGGTAGCGGATTCTTCTTGGGTTTATTTTGTGCACTCGTACAGGGTAAAGCCAAAAAATCACGACATTGTAATTGCAGACTCTGACTATGGGATAGAGGTACCGGCAGTAATAAGCAAGGGGAATCTATACGGGACGCAATTCCACCCTGAAAAATCCGGCAAGGTTGGTTCCGTCATGATCCAAAATTTCTTGCGAGAGTGTAAAAAGTGAAGATAATTCCCGCAATCGATCTGATGGACGGCCAAGTAGTCAGATTGCTCAAAGGAAGGCCGGAGGAGAAGACAGTATACAGCAACAACCCGCAGGAAGTAGCAAAAAAATGGGAAAAGGCAGGTGCCGACATGCTTCACATAGTAGATCTTGATGCCACACTCCAGAGAGGCTCAAACCTTGGGCTGATAAGAAAAATTGCAAAAGATGTGTCCATCCCGGTTCAGGCCGCGGGTGGCCTGAGAACAGAACTCGTCATAAATGAGGCACTTGATTTTGCGCAAAGAATAGTCATAGGTACTGCGGCATTCAAGAATCCTGAGCTGGCCCTGTCACTGCTAAAAAAATTTGGCAACCAAAGAATTGTCATATCCGTGGATCACAGCGATGGTATGATAGTGATAAACGGCTGGCAGCAGCAAACTGGGATAAAGCTACTTGACGCTATGCATGATTTTATCGGGAAGAGCTTTAGCGAGTTTCTCCTAACAAACGTAGTACGGGACGGAACACTTGAGGGCCCCGACATACAAAACATTGCGGCCGCATGCAAGCTTGGAAAAAACGTGATTGCGAGCGGAGGCATCTCGGGGCCAAACGACATTCCCAAAGTAAAGTCATGTAACGCATATGGCGTAATCCTTGGTAAGGCACTGTACGATGGAAAGATATCTGTAGAGGAGGCAAAAAAACTGGCATGACACTGACAAAGAGAATTATTCCTTGTCTTGATGTTGCCAATGGGAGAGTAGTCAAGGGACTGCACTTTGAATCGATAAAGGATGCGGGAGATCCCGTGCTCTTGGCAGAAAAATACAGCAGGGAGGGGGCAGATGAGCTTGTGTTCTTGGATATTACTGCATCGCAAGAACAAAGAGAGACAATTAGATCACTTGTGTCAAAGGTGGCGCAGGTAATCGACATCCCGTTTACTGTGGGGGGCGGGGTCAAGACACTACAGCACGCACGCGACATTTTGCTTTGCGGCGCCGACAAGGTCGCAATCAATACCGGCGCGGTAAAGAACCCGCAGATAATTACAGAACTGATGGATTTGTTTGGTAAGCAGTGCATAGTAATAGCAATCGACGCCAAGCGAAACTATAACGTATCAAAGGGCAAGAACATCTTTTCAGAGGACGGCAAAAGTTTCTGGTTTGAGGTGTTCATCTATGGCGGAAAAAAAGAGACAGGCCTTGACGCAATAAACTGGGCAAAAAAAGTCCAGCAGCTTGGTGCAGGCGAGATTCTTCTTACCAGCATAGATAAGGATGGAACAAAAGACGGATACGACCTGATTCTGACAAAGGCAATTGTAGACTCTGTCCGAATACCGGTTATTGCCTCCGGCGGATGCGGTGAACCAAGACACATGCTAGATGTCTTCAAGCAAACCGACGTGGATGCGGCCCTGGCAGCCTCGATATTTCATTACGAAACGCACGCAGTGGACAGAGTAAAGGAATACCTAAAGCAGAATAACACAGACGTACGATTGTGAACCACTACCGTCAAGGACGGTATCTTCTTCCTGCTTCATTGACCACTTTGTGATCTCAACAGGCGTTACTTTCCGCAGTTCCTGCGGTAGCTTCAAAATTTCAAATCCTTTATACAAAATATTAATTGCTACGTTATGGTCTCTGTCTAATATCAATCCACACATATTGCACACATGAATCCTGACTGCCAAAGATTTTGGCATTGCAGCACCACATCTTGAACAGTTTACAGATGTGTTATGTGGTGGAACCTCAATCACATTTGTCTTGTATTTCAGAAACCGTACAAATGTCCCCCATCCCGAGTCTAGAATTTTACGTGATAATTTATGGTTCTTAACCATGTTAATCTTTTGTAATCTCTCTACA
>CAZETC010000010.1:17792-22633 GCA_964515435.1 uncultured Candidatus Nitrosotenuis sp.
ATAATTTTTGGCATATTGTGTTGAGACCTTGTGCAGAAAGTCTCTTCTTCTGTTTTTGATTCTCTCATGGATTATTTGGTAGAACTTGATTGCTTTCTTACGGTTGTTTGAGCCTATTTGTCTTCTTGATATTTTCCTTTGGATCCTTCTCAACGGCTTTAACATCTTTTGTAGATTTAGTGGATTTGGTGTCTGGTATCCTAAAGAATCGTACACAAAATTTGTTATCCCTACATCAATTCCAATTGCTTTAGATGGCATGATGTTGGGTAATTCTATATCAAGGTCTATAGTAACACAAGCATACCATTTTCCTGATCTTGATTTTGTTAGTATAATTTGTTTAATTCGTCCTATTATCTTTCTGTGAAGCATGATCTTAATTTTTCCAATTCTGCTAAGTTGTAGTTTGCGGTCTAGAATTGCAAACCCGCATTGGTTATAGATAAGTGTGAAAAAATCGTCATATCTAGCAAATTTAAGAACGCCTACTTGGTATCCTTTTTTGTTTTTTTCTAAAAGTGATTTTTGAGCTTCTGCTATTTGTGTGGAAACCATTTGCAACATTTTGGAGTGATATGAATAAAGCCACCTTTCAGATTCTTTCAATTCAGTTAAAAAATAATTAAGGTCATTTCTTGTCTGGAATCCTTCCACGTGAATCTTTTCTACCATTTTGTTGTAGACCCATCTACATGCAGCAAGATTGTTTTGTAGCTTTTGTTGTTGATTATAAGTGGGATACAAACGAAATTTAAAATTTCTAGTCACTGTCAATACTAGTTATAGCCACTCGCCACTCGTAAAACCATCATGATTGAATCAGTGTTTACTGTTGGTCAGCTGTCCATCTACAAGATGAGCATGTTTTCTCACGCGATCCTTATAAGTAAAATTTCGCACAAAAAACCATGAAAAAAACTCTCGACGATCTGGATTTTGCCAAGGAGAGCGGCCTTGTACCTGTTATAGTCCAAGACGTCAACACAAAGGAGGTTCTAACCCTTGCATATGCAAACAAGGAATCCTTGTCACTTACGCAAAAAACCGGCAACTCTTGGTTTTTTTCAAGATCCAGAAACAAGCTTTGGATGAAGGGTGAAGAATCTGGCAACACACAAAAGGTAAAAGAGATCCTAGTTGACTGCGACTCTGATGCCGTGATATATCTGGTCGAGCCAGCAGGTCCTGCATGTCACACCGGGGACCGCGTCTGTTTTCACAACAAGCTGGGCTAGCAGACTTGGGCAAAAATAGCCACTTCGGTTGGAATGGTTTCGTTCAGTATTCTAAACTTTATTGGTTCGTATTCTGTTTTAGTGAACACAACTATCCACTCTCCAACAAGATCATCTATGCTGCATATGTGCCGACCCTTTGAAATCGACGGCTTGAAATACTGATTAAAGTCTGATTTCATCGCTCCATTAAATGGTATTGAGATGTATTGCGTGGTTCCATTTGGCATGACAAAAACAATGTTTCCAGCGTCCGTCGTTTGAAGAGGTCCTACTGCCATGAAGATATTCTCACCAACCTTGTACTCTTTTTTGTTTATAGCAAATGGGCCTGATCGGTTCCAACTCTCAAACTCGTCTACCTCTTGTTCTGGTATGGAAACATCGACGGGCCCAACAAAAACAATGGCAGCAGTCACTGCAGCAACTACTATTCCTAGAATGGATAGCCCAACTATCTTTGCCTTCAACCTTTTATCAAGTCCTTAAAAACATCTAAAAACGTTATGCAGGATTTTTCCATCTGCTTAGGCGTGGGTTAGTTAACTGGTATTAAATTTATGGCTTTTAAAATTAAGTATCACTAAACTTGATATTAGGACATTTTAACTATACATCAAGCAACGATTTTTCATGACAAAAATATCATTACAGTGCAGGGAGTGCAAAAAAGAATACGAATCGACCTTCAAGTACATCTGCGATGAGTGCTTTGGGCCGCTAGATGTAAGATATGATTTTCCGTCCATTTCAAAAAATACCTTTACAAACAGAGAGCATACGTACTGGCGCTATCTAGAATTACTCCCGATTCAGGAAAAATCCAACATTGTCAGCATCGGTGCCGGAATGACTCCGCTAGTCAAGGCAGAAAAGCTGGGAGATGCGCTGGGACTGAAAAATCTCTACATAAAAAACGACTCTGTAAATCCGACGTTTTCATTCAAGGACAGGCCTGCTGGCATAGCGGTATCAAAGGCAAAAGAGTTTGGCCTTTCTGCAGTGGGATGTGCGTCTACTGGAAACCTGGCATCTGCCACCGCGGCACACGCGGCAAAGGGCGGCTTTCCTTGTTATGTGTTTGCGCCAAGTGACATAGAGCACGCAAAGATAGCACAAGCACTGGCATACGGCTCCAAATTCATCGCAGTAGACGGAACGTACGATGATGCAAACAGGATCGCGGCCCAAATTGGTGACAGCAAGGGAATAGGAATTGTCAACATCAACATGAGATCATACTATGTCGAAGGATCAAAGACGCTTGCATACGAAGTGGCAGAACAGCTCGACTGGCAGGTACCTGACCAGCTCATCGTTCCAGTAGGCAGTGGCGCAATGCTAAACGCAATTTGCAAGGGATTTGAAGAACTCCAAACGGTATCGTTACTAAAAGATGTGTCTGGAATGCACATTCATGCAGCGCAGCCTGTTGGGTGCGCACCAATTGTTGACGCCTTCAAAAAAGGCTCAAGCGAGGTAACTCCGGTAGAAAATCCAGATACCATTGCAAAAAGCCTTGCAATCGGCGATCCCGGAGACGGGCGCTATGTGCTAAAAAGACTAAAGCAATATCGCGGATATGCGGAAGAATCAAACAATAAGGAAATACTTGATGCCATACTGCTGCTGTCAAAAACTGAAGGAATATTCACCGAGCCGGCAGGCGGTGTATCTGTGGCTGTACTCAAAAAAATGGTAGAGGACGGCAAAATCGACAAAAACGACACGACCGTCTGCTACGTGACCGGAAACGGCCTCAAGGCAACAGAATCGTTAATGGAGGTTCTTCCAAAGCCAGAAGTGTTTCGGGCAGACCTGGCAACTATTGCTGCAGTGGTGAAGTAGTTGGCAAACGTCACATTTACCATTCCGTCGGTACTAAACAAGGGAGGCGGAGAAAAAAAACTCCAAATTTCAACTGGCTCGCTTCTTGACTCGTTCAACCAAATATCGGAAAACATGGGCGATGACTTTAAGCGACGTGTGCTAAACGACGACGGGACGCCACGTTCCCTGATTAACATCTACATCAACGGCAAAAACGCGCGATTCTCTGGCGGAATGAACGCGGAACTAAAGGACGGCGACGAAATCTATATCCTGCCGGCAGTGGCCGGGGGCTCTGATCTCTCAAGCAAGGACATCGACAGGTATTCCAGGCAAATAATGCTAGAAGAGATAGGCTATCAAGGCCAGCTCAAGCTAAGGGCAGCCAAGGTCTGCGTAGTTGGGGTAGGGGGGCTTGGCAACCCAGTTACCACGCGTCTTGCGGCTATGGGTGTTGGGAAATTAAGGATAATTGACAGGGACGTAATAGAACTATCGAATCTTCACAGACAGACAATGTTTGATGAATCAGACGTAGGCCAAATAAAAGTGGAAGTAGCCGCAAGAAAATTAAAAAAACTAAACCCTGACGTGGAGATAGAGGCGCTTGCCATCTCGATAAATGATTACACCGCAGTAGACGCGATTGAAGGGTGTGATGTTGTAGTTGACGCCCTTGATAGCGTCAATGCAAGATATGCGCTAAACAAGGCGTGCGTTGAAAAAAACATCCCGTTTGTGACTGGTGCTGCTGTTGCGACACAGGGACAGGTATTTACAATATTGCCAAAAGAGAGCTCTTGTTATTTTTGCAGGTTTCCAGGAACCTTGGATGAGGATCTCATGCCTACCTGCAGCATAGAAGGCGTTCATCCTTCCATACTTTCAATAGTTGGCGGCGTTGAAGTCTCTGAAGCAGTCAGAATAATCATCGGAAAAAAACCGATTTTGCTTGATCACCAGCTCACAATTGATTTGGATAATCTTACCTTTGAGCACACCAAAACACTGCCGCGGGAAGAGGGATGCCCTGTCTGCGGGAATGGAAAGCTAGAATCTATTCCAAAACAGGAGCTGATAATCGAGGAGCTCTGCGGGAGAAATAGGGGCAAGCGGACCTTCTCAATTACGCCTACTCAGAAATTTGAAATCGATGTTGAAAAGATTACACACCTGGCAAATGATCTGCAGTTCAAAGTGGAAAACCAAGGAGAACTCGGGTTATCAATGCGGACAAACGAAATGTCTGTCAGCTTCATGAAGCGTGGCTCGGCAGTAATAGTAGGGCCAAAGGATGAAGAGGACGCGGTAGTTCTGTACAAGAAACTGGTGCAGAAAAGAAACTAAATTTCAAAGATACTAAATCAATATATTGTAATGTATTCAGTGTATTCTGAATTGCTTGACATTTCAATAATGGACCAAATCGACAAACAGGGAATGTACAAAATATATGACAACTGGGCTCAAATTGCAGCGGATTCCTATAACAAAAAACACAACTCGATAGACTACAAAAACATCGATCACATTGTCTTTGCCGGCATGGGGGGCTCTGGTGCAGTAGGTGATCTTTTTTCCGGAATCCTATCGAAAACCAACATCCATGTCAGCCTAGTCAAGGGGTATATCCTACCAAAAACTGTGGACTCGTCTACACTTGTAGTTACCGTGAGCGTTTCCGGCAACACGGTTGAAACTCTGACAATTTTGGATCATGCTGCAAAGCTTGATTGCAAGCTAATCGCGTTTTCATCTGGCGGAAAAATGGAA
>CAZETC010000011.1:0-1268 GCA_964515435.1 uncultured Candidatus Nitrosotenuis sp.
CGTAGTCGGCGTAAACATTCTAAAACAGAACGGCGTGGACACAGATGAGCTCATACGGCTCCTAGTCTCCAACGCAGCTGTCGAGTTTACGGCCTATTACTACTTCACAAACCTTAGGATGCACTGCACAGGTGTTGAGGGTGAGGGAATAAAGGGCGTAATCGAGGACGCAAGACTTGAGGACCTGAGCCACTTTGAGTCCTGCCTGTCTAGGATTTACGAGCTTGGCGGCAGCCTCCCAAACGACGCAATAGAGTTCATAAAAATGTCCGGATGCGAGTTTTTGCAGCTACCACCAAACAAGACTGATCTGAGGGCAATAATGGAAAAATGCCTCAAGGCAGAGCAGGGGGCAATCGTCAACTGGAATAAGGTTTGCCAGATGACGCACGGAAAAGACCCTGCTACATATGACGTGGCAAAAGACATTTTACGAGAAGAAATAGAGCACGAGGCCTGGTTTTTGGAGCTTCTCTATGGAAGACCGTCTGCTCACATGCGGCGCAAGTTTCCAGGTGAAAGACCACACACGCAAAAACATTCAAGGTCGTTGGGATAATCCCTCATTTTTTATTTTATGATAAAAAAATCTGAAGGCATGAGATGCGCGCTTTTGCTTGCTGTTTTTGCTGGCGTCTTCGTATCGGTGACTTTTCCTTCCGCGCTTGGGCACGGTGTTGGATATGAAACATTGCCGCCGCAATTTCTTGGTGATAGAAAGGCCGCAATGGAGGTAAACTCTAGCACGGACAACTCGACTGGAAAAAGGCAGCTCAACTTTTTCCTGTTTGACACAAACACCGGAATCACAATACGCGATGTAAAATACCAGCTGAAGGTGATAAAGAACAGTGACACACTCTTTGAAAAAGTCCATGTCGCCCAAAACGGAGTGCTGACACTAGAACTGATTCCAGACGAATCTGGGAAAATCACCACCGGCATCAAGTCAGAAGGAGGTCTGCTCGGTTCGCTGCTCGGAACGAAAAAAAACATTCTTGAGGCAAGGGGGGAAATCTTTAGAGATGGCGGGCTGTACAAGTTTTCGATAAAAATACTGGAAGCAGAGAGCTATTCTGAGAAAACAAACCAGGTGACCTTCGAGTCGGGAATATCATTTCCGGAATCTACCGTGATTGCAGTAAGTGATGAGCACTTTGGGCGACAGGAAATAACGCAGATATCATACTATGACGTTCCTACAAGCCTTGGTTACGACGCAAAGACAAAATCCATAATGTTCTCAATGCCGTTTGAATGGACCGCCT
>CAZETC010000011.1:1278-4819 GCA_964515435.1 uncultured Candidatus Nitrosotenuis sp.
GACATCAATAGTACACCAGGAGATTGTAATCCCGAAGACCTTTGGCACGCTCCAGGTCTCTGAATACGCAGCGACGGTAAACGGGGTCTTGCTTTCAAACAAGACAATAACGGTGGACGACTTTCCAAAGGACTCGAGAATAGTGCACCTGCTCCTATACCAGGCTGAACTTGAAAGACTGCATGAAAAACAAGAAAACAGCGACAGAATGGATTTTGTGCTGTTTCCAAAATCCGACGACATTTTGCTGGTTGGAACCACTGAGAATGTCCAGTACAAAATAGCAGTGACCAGCATTCCTAGACACGTCCATGCTGGGTCTGACGCGGCATTTTTGTTTCAGGTATATGACATATTCCTGTCAGGAAAGCCAGTCTCGGTAAGCTATGATGTCAGGATGGAGTCAAACGGAAATGATTTCTATAAAACAAGCGGCAAGAGCATGGGTGAGAAAACTAGGTGGAATGAAATCAATCTCACGATACCATACGATGCATCAAACAAAATAACACTTCACTTTGAAAATCTTGGGGGCAACGGCCTTGCAAGGACGGAAATTCCGATACCATTGAGCTCACAGAATACTATTCCTTCTTGGATAAAGAGCAATGCGGAATGGTGGTGCAAAAAATCGATCTCTGATGGCGAGTTTCTCAAGGGGATAGAGTATTTGATAAGAAAAAACATAATTCCAGTCTCTAATTTGCAACAAGATTCCGTCACAAAAGAAATCCCGTCGTGGATAAGAAGTAATGCGTGTTTGTGGTCAGACGGTTCGATTTCCGACAGCGAGTTTATTGATTCCATATCTTTTCTTGTCAAAAATGGGGTAATTACGCCATAAACTGCGTTAAATGGTGATTTGTTGCAGTCTCTATTACACACTTTTAGAGATTATTAACACCATCCGCCAAATTCACGCTTTACATAACAATCAGTCATGCTAAAATTTATCTAGATGTAAAATTGGACTTAATACAGCTGGATGCAAGAAGAATTCGTTACAGTTGATGGATCAAAGATAAGATACATCAAGGCAGGATCGTCAAAAAGATCCATGATATTAATTCATGGCCTTGGCGCGTCTGCCGAGAGGTGGGAGCAGGTGGTGCCGCAACTCAGCAAGAACTTTACTGTATTTGTCCCGGATCTGATCGGATTTGGGCAGAGCGACAAGCCAAACGTCGATTACACTACGGAATTTTTTTCTGACTTTGTAAAATCCTTTCTGGCATCACTCGGGATTGAAAAATCTACAGTCATAGGATCTTCACTAGGGGGGCAAATAGCAGTGGAATATGTGACAAAAAACCAGCGATCGGTGGACAAACTCGTCTTGGTCTCGCCTGCCGGCGCAATGAAACAATCAACTCCTGCACTTGATGCATACGTGATGGCAGCACTGTATCCAGATCCGGACACTGCAAAAAATGCGTTCACAATGATGACAGGGGATAACAAACAGGTTCCAGACGTCACAATAGACGATTTTGTCCAACGCATGCGAATGCCGAACGCGAAATTTGCATTCATGTCAACACTCCTTGGGCTCAAAAACGCGCCAGAGATATCGACCATGCTGGAGCTTATCCACGTTCCAACCATGATAGTGTGGGGCGGACTCGATCCGGTAATCCCAGTAAAATACGCGGAATATTTCGTCAAAAAAATACGTGATTGCCGTTTCTACCAGATGGAAAACTGCGGGCACACTCCATATGTCGAGGATCCAGAGGAATTTTCAAGAATCGTGCTTGGCTTCATGTCGCGCTCATAGACACCCTTAAATATCCCACATGGTATCAATTACCTATGGTTGGTAATAGTAACCAAAGAGATTACATGGAAATGTTTCAAGAATGGGTGCAAAAAGGCGGAAAGGCCCAATCTGAGTTCATGAAGGCATTTAGCTCATACATGGAGAACGGCCAAAAGTTTGATCCACTGCAATCAATGAAAGAGCTAACATCAAAGACAGCGCAAGCACAGCAAAGTTTTGCCAGCAATGTAGCTTCGATGCAAAAAAATGCAATGGAGCAGATTTTCAGCATGGGAAATGTCATGCAGAACTTTATGGGCTGGGGCGCATTCAAGACCACAATGGGCAGCAACGGAAGAATCTCAATACCTGAAGCAGAGCGCGACGCACTGAGAATAAACGAAGGCGATCTGGTCCAGGTGGTAGTCCTTCCACTAGAGAAAAAGAAAATTAGGCCATCAAACAATTGAGCGGCACTGAATCGCCAAAAGACATCTTTGCGCTGTACAGACAAAACATTGACGAGTTTTTTGCAGGGGTGGGAAAACTCCTCCCAAACTATCACCAATCAGTTACGACTCTCCAGCAAGAATGGCTTCAGACATGCGAAAACGCAATCAAGTCCATGGTCTCAGTACAACAAGAATTTGCAAGCAAGGCCGGAATAGACACGACTGTCCCGGATATGATGCTGCACGCAATCAAAAACGCAAGTGACGAGGCTCTTAAAATTTACTTTGCGCAGACACAATCTGCACTTACGGCAATCGACACCGCAAGACAGGCCATAAAAACATTCAATGACAATGCCGAGTTTTTTGCCAACATGAACAAAAACATCGCATACTGGACCTCCTTGTTTACCAAAACAAGAAACTAACTCATCTTTCTTTTATCCACTGAATCAGCTCAGGCAAAACCTGTTTTTGTGAGAACGAGCTGGCAATCATCCCTACGTGGCCTGTTGGGTACACTCGGAGCATTTTGTCCTGGCTTCCGACTGCGTAATACAGAGGCATGCTGCATTCAGGCGACACTAGGTGATCGCCTACAGCAGTCTGGACGAATATCGGCATCGTGATTTTTTTAAGATCTATCTGCTTTCCCCCAACAAACATCTTGTTTTGAACTAGGAGGTTTTCTTGATAAATGTCCCTTATCCACTGCTTGAATAGCTCGCCTGGAATTGGGGGCGTCTCGCTCAGCCATTTTTCAACTCGAAGAAAGCTATCTACGAACTCTTTGTCGTGAATATTTTTGAAAAATTTATAGTATTTTTCTAATCCCTGCTCAAACGGCTTTAGTATTGAAAAACAGTAATACATGAACTCTGGCGGCATGTTTCCAATGGTGTCAACAAGCTTGTCGACATCCATGTGCTTTGCCATGTTGCTGACGACTGTGGTGTCCTTCCATCCGTCAATGACTGGCGCGGTTGTTATCAGATTTTTCACCTTGTGTGGGTGCAGCGATGCGTAGATTGTCGCAATTGTTCCGCCTGTGCAGTATCCTTGGACGGAGATGCTCTTGGACTCGGTTTCTTTTTTTACAAACTCGATACAACCATCCATGTAGGAATTAACGTAGTCATCAAAATCCAGATACTTGTCAACGTTTGATGGATTGCCCCAGTCGATCATATAGACATCTATTCCGCCCTCTAGCATCTTTCTTACCCAGCTCTTCTTTGGCGATATGTCCAAAATATGATAACGATTGATTATTGCATAACTAATGACGAGTGGGGTCTTGGTCTTTGTTTCTACTAGCGGTTTGAAATGG
>CAZETC010000011.1:4829-8788 GCA_964515435.1 uncultured Candidatus Nitrosotenuis sp.
CTTGTATTAGTTTTGGATCAATCCTGTCGCTTTGCATCAGGTGTATCCTTTTCCATCTTGGCTACTCTCTTTCTTAGCTGATTCATCTCTTTGTAAACCTCGTCGATTTCCTTTCTTGTCGGCAATTTCAGCGATTGTAGTGTTACATTTTGAATGTTTTCCCAATGTTTGGCGAGTTCCAATTCGGCAGAGACAAGATTGCCATAGTTTTGGCCAAATTTTTCAGAATCAAACAGCTGGGTAAAGTCATTTTCAAAAATATCAATCCAGATCCTTTTGTAAGCTTCAAGCTGTTCGGAATCCTGCGGTATGCTGGAGGCCTTGGCGTTTACCTTTTTTTGTGCCTCAGCCCAGGTATCTGAAAGCTGCTTGTAGTATTCGGTCAGTTTTTTATTGAACTCGACCATGGCGTCCTGGGAGTCGATTATTTCAGTTGAAATCTTCTTTATGTCGTTTGTCCAGTTTCGCATCGGTCCTACAGATGTGAGGGCGACTGGCTTGCCTGACATGAGGTGCAGCAAATCCGTCCAAAACAGGGAGACGTGTTTGAAATAATCAAGCGGGAGATTAGTGTCTTGTGACATGTGAAATAAATACAAGAAAACACAATAAAAAGATCGCTCTTCTAATGGCACAAATCACAACTATGGGGGAAATATGATGGATAAAGAGACGTTATGCACGTCAGTGCACGGGCTTGATCCAGGGATACGCTTTGTGGGGCTTATTAATGAAAAAGGGCACCTTGATGCCGGCGGCATGGTTCAGGGAAAGCAGCCTCTTGAGGATGCAAAAAAGGACGAAATGCTGTATCTTGAGCTTGCCTTGCGGGTGAGGATGCGCCAGGAGTTTGATGCAGAACTCGGCCCTGTAAAATTTGCAATGTCCTACCGTGACAAGGTCATTGTGATGAGCTTTCCGGTGGGCAAGGAGATCCTTCTGGTTTCGGGCGAAAGGACTTTGGAGTTTGGCAAGTTTCCATTTTCTGTACTCAAAATAATAGAGCAATATCAAAAATGAAAACATTAGATTGGTTTAACAAACGAAAAATGACGATACCACGCATGCCCTTGTCACTGCTTTTGGCCGTTTTTTTTACCGCGTCGTCTCTTATTCCGTTTGCGGCCGCGGACGTGTGGATTCCAGAGGATGAATACCTTGGATATTTTGATTCGCAAGGGGTTTACACTGTGGTTGGGGCTGTGAAAAACACAGAAAGCCATGCCGTTGTGCCGACAATAACCATCACGATAAATGGGGTGCAACAAATTGAGCAACAACTTCCGAGAGTTTTCCCAAACAAAGACATTCCGTTTAAAATTCCAATCAAGCACGTGTCAGGTGACGTAGTTCTTGGAAAGCCGATTGTTGTCTTTGAGGAGAACGCAAACGCAGTACCATCAAACGTCGAAGTAATTTACGACGGGTCGCTAAAAAGACATCACGACGGTCATCTCACTGGTAAAATAATAAACAAAGGTAACACAACAGAATATGACCTTGAGGTGTATGCCACAATTCACGGCCAAGGAAACGCGTTTTTGGATGTGGGAAAAAGCCTAGAAAACATTGAAAAAATCGAACCTGGGCAAATAATTGACTTTACAATGTATCCCGAGTCAGCCATTGGAGATGAAACCGTCATTTCGTTATATGCGATAAGGGATGGGGAAAAGTTCGACTTTAGGTACGATTCCACTGCGGCATTTACCGCTGTGGGCTTTGACGAATCAGGCACAAATCTGCGCATTGATGGAATAAACTCGTTCAAGGTTCCGACATTTGTCAACTTTGAATTTCCAATGACCTCAGAGAGGGAAAAATTTGAGGTACTGGTCAATGAAAAGCAAATCCCGTTCATTCAAAGCGTTGACGAGGAGGGAAACTGGCATGTGGCATTTGACGTCGATGGCGCATCGCAATACAAAATCCTAATTGGCGGTTTTGAAAACACCGAGAAAAAGCATGTCATTCAAAACATAAAGCCCAACGATGCCGGGCATTCGTTTTTGTATTATGTCATCCCAGTTGCAGCAGCGATCGGAGCCAGCGTCTACTTGTACAAGAGAAAAAAGCCAAGACCTGCTAATTAGGTCAGTCTATTATCTTTGGTAAAGTGATGGTGAATCTAGTGGGGTTATTTTTTACAGCAAGTGTTCCGCGGTGCCTTTCTATTATGTTCTTACAGCTGGCAAGACCGAGTCCCGTGCCGTCCTCTTTTGTAGTGAAGAGCGGCTCAAATATTTTATCTAAATTGTCTTCGTGAATTCCTGGGCCGGAATCCTCAAACTCGACGATTATCCTATTTTTGTCTTCCTTGGCGAAAATGGTTATGCTGCCAGAGCCCTTCATCGCTTGGACTGCGTTTGTTATGATATTCACAAAGACAACTTCCAGCTTGTCAATGTCGCAGGATAACTGCGGGTTATTTTTTGGAAGATGGATCTCAACATCGTCCAAAACCTGCATTCCCTCTATTACTTTTCTCAGTATGTCGTGCAGGTAGTGATTTTGTAGCTTTAGCGGTGGCAACTTTACATAGTTTAGCACGTCTTCTACCATGTGGTAGATTTTTCTTGCTTCATCCTCGATTAATGAAAGCTGGTCAAGTGATTTTTTGTCAAGCTTGTTCTTGGAGTTTTTTCTAATCATCATTGAATAATTAATAATGACTGTGAGCGGGTTGCGCATATCGTGAGTAATTCTGGAGGTCAGTTCTCCTATGTGGGTGAGCTTGTTGTATTTCTGTTCTGGGCCGTATTGTTCACTTTCAGTCATATTGTATGTAGTGTGTGGGATCTTTTATTGTTTGATGCGAGTGGGAAAACCTAAACTCTTCAGGGTAGGGATGAAAGCGAGCACACAGCTTAGCTGAGAACGTACAGGATTGTTTTTAGCGCCAGGCTCCAATAAAATCCGTGGTCACAAGAACCTACAAGTTCAGGCTCTATCCCGCACACAGCCAGCAAGAAAAACCACATCACACACTTGGCGCATGTATGTGGTCTGATTTTGGACAGGGATCACAATGCAGCTATAAACATTTTGAAAAAAGGTTTGGAAATCTTCAATCACAAGACAGTACCGCAGGAACTGCGGGAATTGACGCCTGTAGAGATCTCGATGAGATCAAGGAAGCAGGAAACCACGAGCTTTAGCGATGGGTAGTTCACCATATGCGGTGTCAAAAAAAAGGTGCTAGACTGGATGTGTTTTTTGTGCCTATGGGTTGTTAAAATGGTTCTGAGGACATGGGCACCATTGATCGGCAAGGGTGATCTTTGGCACTTGGTCCATCAGACCTTGATTTCCTAGGTACTGATGCCTAGTATTCTTGTGTGTGTCCAGTTGAAACAAACAGTGTCTGTTTTTGCCACAAATGACGGCTTGAACATTCATTTGATTATTATCTGGTTTACTCGCCACCGTTGAATAATTATGCAAGAATTGTATGAAAATCGCACCGAATGTTTGCTTTTTCCATGATTTATCCTATATATGTTAGATACGTAACTCAAACATGTGTATAATTGAATCGGGGCTGACTGTGAAAAATTTTGAAAAATTAGCTCAAGTTTTTGTAACGTGCGATTCTGACAAAAACCATACGTGTGTTTCTGAGGTGTGATGAGTGGCAACAGCATATGTTTTAATCAACTGTGATCTTGGATCCGAGGAATCTGTCATATCTCAGCTAAAATCACTTAGTCACGTAAAAGAAGTTCATGGGACCTTTGGAGCCTATGACATTCTAGCAAAAATCACGTCAGACAAGGCAGAAGGCATACGAGAAACAATAACTTGGAAAATCCGAAAGATAAATCAGATCCGCTCTACACTTACGCTTATGGGAATAGAGGGACAGGAATAGTTTATTCCATACATTTTGGAATTTTTCCATCATGCTTTTCCTTGTACTCTGCCAGCAAATGCTCTTTGATTTCTTTGTGGGCATCAAG
>CAZETC010000011.1:8798-13791 GCA_964515435.1 uncultured Candidatus Nitrosotenuis sp.
AGCGGAATCGCTTTGTGTCGCACACACAAGATTTGCCCTGCGATTTTGAGATGCTTTCCCTTAAGTTTTCAGAATCTCCGATGTATAGGATCTTCATTGCGGCATGCATCATGAATACCCCTGGGGACTCGGGAACTATAGCAATCTGCTCGGTGTTAAAATCAAGCCAATCAGACCAGCTAAGCTCTGTCATGGTCTAGGTTCTGCGATGCTCTTTAAATTTCACTAGTTTTCTAGCAGGGTTTTGAGCCCAACACACCTGTTTCTGATGGTTACCTCTGTTACGCCTGCTGCAACGGAGATGTCTTTTTGGGAGCGAATCTCGCCGTTGGATACACATGCCAGATAAAGTGCAGCCGCTGCTAGCCCCATCGGGTCTTTTCCTGCCACCATCCCTATCTTTTTTGCCTTGTTTAGTATCTCAGCTGCCTTTCGCTTTGTCCTCTCGCTTAGGTTTGCCATGCTTGCTATTCTTGCAATCCCTCTGGTTGGGTCTGCCACGGGCATTTTGAGGTCAAGTTCTTTGTATACTAGTCTGTAGCATCTGGCCACATCCTTTCTCCTAATGTTGATACTCTCTGCCACATCGTCTAGTGTTCTGGGGGTTTCAGTGTTCCTGCATGCGGCATATAGGCACGCTGCAATCAACCCGTGAATAGATCTGCCCCTTACCAGCTTCTTTTCCATGGCTTTTCTGTAAATGTAGGCCGCTTTTTCTATTACAGAATCTGCTAAGCCCAGCTTGTCTTTCATTTTGCCAAGCTCGTTTAGTGCCTGTCGAAGGTTTCTGTCTGCAGATGTATGTGCTTGTGTTCTGCTGTCCCATGTTCGAAGTCTGTCAATCGAACTTCGCATTGACGCGGAAAGCGGTTTTCCAGTTGCGTCTTTGCCCGTCGCACCAATAACTGTGGATAACCCCATGTCGTGCATCGTAAGTGAAGTTCCGGCCCCAACTCTGCTCCTGTCTGACTCGTCCCCTGAGAATGCTCTCCACTCTGGTCCTGACTCTTCGAGCTTTTCCGCAGCTACAAATCCGCAGTTTCTACAATACGTTTCTCCAGTGGTTATGTCTGTCTGCAGTGTGTTTTTTGCACAAGATGGACACTTTGCTTGCGATGTATTCAACAGTGTATGTAATACGCGATTTTCACTTATTAGGGCTTTTATCCATTTTACCGATTATTTGTGTGTAGGTCAAGCTAACGTATTGTTCTATGACTCTAGAATGATTCTAGTTTTGCTTGGAGCGCGTAGACTGTTCCTTTAGCTTTTCTGCAAGCTTTCTGAAAATCTCGTTCACGCTCACATCAATGAGGTTTATTGTCGCGTTATCCTTTATGATCTGTTTTTCGTATTTTTCTTTTAGCGCAAACATTACAGATGCCCAATGAAGAACTCCTTTGAGCTTTTCATCGATTATTGAATTTGTGTCTGGGAAATTGAATGATTGAAAAATGATTCCATCTACCCAATTGATTGCTGGGATGGCACCGCCGGCAGTTTTACTGCTAAACGCAATTTGTTTTGCCCAGTCCTCAAAGTCGTACTCAATTATTTCATGTATGACGAGTCGTTTCCATGGTTCGATGATAATTTCCAAGCCAAATACCTTGGAAAATCCCGTGATTAATAACTTTCAAATTCAGGTGTTGCAAATAGCGTTAGCCTTTGTTCGTCTAATTTGAACAGACAATATCTATTATCCGCCGGCAAGGGTTTGATGTTGGATAAATGGATAGCCACAAAATCATACATAACCTATCTTTTTTCGGTCTTGAAGAAATTGACTCACAAGTGTACATGGGACTGCTGCAAACAGGGCCTATCTCTGTAGGCGCACTTTCCGTAAAGCTCAATATTGATAGGGGCAAGACGTATCGCGCCCTAAACAAGCTACGAAATATGGGTGTGGTGTCGACCACTTTTTCAAACCCGACTCTATGTACGGCGCTTCCGCCTGCAGAATCGTTGCGCACAATTCTTGAACGAAAACAAGATGAGATAACCACGATGAAAAACCTGTCGCAAAAAATTATCCAAGATATTAGCTGCACTACAAGGAACATCGACACACAAGAGCAATCATCGTTTGTAATAATCCAAGGACGATCAAACATTTATTCTAGGATCAGCAAATTACTCCAGAAGGTATCTGGGACCGTATACATTTTAGCGCCATCGGCGGATCTGATGCGAATGTATCATACAGTAATCCCGGAAAGAATTCAGGCTCTAAAAGAAAACGGAATTAGTGTGAGAATCCTCACCGAGCTCACCGATGAAAAAGTAATGTCCTATATTGCCAGACTGAATCCCTCCGAAGTCCGTATGGGTAAGCTTCCATCAAAATGCAGAATGATAGTTGAGGAAAACAAGCAATTAATCATGTCAGGCGCATTAAACGGCTCGATGGAGCTAAATGACGAAAACGATTCTATAATGCACACAAACTCTGCAGAAATGGCCTGTAACATGTTTAGCCTGTGTACCTTACTGTGGAACAAATCAAAGCCAATTCAAGTTATTGTTACAAGAGCAAAGGGGGCCAAACCTCAGTGATGGGCTACAGGCCAGTTCGATGTGAACACCTAAAGCAAAAAGACCAGAAAACAGGAGCAATTTACCTAACTAACGAACTGTACGACAAAAGACGAGATGATCTTGTAAATGATCTAGTTGATCCAATCTGCGTCATCTCGAACGCAAACGAAATTCTCTCAATGCGTATGGAAAAATTCGTCGATGAAGAAACAAGGTCATATTTTGCAATGATCGAAAGAGCTACGTCGAAGACAAAGATGCTAGTAGACGAACTAAGAAGCGAAAACGCCCTGACTGAATAGACAATACGCGTATTGACGTCATCGTTTGTTGTGATTATCCGCATAGGGTTGTGTTTGATGACATGACCATGCAAAAATGAATATAATCAAAGATTTCATGTGATTGCTATGCTTGGGCTTGGCAATAATTTGAACGAACTAAAGGCACGAATCAGAAAAGCCAAGGAGGATCTGGCACAATTAGGATCCTTGGAACAACCGATGCTAGAGATGATAAACACCACCAACATTTTGCGTGCAAACGAACATCTTACAAAAACCGATCAGGCTAAAACAAATCTGATTTCCGCCTATGATGAATACGCAAAGCAGCTAGAAGAGCTAGCAACATCGTTGCTTTCAATACAGTCTGATCTGAAAGACATAGTGACTGTCAAGGCATCGTTACTCATGACTGCCGCAAATAAAAAACCGCGAAAGAAAAAACACACCAGAAAAAAGTCTAAAAAATAATCATTTTTGGTGGGTCACATCTCCGGTGATAATCCTGACTGACTTGGAGTTTTGTTTTATAATTAATCCTCCGTCTCTGTCCAGCTTGATTGCTCTGCCAGAGATCTCGCCTTCGGGGGCAGAAACGCTGACTGTTTTCCCAATGGTTGATGATTTTTTAGACCACTGGCTTATGATCGATTGTGTTTTGTTCTCGTCAAAAAGCAGCAAAACCCTTTCGAGCTCCTCTAAAAACGTCTGAACCAGCTTTACCGGCCTTGCCGTATTACTTTCATCCACAAGCGTTGTCACTCCATAAAAATTGCTTCCATGTCTGATTCTTTTCTCAATTTGCTTGGGGTTAACCCGGTAGTTTATGCCCACTCCCAAAATCAAATTTTCAATCCGTGTTGATTCAATTGACGCGTCAATTATCATGCCGGCAATTTTTTTTCCATTTATCGTTATGTCGTTTGGCCACTTTAGCTCAGTTTTAGTCCCAAGTGTTTTTTTAATTGCGTCAGATAGCGCTATTGCGGCCGCAAATGGCACCAGCGTGACTTTGCCCACATCAAATCTGGGATGAAGTATCACTGACAACCATATGCCGCCCTTTGGAGAAACCCAACTCCGGCCCTGCCGTCCCTTGCCAGAGATTTGGGTCTCTGCTATTATGACGGTGCCGTTTTCATCGTGTTTTTTTGCAATCGATGCCGCAAAGTTTTGCGTCGAGTCTAACGAATCAAAATAATACACGCTTTTCCCGATTCGCCTTGTCTTTAACCCGTCGGCTATTTCCCAAGGTAGCATCAGGTCAGTCATTCCAGTAAGTCTGTAGCCAAGGTTTTGTTTTGACTCTATCTTGTATCCAAGGCTTTGGATCTTCTTTATGTGCTTCCACACGGCGACCCTGCTTATCTTTAGAACTTCGCTTAGGTCCTCCCCCGACAAATACTCAAGATGGTGCGCTTTTAGAAATTGTAAAACTTTGGCTATGCCTGACTTATCGTGTGATGTGTACAGCAATAGATTGCCTGACCAGACGGATGAATTAAAATTTAGAGTTTTTGTGATTAAAATCCAACATCGATGTCATATCCGCCATCGCCCATGCCACCAGCGTCTCCACCCATGTCGCCGCCTGCATCAGAAGGCTGGTTTTCTGCGCCTGGCGGAACCTGATCTGGCGGAACATAGCTGTCCATTGGCGCGCCAATCATGGAAAACATCATGGAGAACATCATCATGTTCATCATGCCAAAAAACATCATCATTGCAAAATCTGACTTGTTGTTTCCCATGAATTCTTCAAGCTTCTTTTTGTCGCCCAGTTTGTATAGCTGAACCATTTGGTTCCACTTCTGCTCCATTTCATGGATTCTCTGATCCAGCTCGTTTGTGCCTTTTTCTGTTACCTGCAGCTCGATTTTCTCGCCACCAAGGAATCCCTTTTTCTTTTCTGTCCGGATAAAGCCGCGCGCTTCAAGTTTTTCTAGGATCTTGTTTAGCTCCTCTGGTTCTATTCCAGTCTTGTCTAGTATTTTGTTGAATTTCTTGGCTCCCTTTTTTATGGCGCCCAAAACTATGATGTCTTTTGGCTCTTCTTCCATTATTGGTAGTTTGGAGTTTTGCCTATAAAGAACTTTGCCAATAAATTATTAATTCCTTTATTCCTTTGATCATTCTGTGGAAAGAGATCGGTACAGTGATGATGAAAT
>CAZETC010000011.1:13801-19214 GCA_964515435.1 uncultured Candidatus Nitrosotenuis sp.
AGGGTACAACATCATTCCAGTAAATCCTGCCGCTGACACAATACTTGAAAGAAAATCATACCAAAACCTGCAAGGTATTGAGCAGCCAATAGACATAGTCGACGTGTTTCGTCCCTCGGATCAGGTACTACCAGTAATAGAAGAAGCAATCAAGAAAAAACCAAAGGTCATATGGCTGCAGGAGGGAATCCACAATCCGCAGGCCGAAGACCTTGCAACAAAGGCAGGGATCCAAGTGGTATTCAACAGATGCATGCTGGCTGAGCACCAACGGTTGTTCTGATGAGCACTTTTGAAGAGTTTTACCGCGCACTTGAAGAGCTGGTACAGGAATATTCAAAAAAAGACATGATGCTCAAGGTTGAACCGGACATACCATCAAACATAATTCGAATTTTTGGGGAAAACATGAGCTCCCTTGCTAGGGCAAAAAATGGGTTGGATGACGTCTCTGAGCTAGCATTTACAACTGCAGAGCATCATCCGTACTGGAATCTGCTGTACCACGCATGTCAAATTTCAAAAACGGCTCTTGAAAAATGGGACTCGGAGCTGATAAAAGAAGAACTCGATGAAATAACGTGGTCCATTGACGAGCTAAGGAATACCTGTGAGAGACTCAAAGAAAAAATAAAGTCGTCATAGATAAATAGGCAAAAACGCAACTTTACTTGTGGCAATTAAAATTGGAATTATAGGTAAGACAAACACGGGAAAGACTACGTTTTTCAATTCTGCAACCCTATCGTCTTCAGAAATTTCATCATATCCATTTACAACAAAAAAGCCGGAGACCTCTATGACTAATGCGATATCGCTGTGTGTGCATTCTGAGTTTAAAGTGCAGGACAGCCCAAAGAACTCAAAATGTGTTAATGGCTGGCGTTACATTCCAATTGAGCTAATTGATCTGCCTGGCCTGATAAAAGATGCCTGGCAGGGGAAGGGGCTGGGGAACCAGTTTCTATCGGTCGCTGCACAGTCTGACGCATTGCTGCATGTGGTGGATGTATCTGGAAGCGTGGACTCTTCTGGTAAAATAACCGAGGTTGGAGCAGGCGATCCAATCTCTGATTTTGCAGACATTGAAGAAGAGCTGATAATGTGGTACCTTAAGATTCTTGAGGGAAACAGGGACAAGGTATCAAAGACAATCAATTCTGGAACAGACAAGATAGTAGCAATAGCTGACCTGTACCGTGGAATCGGCGTAAACAACTACCATGTAAAGGATGCACTACGGGCAGCAGGAATAGAAGACAAGGAATTTGACGATATGGACTTTCAGGAAAGCAAAAAGTTTGCTGCGGTACTGCGTAAGATAGCAAAGCCCACCTTGATTGTTGCAAACAAAATCGACATTGACGGTGCCGACAAAAACTTTGCCAGATTACGCGAGCGCTACAACGACATGATCGTAGTTCCCGCAAGTGCCGACAGCGAATTGTCACTACGACGAGCAGAGCAAAAAAACCTCATCCAATACTCACCTGGCTCTGAGCAGTTTGACATAGTAAAGCCAGATGATCTAAGCCAAAAGCAAAAAAATGCGCTTGACTTTATCAAAAAAGAAATCATGGGCGAATACATGCGAACCGGAGTCCAGTTCGCAATTAACGTGACTGTCTTCAAACTGCTCAAAATGAACACGATTTATCCTGTAGCTGACGAGGAGCACCTCTCTGACAAAAAAGGAAATGTCCTGCCTGACTTGATACTTCTAAAAGACGGGGCAACTGTCATGGACTTGGCAAAAGAGATACACAGTGACCTGACAAGGGGGTTACTCTACGCAAAAGACATACGGTACAACTTGCGTCTGCCGACAACGTATCAGCTGCGTGACAGGGATGTAGTCAGTCTGGTCAGCGCGTCGACAAAAAAGCACTAGGGATCTGACAGTATCTTTTCTTTTTTCATCCAGATTGTTTTGCCCTTATGATCAAGCAGAACAATATTCATTTGCGCGATTTTGTGCCGTATCATGTCTGCTTCTTGGTATTGCTTCTGTGAACGCAGCTCGTCCCTTTTTTTGATTAAATCTGTGATGGAGCGTTTTTCCTTCTCTGTTACTCTTTGTACCTCCAAGCCCAAAACTCCAAGCATTCGCTCAAATTCTGGCAAGGCCAAATCTGCAATGGATTTTGTCATGGATTCTGACGCCGATATCCTGTTGAGTCCTTTGACCATCTTAAAGAAGGAATTTGTGGCAAGGGGCGTGTTAAAATCGCCCTCAAGTGCAGCATCAAACTCGCTCCCACATTCTGAAATCAGCTGTAAGGCCTCGTCTTTAGGGCCATTCACACCATCAGACATTATCATTTCATAATATGCGGTTTCCACCTGGCGCCACTTGATGAGGTTTTCTTTTAGCAGTTCTTCTGAATAGTCAATTTGCTTTGAATAATGGCCAGAGAGGCAGAAAAGCCTGATTATGTTTGGCCCCCAGTTTTCCAGTACATGTCGTACGGACTTGATGTTGCCAAGTGATTTTGACATTTTTTCGCCGTTGATTGTAACCATTCCCACATGCATCCAGATTTTGGCAAGGGGTTTTTTCGTAAACGCCTCGGTTTGTGCTATCTCGTTTTCGTGGTGGGGGAAAATAAGATCACGTCCCCCGCCATGAATCTCAAACTCTTCTCCCAAATATCGGAGGCTCATTGCGGAGCATTCTATGTGCCAGCCAGGCCTGCCGTTTCCCCACGGGCTAGGCCATTTTGGTTCTGATTCTGAAAACTTCCACAGCGCAAAGTCTAGAGGATCATTTTTTGCCTCATCAACTTCTATTCTTGCACCGGAAATAAGGTCGTCTGTTTTCTTTTTTGAGAGCTTGCCGTATTCTGCAAATCTGGATACTGAATAATAGACACCGTTTTTTGATACATATGCTGCTCCGTTGTCTATGAGATTTTTTATCAAGGTTATCATGTCTGTGATGTGTTCTGTCGCCTTTGGATAGACCGTGGCACGTTTGATGTTTAGTCTGTCAAAATCCTCAAAATAATGAGTGATGTATCTTTCACTTATCTCTGATGCGCTGGTATTCTCGGAATTTGCTCGATTGATTATCTTGTCATCCACGTCAGTAAAGTTTTGAACAAAGTTCACAGAATCCCCTTTTGACTCTAAAAATCTCCTAAGTGTATCAAATATGATTATGGTGCGTGCATGGCCTATGTGGGATTCATCATAAACAGTGACCCCGCACAGGTAAATCCGAACGTTTTTTCGGGGAGCCTCAATTTCCTGCGCGCTGAGCGTGTCAAAAATCCTCATTTTATATCATTCTGGTCTTGGCGGCATTATCCTCTTGTGTTCACTTTTTTTATACAATTGATGGATTTTCTCGATTTTGTCTTTTCTGATGCCTGTGGAACTAACAGTTTCATCCACCGACATTTTCTTATCAATCATGCAGTACAGTGTAGAGTCGATCTCCTCATAGGAAGCACCGATTTCGTCCTCTGCGACATGGCCTTTCCAGAGGTGCGGGCTGCTTTTTTTTGTAATTATGGACTGCTTTATCTGCAAAAGTTTTGCGAGCTCTTTTACTTGAGTTTTATACAGTGATATGATGGGGAAAATATCCGCAGCACCATCGCCGTATTTGGTAAAGTATCCTATGAGATACTCTGATCTGTCGCTAGAGCCGACGACAAGGCAGTTCGTTAGGTTTGCATAATAATACAAAATCGACGTGCGAATTCTTGCGCGCAGATTACCTAAGGCACGCTCGTCTTGGTCCAGAACATTTGCAAATTGCGAGTGAATCAAACTGATGTCAATTAACTTGTAATTCAACCCTAGGCTGTCCACCAAATGCAGGGCATCTCCGGTTTCTTCTTTTGGTGAAATTTTGCTGTCTGGCATTACAAGTGCAAGTGTCTTGTCCTTGAATGATTTTGCGCAGATTCGCGCAACTACTGCAGAATCTATTCCTCCGCTGAGGCCAAAGACAAAGCCTTGCGATTTTGTCACGTGTTGTCGCAGAAACGATTCAACGTTGTTTTGAATTTTTGCATAATCTTGGTTAATTATTTCGTTTAGAATTTGATTGTCCACAAAGCTTGTTTATGATATTGATTAAAAACCGTATTGCTAAATATCTATGTAAAGCCCATCGGAACGCGCCTCGACTTTGTAGGTTTGAAGCTTGACATCCTTTAGATAATCCACTAGCACGCCTGTTTTGATGTTATAGTGCCAAAAATGCAGGGGGCACTCTACGATATCCTCCGCTAGCTTGCCGGGCGCAATAGAACCGTCTTGGTGCACACACAAGGCGTCGATTCCGTGGTATCCGTCTTGGTTAAAGATTGCGATTCTTTTTCCATCCACGCTGAATTCTTTTCCCTTGCCTTTTTCAATGTCGGATTTTTCTGTCACTTTTTTCCAGGCCATTATCTTGTCTGAAAATTCTGAATATTTAGATTTATTCCATGCATGCTAAGATTTTTTAGTGTTATGTTTGGGGGGATGATGTTGAGCAAAGTAAAGGACGAAACTATGGCACCGCAGGGACGCCTTTCCTATGAATGGGCGCGAAGCCACATGTCGATTTTAGATAATACCATTAATCGACTAAAAAAACAACAGCCATTTCGGGGCATAACGCTTGGCTTCTGCCTTCACATCACAAAGGAAACATCCGTGCTTTTGATGGGTGCAAAAGAGCTTGGCGCAAATGTTGCAGCATGCGCCGGAAACCCGCTTACCACACAGGACGATATAGCCGCGTTCTTGGCATCGGAAGGAATCCATGTTTATGCTTGGAACGATGAGACAAACGAAGAATATGACTGGTGCATCGAGCAGGTCTTGAATCACAAACCAGTAATCATCACAGACGATGGTGCAGACATGAATGTAAAACTACATTTTGATAAAAATTTCAAAAGCATGAGGATTCTCGGCTCCACCGAAGAAACAACTGCAGGGGTCAACAGAATAATGGCAATGCAAAGAAAAGGAAAACTCCGTTATCCGGTCATAGTGGTAAATGAAGCATACACAAAACACATGTTTGACAACCGATACGGGACGGGACAATCCACAATCGACGGGTTCCTGCGGGCAATGAACCTGCTTTTCGCGTCAAAACGCGTAGTGGTTGCTGGTTATGGCTGGGTGGGAAGGGGGGTTGCAGCGGGAAGCCGCGGCAGGGGCTCAAAAATAATAGTGACAGAAGTTGATCCAGTAAAGGCACTTGAAGCGCACATGGATGGCTTTGAGGTAATGACGATGGCAGAAGCTGCAAAAATCGGCGACATTTTTATCACATGCACTGGAATGCGCGACATTATAACCAAAGAGCACATTCTAAAAATGAAGGACGGAGCCGTGATGGGAAACGTCGGCCATTTTGACGTTGAAATCGACTCTGACTTTTTGCTAAACAAATCAAAGTCTG